>JBQCFF010000206.1:0-4699 GCA_051959485.1 Devosia sp. | reverse complement strand
GCGGGCGGCGGCGGGGTCGCGGTCGGGGCGGCGGGCCTCGGGCGATTGCGGCAGCGCGACCAGCAGCGCGCTTTCGGCGACCGATAGACGCTTCGGCTCCTTGCCGAAATAGGCGAGGCTGGCGGCCCGCACCCCCTCGATATTGCCGCCATAGGGCGCGAGGGTCAGATAAAGGGTGAGGATCTCGTCCTTGCCCAGCCGGCGTTCCAGCTCCGCCGCATGCACCATCTGCCGGAGCTTGCCCCAGGGCGAACGGGTGCTGCCGCTGTCGATCAGCCGCGCCACCTGCATGGTGAGGGTCGAGCCGCCGGAGACGATGTGCCCGCCTGCCCCGACGAACTGCAGCGCGGCGCGGGCCATCGAGGACCAGTCGATGCCGCGGTGCGCGCGAAAACCCTTGTCTTCGTAGGCGACCAGCATGGCGAGGAAGCGTGGATCGACGTCGCCGATGGTGACCGGCAGGCGCCAGCGGCCGCCGGCGGTGGTGAAGGGGCGCAGCAGCGTGCCGCCGCGGTCGACCACCAGGGTGGAGACCGGGACGGTCGCGAGGTCGGGCGTGGGCGGCAGGGTGGCGCGCAGCTCCTGCACCACCTGGTTGCCGTAGATCAGCGACGCCGAGCCGCCGACCAGCATGAGCAGCGCGGCGATACCGAGGAGCCGCGCCTGGTTGGGGCGCGGCCGCTGTTTGCACGCGGTCATCTCACGGACCGGCCGGCGCAACCTCGATCTGGCCGGCATCGGTGTTGCCGCGCAGCTCGGGCCGGTACATGTCCTCCACCGTGGCGCCCGGCAGCACGAAGCTGCCCGGCGAGACGGCGCGGACCAGGTAGGCGGTGGTGACGCTGGGTGCCGCCGAATAGAGGCGGAAGGCCGCCACGTATTGGTCGGTGCGCGACTCGACATGGGCCGGCGTGTCGACGGTCAGCCAGCTCGAGAGGTCGCCGACCCCGCCGACCCCCGCCAGCAGGTTCGGGTTCTCGATCTCGAACCCGGCCGGCAGCGGATCGGCCAGCACGTACTGGCCCGAGCCGAGGGTCTGCGGCACCGCCGTCAGCTTGACCACGAAGCGGTCGTTCTGGCGGACGGTCGACAGGTCGGCGGGGGTGCCGTCGACGAGGAAGTACTCGCGGCTGATGCTGAACCCGTCGCCGCTGGCGGCCGGCGGCGTCGCCGGGATGCCGATGACCGAGACCGTCATCTCGGTCGCGGCATTGCCCGTGTTGGTCACGGTGACCGGCGCCCCTTCGAGCACCAGGTCGTCGTAGCGGCGGTAGACGGTGCCGGCCAGCGGTTCGCCGTCGACGGTGACCTTGCCGATCGTCGCCGAGCGGCTGAGGGCCGACGCCGCGACCAGGGTCCAGGCGTCTTCCTGCGTCGAGCTCCAGCGGGCGGCATCGCGCAGGTTGGCGAGCTGCTGGCTGAGCGCGGCGAGGTCGATGCCGGGCGGGCTGAACTCCGCCGCCAGCGCGAGCACCGCAGCGGTGTCGCGCAGCTGGCTGCCGTAGTCGGCCCGGTAGCGGTAGCGGTCGTCCGGCTGCTTCAGGGCCTCGACCGCGGCGGCGAAGGCTTCGGCGGCGCGGGTGCGATCGCCGTAGAGGGCGAGCGCGGCACCGAGCTGGGCCTTGGCCAGCGGCGAGGAGAAGGCGTCGAGCTTGGCCTCGAGGTAGTAGCGCAGGTCGCCGATGGCGGCCCGGCCCGCCCGGGCCAGGTCGAGCAGCGCGTAGGCGATGTCCTCGCCGCCGGAGGAGAAGTCGGTGGCGTAGGACACCTGGTTGCCGAGATTGTCGAGCGCCATGGTCATCGCCTGGTCCGGCACCGCGTAGCCCTCGGAGCGGGCCCGCAGCAGGAAGTCGGTGACATAGGCGTCGAGCCAGAACTCGGAGGCCGAGAACGGGCCCCAGAGGCCGAAGCCGCCGGCCGAGTTCTGCTTCGACAGCAGGTCCGCGATGGCGTCGCGGATGCGCAGCGCCAGCGCGTCGTCGGTGCCCAGCCCCATCACCTCGGCCACGTCGTTGAGGTAGAGCAGCGGCAGGGCGCGGCTCGAAACCTGCTCGGCGCAACCATAGGGATAGCGGTCGAGCGACAGCAGCAGTTCGGGCACGTCGAGACGGGCGATCGGACCGACCGCGAAGCTCAGGGTGCCCGAGCGCGGGATCAGGCCGGCGAAGCGGCTGCCGTCGAGGGTAACGGACGCGCCGGGCTCGATCGGCACCAGCACCGAGCGGGTGACCGGCGCACTGGCGGCGCGGACGCCGAGCACGAGCTCCTTCACCAGCGCGTTGCCGTTCGGATCGGTGACGATGAGCCTGAGGCTCTGGTCGCCGATCTGCGTGCCGGTGAGGCCGAGCTCGAGCGCCGTGCGGTCGCCCACCGGCAGCTCCACGGTCTGCGTCGCGGCATCGGTCGACAGGCCCTCGCCGGTGATCACCTCCACCTTGTAGGCGCCGGGCGTGCCAGAGATGTTGTTGATCTCGACCAGCAGGCGCGAGGTGTCGTCGAGGCGGAGGAAGCGCGGCGGGGTCAGGTTGACCACCACCGGATCGCGCACCACCAGGTCGGCCGAAGCATGGCCGACGGCGGTTGCGGTCCACGCAATGGCCATCAGGCGCACCGTGCCGTTGAAGTCGGGCATGTCGAAGGTGACGGCCGCAGTGCCGTCGGCGCCGACCTCGACGATGCCCGAGTACTGGGCGACGAGGACGGTCGTCGGTGGCGGCGTACCGGTCGCGAGGCCGCCGCCGTCACCGCCCGAGCGCACCGCACCGAGCGATCCCTGCGTCGGGTCGATCAGCGCGCCGTAGAGGTCGCGAAACTCGACGCCGAGCTGGCGCTGGCCGAAATACCAGCCGTCGGGATCGGGTACGGCGAAGTTCGTGAGGTTGAGGATGCCGAGATCGACGGCGGCGACGGTGACGTAGGCCTTGTCGCCTGGCTGTACGTTGCCAAGCTTCACCGTGGCGGTGAACGGCGCGCGCGGCGCGGCCACGTCGGGCTTGTCGATCGTGACCGCGAGCTTCATGTCGCCCGGCTCGACATCGGCATAGGCGACGCCGAGGGCGCGCGACGGCATGCGCTTTTCGGCAGCATCGGCCGGCCGGTAAAGCGTGGCGGTGACGTAGGCGCCGGGGCCCCAGTCCTCGGTAACCGGCAGTTCGATCGACGTGCCTTCGGCCGGAACGTCGACGGCCCGCATGTCGATGATGCCATTGTCCACGACCAGCACCAGCGCGGTGCCGGCGAACTGCGGCTCGAGCTTCAGCACCGCGGTGTCGCCGGGGCGGTAGGCGGACTTGTCGAGCGCGACCTGCAGCTCGTCGGGCGTGTCGGAGCCGGCCTCGGCATAGTAGTAGCCGGCGTAGAACTCGTAGGTCGACGAGGTGGCGCCCTCGCCGGTCGAGTTCACCTCGAGCCGGTAGCGGCCCCAGGTGATCGGCGCGCTGACCGTCACCGGCGCGGTGGCGACGGCGTCGACACTGCCGTTGCCGACCTCGCGGGTGGTGGTGACCGCTTCCCACTTCCAGGTGCCGTTGTCGCGGTACCACTGGTAGTTGGTCTCGATGCGGCTGAGGGTCCACTCGAGGCCGGCCTCGCCCTTCTGCCTGCCGTCGGTGCCGACGACGATGACGTCGAAGGCAGCGGTCGCATTCTGGTCGAGGCCGTCGGCCTCGCTGAACTGCGGGCGGAGGCCGATCAGGTCGGTGAGCGGGGCCACCGGGCGGGTGAGGTTGCGCTGGATGGCGCGCCCCGAGGTGTCGACGAGGCGGACGGCCAGCGTGGCGGTGAGCGGGCGCGTGGTGGCCGGAGGCTCGGGAACCGTGATCTCGGCCGTGGCGTTGCCGGCCTCGTCGGTGACGCCGACGGTGCCGAGCGGCTGATAGTCCGTGGTGAAGGTGTCGTCGCCGCGGCCGAAGGTGTAGCCGGGGAAGTCGCTGAGCGTCGGCACGGCGCGGACGATCGAATCCGCCTCGATGTCGAGGTCGGGCGCGGTGGCGCCGTAGAGGTACTTCGCCGTGACCGTCACCGGGGTCACCGCACCGGCGGTGACCGGGCCCGGCGGGGCGGAGATCTCGAACGCCAGGCGCTCGGGCTCGAAGTCCTCGACGAGGAAGCTGGTGCTGCTCAGCGCCGGCTGCTTGGGGTCGGCGTAGAGCCGGATGGTCCAGGAGCCGCGCATCGCCTCGCTGGGCAGCGGCAGGGCGGCGGTATAGCCGCCGGCGCCGCCGTCGTTGATCAGGTGGCGATCGGCGACGACGCCGTCGGGACGCTCGAGCTCGAGGGTCAGCGGCAGCTTCAGGACCGCCTTCGCCTTGGTCTCGCGCAGCAGCGCCGTGAGGTAGACCGTTTCGGACGGGCGGTAGACACCGCGCTCGGTGGTGGCCCAGAGGTCGAGCGGGCCCGGGGTCGGGCGACCGTCGACGCCGCGATCGGTGAGGTCGAAGGCCGGCCGCGTGTAGTCGATGAAGGCGTAGTCGCCGGCGTCGGTCTCGGCGACAACCAGTTGCGGCGCGCGGCCGCCATCGCCGCGGGCGAGGCCCGCCGCAAACGTGGCTTCGCCATTGGCGTCGGTCGTGCCCTCGCCGAGGATCTCGTTGTTGATGGCGACGAGGCGGACGCTGGCGCCCGTGACCGGCCGGGCACTGGTGAGCGAGCGGACGAAGGCGTGCACGCCGTCCTCGCCGGAAACCGTGGTGATGCCGAG
>JBQCFF010000205.1:0-23340 GCA_051959485.1 Devosia sp. | reverse complement strand
GTCGAGTCGATGGACACGATGCTGGGCAAGCTCGGGCTCGAGCAGGGCGAGTCGATCACCCACCCGTGGGTGACCAAGGCGATCGAGCGGGCGCAGGCCCGCGTCGAGGCGCGCAACTTCGACATCCGCAAGAACATCCTGAAATACGACGACGTGATGAACGACCAGCGCAAGGTGATCTTCGCCGAGCGGCTGGAGCTGATGGATTCCGAGGACGTCTCGGAAACCGTGGCCAGCATGCGCCACGAGGTCGTCGACAGCATCATGGCCAAGTCCATCCCGGACCGCTCGTTCGCCGAGCAGTGGAACGTCGAGGAACTGACCGAGGCGGCCAGGACCCACCTCAACGTCGACGCGCCGATCCAGGCGTGGGCGGAAGAGGAAGGCATCGATGTCGAGGACGTCCGCGCGCGCCTGACCCAGGCGGCCGACGAGCTCGCCGCCGCCAAGGTGGAACGCTTCACGCCCGAGATCATGCGACAGGTCGAGAAATCCATCCTGCTGCAGTCGATCGACAGCCTGTGGCGCGAGCACCTGGTGACGCTCGACCACCTCAGCAAGGTGATCGGCTGGCGCGGCCTGGCCCAGCGTGACCCGCTCACCGAGTACAAGCGCGAGGCGTTCGAGCTGTTCGAGCAGCTGCTGGCCCAGCTGCGCGAGCTGGTGACGACGCAGCTCAGCCATGTCGAGATCCAGCTCCGCCAGCCGGAGCCGCCGCCGAGCCTCGCGGGCCTGAGCGAGATCCACATCGACCCCACCACCGGCGAGAACGACGCGGAAAGCGACGTGACGGGCACCATGCCCCGCGCCCTCGGCCCCGCTCCCCTGCTGGCGGCGTTTGCCGCCGCCGAGGCGGGCGAAGGCGACGTGCTGGAGGCCGACCCGGCGCTGCGCCCCATCGACCCCAAGCTGCTGGTCGGCGTCTCCCGCAACGCCCCCTGCCCCTGCGGCTCAGGCAAGAAGTTCAAGCACTGCCACGGCGCGTTCTAGGCCTTCCACACCCAGAAAGTGCCTTAGCTTTCAGTCGCTTAGCTAATATCGACTTTGCTGCGTGCGTTATCCGTCAAATATGCGGTGACGCACGGCGGCGTACGTTTGCGCACGCAAACAGGTGAGCCGGGCGCCAAAGCGCCCGGCCAGCAGGCTTAGGCAGCGTTGCGCCGACCCGCCAGAACCGCGTTCATCCAGTTGCGGAGGTCTTCGCGGTTCTCCGAGCCCCACACGTCACCGGAGAGCTCGGTCACGATCAGGCTGTCGTTGTAGTCGATGTAGGGCAGAAGGTCTTGCCACAAGGTCTGTGCCGACCAGTAGGACGACACCCACCAGTACGACAGCTGGACCCGGACGGCACTCAACCCTTCGAGCCTCGCGGTAATGCTCGCATAGTTCTGCCCGACGACGTTGAGGTCGTACGACACGGCGTGAAGTTTGGGCCAGCCCAGCAGGGCGTTCCCCAAGGTGGTCGGAGTCAGTGCAGTCAATTGAAGGCTCCTTTAGGTTGCTTTCGAGTGACCCCACGCGCTAGACCTACTTCGCCAGAAGGAGGGTCAGGCGTTCGTCTGAGCGACTGGCTCGGACAGGGGTTGATCCGGAATGGATCAGCTCCTGTCTTTCCATAATTCCGGTTTAATTTCAAACACACCAGGAACACACACGGAACATCGTCCACTTTTGTTCCCGATCCGTACTCATATATCTGTTTTTGCTGTGGATATTGGGGATCGCTAAAACGGCGGTGGTGAGGTTCCGCGGTCGCGCATCGATCAGCGTAACCACCGTACGACTCGGTTCGTAACAGTATCCTGGCTAGCCCCCGGTACAGGCCGGCCCAGCCCGGTGCCGGTGTGGTTGTAGCTAGGGCCACCGAAACCGGCCGTACGCTCTATGCTGAAAGCGCGCGGCATCCCTTCGCAGTGGGTCAAGGTCCCTGAACGCCGGCCGCCGTCCGGCCGCTCAGTTGGGGCAGGTGACGCGCATTTCGGCGAAGCCGGCGGGGTCGGCCGAGAAGACCATGACGGTGCAGTCCGAGCCGGCCAGCGTGCCGAAACCGGTTTCCACGATGGTGCCGGCGCCCGTCACCTCGACGGTGTCCCCGGTGATCGCCCCCACCCTCACCTGCTGCTTCGACTGACAGAGCGGGTAGGTCTCGTTCGGGGTGACCATGAACCGCGTGCCGAGCGGGATGCAGTCGGTCGTGGGCAGGTTGGGGTCGATCGCGGCCGCCTGGGCCGGCGCGTCGGCGGGGGTGGCGGTGACGGCGGAAGCTGCCGGGGCCCCGGTCTGCTGCCGCGCCTGCCAGTCGGCCTCGAGCCGGTTCATGCGGTCCTGCAGGGCGAGAAGGCCCTCGGCGGTGCCGTCGTCGCCCGGCGCCTGCAGCCCCTGCTGCGCCAGTTGCTCGACCGAGGCCTTCACCGCGGCAATTTCGGCGGTGACCGCGCGGGTGCGGGCTTCGGCGCTCATCTGCGCCACCACCGCGCCGGCCAGCGCGATGAGGCCGACGAAGGCGGCGAGGAACGGGATGGCGCGATCGATCAGGACCAGGCGGCGATAGCGGCGCACTGCGCATCCTCCGCGTCGTGCCCGCGATACTCGCCACGGCAGGCTCCCGGCCGGGGCGGGATGCAATCGGCCGCGAACAGGTCATGGCCCTGCGTTTGACTGCCTGCCGTCATGCGGGAGAGAAAGTTCGCCACGTCCACCGCTTCCTGCCCGTTCTTCAGCGCGGCTTCCACCACGGCATGAACCTCATCGACGCCCTCGTCCGTGATGGCATAGCAGCCGACCGAGGAACAGCCACCATGCACCGTCAGCGCCGAGCCTGATCCGGGCCGTGGCGATGAACCCGCCACGACAAGCTCAGGCGCGGTTGGGACGCGGCGCCGGCACCGGGGCGACGATGGCCGGGTTCACGGTCGACTGCGCTGCGCCGCCACCGAACACGCCGCCGAAGAAGCCGCCGATCGCTTCGCCGCGCGCCTTGGCGGCAGCTTGCGCATCGGCCGCTTTCCGGGCCTCGGCCGCAACCCGTGCGTCCTTGGCCGCGCGATCGGCCATGGCCTTGTCGATCGCCGCGTTGTCCGCGGCCTGCTTCGCCTGCAAGTCGGGCGAGAGCGAGGCAACATCGGTCGGGCACGCGGCCAGGGCATCGAGGCTGGAGCCGGCCGGCACGTCGAACACGTACTGCCTGTTGCACACGTCCCAGGTCGGCGGCGTCCGTGCGATCTCGAAGCGGTCGTAGCCGGCCTTGATGTTCTTCCAGAAGCTCATGTTCGGGTTCTCGGCATGCCGGGCGAGGTTGTCGGCGGTCATGCGGAACGGGAAGATCTGCAGCTGGAACGAGGCGTTGCCGCCCTTGAAGGTCTCGCGGGCGAGCGCGAAGATCTCGGAGATGCCCGTGTCGGTCATGGCGTAGCAGCCGCGCGACGAGCAGTCGCCGTGCACCATCAGGTCGCTGCCGGTACGGCCATAGGCGCGGTCGAACTTGTTCGGGAAGCCGGTGTTGAACGCCAGGTAGTAGTTGGAGTTCGGGTTCATCAGGGCCGGCGTGATGGTGTAGAACCCCTCCGGCGACTGGCGGTCGCCTTCCTTGAGCTTGGGGCCGAGATCGCCCGAGTAGGAGCAGATCTCGTACGTCTTGAGCAGCTTGAAGCCGCCGGCAGTCGTCCGCTTCCACACCTCGAGCTCGCTCGATTCCTTGAAGATGCGGATCATCATCGGGGCGCCGGGGGTCGAGCCGATCGCCGCGATCCGGCTCGTCAGCGCCGCCGGCAGCGGCTTGTTCGCCTTGACGTTGGCCGACGGCGCGAAGCCGCCGCAGGCCGCCAGTGTCACCGCCACGATGCCGGCCGCGAAAACGAAGAGAATGGAACGGAGCGTTCTGCCCAAAGCCGCTAACCCGAATACGTGTCTGCTCACCCAACCGGGTACGTCCGCAGGGTTACCAACGGGTAAGCAGCCATGGTTACCGAAGCCTTAGGCGCTGGCAAGGCCCTCGCTCATGGACCGATCAGGCGAGGTTGGTGCCGATGGCGAGGAATTTGTCGCGCCGGTGTTCCCTGATCTCCAGCCGCCCCTTGTTGCCGACGAAATCGGTCAGGAACTGCGCGATGGCCCGCGAGGTGGAGTTCATCACCTCTACGTGATGCCGGTGTGCGCCGCCGGCGGGCTCGGGGATGATGCCGTCGATCACGCCGAGGCCGAGCAGGTCGGTGGCGGTGATCTTCATGTTGTTGGCGGCATCCTGCGCCTTGGCGGCGTCGCGCCACAGGATCGAGGCGCCCGCTTCGGGCGAGATCACCGAGTAGATGGCGTTCTCGAGCATCAGCACCCGGTTGGCCGTGGCGATGGCGATGGCGCCGCCCGAACCGCCCTCGCCGATGATCACCGCGAGGTTGGGGATGCCGAGATCGAGGCTGCGCTCGGTCGAGCGCGCGATCGCCTCCGCCTGCCCGCGCTCCTCGGCGCCGATGCCGGGATAGGCGCCGGCCGTGTCGACGAACGAGATCAGCGGGATGTCGAAGCGGTCCGCCATGTCCATGATGCGGACGGCCTTGCGGTAGCCTTCGGGCCGCGCCATGCCGAAATTGTGCTTGAGCCGGGTCTCGGTGTTGGACCCCTTCTCCTGCCCCAGGATGGCGACCGGCTGGCCGTTGAAGCGGCCGAACCCGGCCTGCAGCGCCGGGTCCTCGGCGAACTTGCGGTCACCGGCGAGCGGCGTCCACTCCGAGATCAGCGTCTTGATGTAGTCGGAGAAGTGCGGGCGCTGCGGATGGCGCGCCACCTGCGTCTTCTGCCAGGGGGTCAGCTTGCGGTAGATGTCCACCAGCGCCTCGTCGGCGCGGGCGCTCAGCCGCGCCACTTCCTCGTCGATCGAGACCGCCTGGTCGGAGGCCGCCATGGCCTTCAGTTCGGCAATCTTGCCTTCGAGGTCAGCGACCGGCTTTTCGAAATCGAGATAGGACGTCATCCAACCCGCCAAATGGCTCAGAGAAGAGCCGCCACGTGGCGACCCAAAGTGGCCGGAAAGTGGCGATCGCCGGGCGGCAAGTCAAGATAACCGCTTGCATCCACGTGAAAGCGCCGGCCGCTCAGCGCTCGGCGAGCGGATGGTGCGTTTCCACCAGCGTGCGCAGCTTCTCGTCGAGCACATGGGTGTAGATCTGGGTGGTCGAGATGTCGGAGTGGCCGAGCAGCGTCTGCACCACGCGCAGGTCCGCACCGCCCGACAGCAGGTGGCTCGCGAAGGCGTGGCGCAGCACGTGCGGGGAGATGCGGGCGGCGCCGATGCCGGCACGGGCGGCCAGGCCCTTCAGCTCACGGGCGAAGACCTGCCGGCTGAGATACCCGCTCTCCCCTCCGGCGGGAAACAGCCAGGGACTGCTCGTCTCGAGGGTTGCCTCGTAGGCTTTCACGGCGTCGCGGGCCCGGTCGGTGAGCGGCACGATCCGGTCCTTGCTGCCCTTGCCGCGAATGGTGAGGAAGCTGGCGTCGCGCGTGACCTGCGCCCGCTTCAGCGAGACCAGCTCGGAGACGCGCATGCCGGTGGCGTAGAGCAGCTCCAGCAGCACGTAGAGCCGATGCGACATGGCCCGCTCCGCGTCAGTGGCGCCCTCGCGCTCGATTTCGGCTTCGGCGAGCTGCAGCAGCCGGTCGATCTCCTCGAGCGACAGCACCTTGGGCAGGGCGCGGCGTGGCTTCGGCGAGGCGATGATGCGGGTGGGATCGTCGGTGCGCGCCCCGTCGGCCGCCAGAAACTTGTGGAACTGCCGGATGGCCGACAGCTTGCGGGCGCTGGACGAGGCGGCGATGCCGTTGGCGTCGAGTTCGGCGAGGTACTGCGTCACCTGCTCGCGGCCGGCCGCCGTGACGGCCGTGCCCTGGCGGGCGAGGAACGCGCAGTAGTCGGAGAGATCGCGCCGATAGGCCTCGATGGTGTTTTTCGCTGCGCCGCGCTCGGCGCTCATCATCTCGAGGAAGGTACCGACGAGGTGCCCGCCGCTCATTCGGTCCCCGGCTGCAGCGTCACCACGCCGTCCTGGTCCGCGTTGCCGGCCGGTGCGGCCGCCGGAGCAGCGGTGGCATCCGCCGGAGCGGCGGGGGCATCGGCCGGTGCCGTCTCGGCCGGTGCCGCGGGGCGCGAGGTGTCGATCTCGCGCCGCACCAGCGGGTCACGGTCCGGCGCCGGCACGAGGTCGCGCGCCGGGATGCGGATGGTCACCTGCTTGTCGCGCGGCGTCACCGTGGCGACGAGCGCCACCATGGCGCCGAAGGCCAGCCCCACGAGAACCAGAAGGACGACGAAGAGGCGTATCAGGGTCGGCATTGAGCAGTCCGCGATGGAGGCGTGAGCAGGAATGTCCCCTGTTTCGTCGGCTCGATCAAGGGAGCGCTGGATTAGCGGGCCGAGCATACCGGCCATTGACTTTATGTGGCCCTAACGGTTCAAACCCGCGCACGGAGGAACCCGGCATGTCACGCGACAGCGCCACTCGCAGCGCCACTGGGGATCACAAGCGCGAAATGCTGCACCAGCTCATCGGCGAGCGGCCGATCGTGCTCATCGGCATGATGGGGGCCGGCAAGACCACCGTCGGCCGCCGCCTCGCGGCGCGGCTCGGCCGCCACTTCGTCGACAGCGACGAGGAGGTGGAAAAGGCCGCCGGCATGTCGATCGAGGATATCTTCGCGGCGCACGGCGAAGCCGACTTCCGCGCCGGGGAGGTGAAGGTGATCGCCCGGCTGCTCAAGGAGAACGGCATGGTGCTCGGCACCGGCGGCGGCGCCTTCATGAACGCCGTGACCCGCGGGCTGATCAAGCAGAGCGCGGTGTCGGTCTGGATCAAGGCCGATTTCGAGGTGCTGTTCCAGCGCGTCTCGCGCCGCTCCAACCGGCCGCTGCTGAAGACCGCCAATCCGCGCGAAACGCTGCAGAAGCTGATCGAGGCCCGCTACCCGACCTACGCGGAGGCGGACATCACCGTCGTCTCGCGCGACGTGCCGCAGGACCAGGTGGCGACCGAGGTGATCGACGCGATCATCGCGCATTTCAACGCCGCGGGCGCGTCCGCGGCTGGAGAGCTCCGTCCATGAGCGAACCCATCGTCGTGCACGTGCCGCTGCCCGGGCGGGAATACGACATCCTCATCGGGCGTGGGCTGCTGGAGGGCGCCGGCGAGCGGCTCCGGACGATGTTCCCCGGCCGCCGCTTCGGCATCATCACCGACACCGAGGTGGCGCGCACGCAGCTCCCCCGCCTCACCGCGTCGCTCGATGCGGCCGGTGTCGGCTACGCCACGGTGGTGCTGCCCAACGGCGAAGCCACCAAGAAGATGACGCATCTCGAGACGGCCGTCGAAGGGCTGCTTGCGGCGCGTCTCGAGCGCGGCGACCTGGTCCTGGCGCTCGGCGGCGGCGTCATCGGCGACCTCGCCGGCTTTGCCGCAGCGATCACCCGGCGCGGCATGGACTTCGTGCAGGTGCCGACCACCCTCCTCGCGCAGGTCGACAGCTCGGTGGGCGGCAAGACCGGTATCAACTCGCCGCACGGCAAGAACCTGATCGGCGCCTTCCACCAGCCCAGGCTGGTGCTCGCCGACCTCGACACGCTCGATACCCTGCCGCCGCGCGAGTTCGCCGCCGGCTATGCCGAGGTGGTGAAGTACGGGCTGATCGACGATGAGCCCTATTTCCACTGGCTCGAGGCCAACCGGCGCGAGATCTTCGACGGCGGCCCGGCGCGCGCCGAGGCGATCGCCCGCGCCTGCGCCGCCAAGACCCGCTTCGTGCTCGAGGACGAGTACGAAACCGGCGTCCGCGCGCTGCTCAACCTCGGCCACACGTTCGGCCATGCGCTCGAAGCGGCCACCGGCTTCTCGTCGCGGCTGCTGCATGGCGAGGGCGTGGCGATCGGCATGGTGCTGGCGCACGGGTTTTCGGCGAAGCTCGGCCTGTCGCCGAGCCAGGATACCTCGCGCGTCGAGCACCACCTCGCGGCGGCCGGCCTGCCGACGCGGCTCGGCCACATCCCCGGCGAGCTGCCGGGCACCGACTTCCTGATGAACGCCATCGGGCAGGACAAGAAGGTGGTGCGCGGCGCGCTGACCTTCATCCTGACGCGCGGCATCGGCCAGTCGTTCATCGAGCGCAACGTCGATCCCGCCGCGGTGCGCGCTTACCTCGACGAGATGCGGTAAGCCGGAGCGCTTCCCGGAAGGAAGCGCGACCAGGCTATGGGCTGACCGAGATCACCACGCGGCGGTTGGCCGAGAACGTTTCGCCGAACTGCTCGGTGGCGCCGCCGCCGGTCGCCGTCGCCTTCTCGAAGCTGAGGCCGGACCGCTTGAGGTAGGTCAGCACGTTCTGCGCCCGCTCGATGGCGAAGAGCGCGTTGGTGGCGTGGTTGCCCTGCTTGGAGGAGTAGCCGGTGACCACCACCTTGCACTTCTGCGGGCCGATATCGTCGATGATCTGCTTGAGACGCGCTTCGAGCTTCGGCGTCAGGTCGTTCGAACTCTCGTTGAAGCCGATGACGTTGTAGAGTTCGTCGCGGTCGCAGGCGGCGGACCGGGTCGCGGGCACGGGCAATGCTGCCGGTTCGACGGCGGCGACTTCGATCGGCTTGGCGTCGGCAGGTGGGACCTCAGCGCTTTCGGGTACCTGCAGCGCCGCGACGGCGACCGGTGGCTTCACCGACGGCGGTGCGGCCACCGGCACCGCCGGCGTGACCTCGGCGCGGGCTTGCGCGACCGCCGTGTCGGGCCCCGGCCAGCCGCCCGCCGGGGCGCGGGAAACCCCTTCCATGGTGCCGTCGCGCAGCACCAGGAACTCGCCGAGCAGCTCGTTCTCCTGGTCGGCCCCGGCCTTGGTGCCGCGGGTCTGCAGGCCGGAGACGGTGACGGCGCGGCCGTTGATCGTCACCGCCGCGAGGTAGAGGTTGCGGTCGTGGTTCGAGCCCTCGCCGCCATAGGCTTCGTTGGTGAGGCGCACGCGCACCTCGCCGGCCGGCTCGAACAGCGCTTCGGGGACTTCGAACTCGAAGCTCTGGACGTAGGGGGTCTTGTCCCCGGCGTCGGCGAACCGCCCGGTGGCCGCCGTGTCGATGGCGTTGCTGACGGTCCCTTCGCCCAGGAGCTGGCCGTCGAAGCTCACCTCGAATTTAGGTGGGCCGTCATAGGCCTCGCCGCCGAGGATCAGTTGCAGCTTGCTCGAAGCCGCCAGCGCGCCGGTGGAAACCGCGCACAACAAGATGCCGGCAAGTGCCGCCGGCTTGACAATGGACATGGTGCCCTCCGTGTCTGTCTGCGCGCCCACTGCTAGGCAAGGGCTTGGGCAAGAATTCGGAGAGACCGGGGCAAGTCGTCACGGCTTCGCCCGGATCGTGCCGCAATCGCAAGCGGGAGACGGTCCGCAGCGACGAAACGTCGTGCGCCGTCTGGTGCCCGCGGTCACGAAACCGACAGAGTTCACAACTCAGGTTGTGGACATCACTGGCGAGCCCTATATCGGGTCACCCGGCCGAGGTGCCGGATTTCACCACTTCGATCGCAAGGGCATGCACGCCGGACTTCAGTTCGGTGTCGAGCGCGTCCATCACTGCGCGGTGCTGCGCCACGCGGCTGAGGCTGTCGAGTTGAGTGGAGGAGATGCGGACGCGAAAATGACTCTCGCCACCCGGGCGCGAACCAGCGTGGCCTCTATGTTTCTCGCTCTCGTCGAGCACTTCAAGGTGGATTGGGGAGAATTTTCGCGAAAGTTTTTCAACAATGGCGTCACGAACGGACATATGGATACCGGTTCAGTTTGAGGCGTCGGATCAGGCTCGTAACTAGGATTGATGAAGCTGGATTCCAAGTATTTTGACCGCATCCGCATCCGCTCTCGACAGCCGGAGGAACAACCCCGGCCCGAGGTGAAGGTGTGCGACTGGGAGGGTTGCGACCAGCCCGGGGATTACCGCGCGCCCAAGGGCAACCGAGCGGCGGGCGAGTACCACCATTTCTGCCTCGAGCATGTCCGGCACTACAACCAGGTGTTCAACTTCTTTGCCGGCATGAAGCCGGACGAGATGGAGGCACACGTGCGGCGGGAGCAGGACACGGACGGCCGCCCGAGCTGGGGCTTTGGCGCCAAGGCGACCTCCACAGGTCCGCGGATGCCGCGCGGCGGCACGCGCCCCGCCGGGGCGCAGCGGCCGATCCACGATCCGTTCGGCGTGTTCGCCCGCTATGCCCGGCACCAGAAGCGGACACCGCAGGAAGAGCGGGTGAAGCCGCTGCACGAACTGGATCGCCGCGCCTTCGAAACGCTGGGCTTTTCCGGTTACGCCAAATCGGACGAGATCAAGAAGGCCTACAAGGCGCTGGTGAAGATCCACCATCCCGACGCGAACGGCGGCGACAAGAGCTCCGAGGACCGTCTTCGCGCCATCATCGCCGCGTATTCCCACCTCAAGGCCAAGGGTTTCGTGGGCCGCTGAGCCGCGCGCCGGCAATGAAACTTGTTCATGGGCGTATTCGCGCCCGTGATCGGCTCCGGCAAAGCCCGCGGACACCGCGCTTTCGGCGTTGTCGTCAGCCGTTTGAGCACACGACTTCTGGCCATCATCTGCCCTACCCCAAGGGCGACTATGCTGCTATAGAGCGCCGCAACCACAAGACGGCAGCCGTCTTGACCTATTTTCCGCGACAAGAGCCTCAGATGCCTGAATTCACCAATCTGCCGAACAAGGAATTTTCTGTCCGCGAGACTTTTGGCATCGATACGGACATGAAGGTGATGGGCTACGCGGAGGCTGATCCGCATGTCCCGCCGCTGGACCCGGACTACCTGTTCGACCGCAACACCACGCTCGCTATCCTTGCCGGCTTCGCCTACAACCGCCGCGTGATGGTGCAGGGCTACCACGGCACCGGCAAGTCGACCCATATCGAGCAGGTCGCCGCCCGCCTCAACTGGCCGCTGGTCCGCGTCAACCTCGACGCCCATGTCAGCCGCATCGACCTCGTCGGCAAGGACGCGATCGTGCTCAAGGACGGGCAGCAGATCACCGAGTTCCGCGACGGCATCCTGCCCTGGGCGGTGCAGAACAACATCGCGCTCGTCTTCGACGAATACGATGCCGGCCGCCCCGACGTGATGTTCGTGATCCAGCGCGTGCTCGAGACGCAGGGCCGCCTGACGCTGCTCGACCAGAACCGGGTCATCACCCCGCACCCGGCGTTCCGGCTGTTCGCGACGACCAACACCATCGGCCTCGGCGACACCTCGGGCCTCTATCACGGTACCCAGCAGATCAACCAGGGCCAGATGGACCGCTGGTCGATCGTCACCACGCTGAACTACCTGCCGCACGACAAGGAAGTCGGCATCGTGCTGGCCAAGGCCAAGCAGTATACCGGCGACAAGGGCAAGAAGACCGTGTCGAACATGGTGCGGCTGGCCGACCTCACCCGCCAGGCCTTCATCAACGGCGACCTGTCGACCGTGATGAGCCCGCGTACCGTGATCACCTGGGCCGAGAACGCGCAGATTTTCGGCGACATCGGCTTCGCCTTCCGGCTCACTTTCCTCAACAAGTGCGACGAGCTCGAGCGCCCGGTTGTGGCCGAGTTCTACCAGCGCGTGTTCGGCGAAGACCTGCCGGAAAGTGCGGCGAACCTGGCGATTACCGCCTGACATCCGCCCGGACCTCGTCCTTCGACACGCTCAGGATGAGGTTCTCCCAAAGATCGAGCTCGCCCAGGCCCTCATGGTGAGCTTGTCGGACCACGGGGGCGACGCAACGAAGCCATGGCCCATCAGCCGCGCAACAGCAAGCCGAACAAGCCCGACACCACCCAGCCGTTCAAGACGGCGATGGGGGCGGCGGTGCGCGCCATTGGCGGCAAGCACGACCTCGAGGTGAGCTTCTCGGCCGACCGGCCGATGCTGACCACCGACAAGGCCCGCCTCGCCAACCTGCCCCGCCTGCCGACACTGCGCGATATCGCCATTGCCCGCGGCCAGGGCGACGCCATGGCCATGCGGCTCGCCAGCCATGACCCGGAGACGCACCGGAAGCGGGCGCCCGCCGAGCCGGAGGCTCGCGCCGCCTATGATGCGCTCGAGCAGGCCCGCGTCGAGGCGCTGGGCGCCGTCCGCATGCGCGGCATGGCGAGCAATATCCACGAGATGCTGGAAGACCGGCTGTTCCGCCAGAACTTCGCCGAGGTGAACGACAAGGCGGACGCCCCCCTCGCCGAAGCGCTGGGGCTGATCCTGCGCGAGCGGGTGGCCGGAATCTCCATTCCGCCGTCCGGCAACGCGCTGGTCGAGCTCTGGCGCTCCGAGATCGAGCAGAAGGCCGGCAATTCGTTGACCACGCTGCTGACCCGCTTCGAGGACCAGGAGTTGTTCAGCCGCGCCACCCGGCAGCTGCTGCGCGACCTCAACCTCGTGCCCGACAGCGACCTCGACGACGGCGAGAGCGACGATTCCGAGGGCGATGACGACAACGAGCCCGAGCGCGGCCAGGACGACGAAAAGACGCCCGAGCAGGGTGAAGGCGAGAGCGAGGACGCCGAGGCCGACGAGGACCAGACGCCCGGACAATCCGAGGAGCAGGGCGAAGTCGAAGGCGCGGAGATGGACTTCTCCGAGACCGACGACGACGAGAGCTCCGAGTCGGGCGAGGACATGCCCAACCCGCCGCCGCCCGGCGCCAACGCGAAGGAGTTCCAGAACGCCTTCAACTACCGCATCTTCACCCAGAAGTTCGACGAGGTGGTGCGGGCCGGCGACCTCTGCCCGCCCGAGGAGCTGGACCAGCTTCGCGCGCTGCTCGACAAGCAGCTCGAGAACCTCGCCGGAGCCGTGGCGCGGCTCGCCAACAAGCTGCAGCGCCGGCTGATGGCGCAGCAATCCCGCAGCTGGGAGTTCGACCTCGAGGAGGGCCTGCTCGATACCGCGCGGCTCACCCGCGTGGTCACCGATCCGCTGCAGGCGCTGAGCTTCAAGGTGGAGCGCGACACCGATTTCCGCGACACCGTGGTGACGCTGCTGCTCGACAATTCCGGCTCGATGCGCGGCCGGCCGATCACCATCGCGGCGATCTGCGGCGACATCCTCGCCCGCACGCTGGAGCGCTGTGGCGTGAAGGTCGAGATCCTCGGCTTCACCACCCGCGCCTGGAAGGGCGGCAAGTCGCGCGAGGCCTGGCTCGAGGCGGGGCGCCCGCCCGATCCCGGCCGCGTCAACGACATCCGTCACATCATCTACAAGGCCGCCGACGAGCCGTGGCGGCACGCCCGGCGCAACCTCGGGCTGATGATGCGCGAGGGCCTGCTGAAGGAGAATATCGACGGCGAGGCGCTGCAATGGGCGCACAAGCGGCTGCTTGGGCGGACCGAGAATCGCCGCATCCTGATGGTGATTTCCGACGGCGCGCCGGTCGACGATTCCACCCAGAGCGTGAACGCCGGCAACTATCTCGAAGCCCACCTGCGCCAGGTGATCGAGGAGATCGAGACCCGCTCCTCCGTGCAGCTGGTGGCGGTCGGCATCGGCCACGACGTGACGCGCTACTATCGCCGCGCCGTCACCCTGCTCGATGCCGAGGAGCTGGCCGGCGCGCTTACCGACGAGCTCGCCGCCCTGTTCGACGAAGAGGCGCCCGGCAGCTACCGCAGGAGCCGATACGGATGAGCGATCAGCGCCGCGCCCCGAAGTTCCTCGGCGCCGTGTTGCTGATCCTGAGCGCGGGCTTCGCGGTCAGTACCACGCTGGGCCTGCGTGCCGCGGCCGACGACCTGACGGTCACCTCGCTGCCGATCCACCAGTTCATGTCCGCCAATGTCGGTGAACGGGTGCAGGGGCTGGTGTGGCGCGGCGGCATCGAGATGCAGAGCCAGATCGACACCTTCGGCGGCCTGTCGGGCCTCGGCTTCATCGGCCCCGACGCGCGGCTGGTCTTCGTCTCGGATCGCGGCAACTTCATTTCCGGCCAGCTGCTCTATGACGAGGCGGGCCGGCCCGCGAGCGTGATCGGCGTCACCGTCGACCCCATCCAGAACTCCAAGGGGGCGGAGCTGCCGCGCGCCTATACCCGGGACGCGGAAGCGCTGGCGGTGATCGAGCGCAACGGCGTGCCGAGCGCCGTGCGCGTAGGCTTCGAGAACCTGACCCGGGTGGCGGATTTCCAGCTCGTCGACGGCCGGCCGCAGGGCCCGGCCCGCGAGGTGAGCATCCCGAAGTTCCTCAGCGACACCCGCACCAACGAGACGCTGGAAGCGGTCTGCGTGGCGCCGCCCGCCTCCCCCATCGCCGGCTCCACCCTGTTGCTCACCGAAGGCATCATCGATGATGACGGCCAGCATGTGGGGTACCTGCTCGGCAACGTCGACAAGGGGCCGGTGAGCTATATCTCCGGCAGCGGCACCAACCCGACCGACTGCGCCTTCATGCCCAATGGCGACCTGCTGGTGCTGGAGCGCGGCCTGGCGCTGCTGGCCTTCCAGATGCGGCTGATGCGCGTCCCCGCCGCCGACGTGAAGCCGGGCGCCCACCTGAAGGGCGAGCAGCTGCTGCAGGTGACGGGCGGCGACATCGACAACATGGAAGGCCTGGCCGTCCATCCCGGCCCTGACGGCCAGGCGCGCATCACCATCATTTCCGACAACAACTTCAACGATTTCGAGCGCAACCTGCTGCTCGAGTTCTCGCTGCCGGAATAGCCGCTCAGGCCCTCGCCGCGACCGGCGGCAGCGGCATCAGCTTGCCCATCAGGGCACGATACGGCGCGAGCAGCAGCAGCGCGGCGAGGAACTTCACCAGGAAATCGCCGCTGGCGAGCGAGGTCCAGAGCGGCACTTCCGCTCCCAGGCCGAGCCATGGCGCCGGAAAGCCGAGCGACCCGTCCTCCATCCCGAACAGCGCATCGACGAAGCCCAGTGCCGGGGCGAAGGCGATGGAAAAGAACACCAGCGTATCCAGCAGCGAGCCGAACAGCGAGGCGGCGAGCGGCGGCAGGATCCAGTTGCGGCTCATCCGCAGGCGCGAGAACACCGAGATATCGAGCAGCTGGCCGAGGAGGAAGGCCGTGGCCGAGGCGATGGCGATGCGCGGCGTGGCGAGCCAGAACGACAGGCCGAGCGCCACCACGAAGCCGACCAACACGACGATGCGGGCGCGCACCGGGCCGTCATGCCGGTTGGTGAGATCGGTGACGAGGAAAGCGAAGGGATAGGTGAAGGCGCCCCAGGTGAGCAGGTCCTTCAGGTTCACTGGGCCGAGCTGGGCATCGACCGGGTACTGAACCAGGATGTTGGACGCGGTGACGACCACGACCATGGCGGCGATTGCCGCGGCGAAGCGAACGAGCATTCCTCGAGACCTCTATGTAGCCGCTGGCCGGCATCAGACCGGGGCGGGAAACGAAAAGCCGCGCGCCTCGGAGGAAGCGCGCGGCCGAAACCTTGAAGCCGTCCGGCTTACTGCGCGGCGGTCGCCAGCGCGGCGCGGACTTCCTGCTTCAGCGCCTTGGCGCGATCGCTCAGGTCGGCGTCGTCCTGCTTCAGCAGGAAGGCGTCGATGCCGCCGCGATGCTCGACCGAACGCAGCGCGTGGGCCGAGATGCGCAGCTTGACCGAGCGGCCGAGCGCATCCGACAGCAGCGAGACATTGAGCAGGTTGGGGAGGAAACGGCGGCGGGTACGGTTCACGGCGTGGGACACGCGGTTACCCGTCATCACGCCCTTACCGGTCAGTTCACAGCGGCGAGCCATTCTAATGTTCCTGTTGCAACGGCCATCACGGCGGGAAGTCCCGCACTCGAGGCGTGGATTCTGTTCTTGATTGTTGTGGCGCCTCCTTAGAGAAACCGCCGCGGCGCGTCAAGGTGAGAAGCCCGTGAGCGCCTTGCCAGCGTCATTTGTCGCGGGCAAGTTGACCCTTCGAAGCGATTCGTTGAGCCGGCGCCGATGCCCGGAGGATGTCTTTTCGTGTGCAGCGCCGTGATCCGGAAACCTTTGGCTGCCCTGCTGCTCGGTGTGGGGTTGCTGGCCATGCCTGCCGCTGCCGCGCCGCTCAAGGCCGTGGCCGAATACACCGTCACCATGGGCGGCACGCAGGTCGCCTCGGTGGAAGTGAACCTCAACGACGACGGCGCCGCCTACAGCCTCAATGCCAGCGCCAAGATCACCGGGCTGGCCCGGCTGGTGGTGAGCGGCACGGCGAAGCTGCAATCCACCGGAGCGTCGACCAACTCCGGCTTGCGATCGCAGCGCTTCGACCTGCTGACGCGGGCGAGCGGCGAGGATTTCACCGTCGGCATCACCTATGCCTCGGGCGGCGTGGCGACGTTCAAGGTCAACCCGCCGATCGTCAACAACATCAACCGGGTGGCGATCGAGCGGAAGCAGCTGGCCGGCAACATCAACGACATGGCCGCTGCCTTCATCCTGAAGGGCGGCCAGCTCGACGCCAAGCTGTGCGACCGGCAGCTGCAGATCTTCACCGGCACCGAGCGCTTCAACCTGCAGCTTGGCTACGCCAAGGACGATGTCGCGACCTCGAAGCGCACCGGCTACCAGGGGCCGGTAGTGCTCTGCACCGTGCGCTACAGCCCGATCTCCGGCCACTATACCAGCTCGGAAGTGACCCGCGACCTGGTGGAGAAGGAGCGCATCCTCGTCTGGTACGCGCCGCTCCAGACGCCGGGCTATTTCATCCCCTACCGCGCCCTGGTGACCACCGAGTCGGGCGACCTGTCGGTGGTGCTCACCTCGCTCACCCAGTAGGGCCTGCCTTTTACTACTTCTTGCGCGGCTCGTGCAGCCAGTCGCCCGCCGTCACCCACCTGCCCTCCCGCTTGGCGTTGACACCTTCGAGCAGCGTCGCCGCGGCATTGCGGATCTCACCCTGCATCGCCTGGTCGGCGTCGAACTCCTCGTGGCTGGTGGCGTAGGGTTTCCAGTAGCCGATATAGCGGTCGACCTCGGCCTTCGGCCCTGCCGGCTCGAGCTGCATGAACTTGAGCCAGTCCGAGATCGAGCGGCGGACGTTCTCGGCGCCCTCCACGTCGCCATGCGAGACGACGGCGAACAGCCGGCCGGCGAGGTGGCGCGGATACTCCCAGTGGTCGAGTTCGATCCGCTTGGCCTCGGCCGCCTGCTTGCCGTGGGTGAGTGTCGGGTCGGGGTTGCCGCCGTCGGCGCACACCATGCGGTCCATCATCAGCTTCAGTGGCGAGCTCACCTGGTACCAGTTGACCGGCGAGACGATGAAGATGCCGTCCGCTTCCACCCACATCGGGTAGATCTCGTTCATCCAGTCCTGCGTCTGGCCCAGCGAGTGGTTGGGGTAGCAGGAGCACGGCCAATGGCAGAGCGGCGCCGCCGTCGAGAAGCACGCCTTGCAGGGGTGAATGTTCCGCCCGTACTCGGAGGCGAGGCGCGACAGGTCGAGAATCCTCGTCTCCACCCCGCCCTTCTGCATCACGACTTCGGCAATCTTCACCATGCGCCAGCTCTTGGAGCTCTCGCCCGGACAGGTGTGCTCGGAACGCGATGAGGCGTTGATCAGCAGAACGCGCGCCGGCCGCAACTCCTGCCGGTAGCGCAGTTGCGCCGCCTCGATGGCTGCCTTTGCCGCCAGCCAGTCGACCGACAGCTCGTATTCGGGATCGGCGAAGCCCGGCCCCGCCTTGCGGGTGAGCGGCGCCTTGCGCGAGTCGCGGTAGGCTTCCCAGGCGATCGCCGCCACCCTGTTTAGCTCACCACGCACCGCATCGAAGGCCGGATCGACGAACTGCAGCATGTACCGCTGACGGAACTCCCCCTCTCCCAGCTTGACGGGCGGCATTTCCTTGCGGGGCTCGGTGGGGGTTTCGACCATGGTCCTTCCTCTCGTTCGAGATGGAAGGCGCAGCGGCAGCGTCCGGTTCCGGGCGGGCCGCCGCGGCAGTTCCGGCGAGCGCCGAAAATCATGGTTAACGAAGCGTCACCAAATGCGCTGTGCCAGCTTGGTACGGTCAACCGTGTTTTTTGCCAACGCCACCGCCGCTGAGCGCGGCGCAACGCCCCCGCGAGTGTGAAGGCCCGAAAAATCTTTGGGGTGAAGCGCTTTACGATTGCTTAGCGAACCGCCGAGTCGGGGCGGATTCGGCCCCAGATCAACGACTTCGTAACCCTCGTGAACCGCCCAACCGGCAGGCCGCGCCACTGGCCACGCGATTGCCCCCTGCTTGGGCCTGACTCGGACGCCGGCATACCAGATGCAGTGGTGAACAAAGCCGGACCTCCGAGTCGCAACCGATTCCTTTCCGGTTTGTTCTCGCTTCGTACCAGTGGTTAACGCTGCGAACGAAACGAGCCCGTGGATGTGTCGCGGTGAAACACTCGTTTCTGCGGCTGACATGGCCTACATAAGCTCGCGATGACTGTCCCGCCCGCCTCTTCGCTCAAGGCCGTCCTTGGGCCCACCAACACCGGCAAGACCTTCTTTGCGATCGAGCGCATGCTGGCGCATCGCTCGGGCATGATCGGCCTGCCGCTGCGGCTGCTGGCGCGCGAGGTCTACCACAAGATCTCGAACCGCATCGGCACCCAGCACGTGGCGCTGGTGACCGGCGAAGAGCGCATCGTTCCGGCCCATCCGCGCTACTGGGTGTGTACGGTCGAGGCGATGCCGCAGGACGTGCCGGTGGAATGCGTGGCCATCGACGAGATCCAGGTCGCGACCGATTTCGACCGCGGCCACGTGTTCACCAACCGCATCCTGCACGCCCGCGGCATTTCCGAAACGCTGCTGCTCGGCGCGGCCACCATGGCGCCGCTGATCCGCAGCCTGCTGCCGGGCGTCGAGATCATCCATCGGCCGCGTTTCTCCGACCTGCTCTATGCGGGCAGCAAGAAGATCAGCCGGCAGCCCAAGCGCTCCGCCATCGTCGCCTTCTCGGCCAGCCAGGTCTACGCCATCGCCGAACTGATCCGGCGCGAGCGCGGCGGCGCCGCGGTGGTGATGGGCGCGCTCAGCCCCCGCACCCGCAACGCCCAGGTCGACATGTACCAGAACGGCGATGTCGACTTCCTCGTCGCCACCGACGCGATCGGCATGGGGCTGAACCTGGACGTGCACCACGTCGCCTTCGCCGACGACCACAAGTTCGACGGCCACCAGACGCGGCCGCTGACGCCCGCCGAGTTCGGCCAGATCGCCGGCCGCGCCGGGCGGCACATGCACAACGGCACCTTCGGCGTCACCGGCAATGCGGCGGATTTCGACGAGGAGCTGGTCAAGCAGCTCGAGACCCACGATTTCCAGCCCGTGCGCGTCATCCAGTGGCGCAACCACGAGCTCGACTTCGGCTCGATCGCCGACCTGCGGGCCAGCCTCGACAGGACACCGGCCGTGAAGGCGCTGACCCGAGTGCCGGTGGCGACCGACCAGCAGGCGCTGGAGTTCACCGCCCGCAACGAGGCGGGCGAGCTCGCCCGCGGCGAGCAAGCGGTGCGATTGCTCTGGGAATGCTGCGCCATCCCCGATTATCGCGACATCTCACCGGCGCAGCACGGCGAGATCATCACCCGCATCTTCCTCGACCTGCGGCGGCGCGGCCATGTCGACGCCGACTGGATTGCCGAGCAGGTACGGTTCTGCGACAATGTGACAGGCGACATCGACACGCTCAGCAACCGGATCAAGCAGATCCGAACTTGGACGTTCGTCGCCAATCGCAAGAACTGGCTTGAAGACCCTACCCATTGGCGCGAAAAGACCCGCGACATCGAAGACCGGCTGAGCGACGCGCTGCACGAGAGATTGACGCAGCGCTTCGTGGATCGCCGTACCTCGGTGTTGATGCGCCATCTGAGAGACAAGCATATGGTATCCCCTGAAATTAACGACCGCGGCGAAGTGAGCCTCGAAGGCCACGTTATCGGCTCCATCGAAGGCTTCCGCTTCACCCTGGCGCGCTCCGAAGGTGGCGACGCCAAAGGCGTGGCCGCAGCCGCGGCGCAGGTCGTTGCTCCGGAGATCGCCAAACGCGCCGAGCGTGTCGCGGGCGCTCCGAACGAGGAATTCGTGCTGGCGACCGACGGCTACGTGCGCTGGCGCGGCCAGGTAGTCGCCAACCTCGCCGAGGGCGAGCAGATCTTCACGCCGCGGCTGCTCATCCTGGCCGACGACAGCCTCACCGGCCCCGATCTCGAGAAGGTGCAGGACCGGCTGAACCTCTGGCTTCGCCATCTCGTCAACACCCAGCTCGAAACCGTGCTGGCGCTCGAGGCCCCGGCCGACCTCGAGGGGGCGGCCCGCGGCCTCGCCTACCGGCTCTACGAGAACCTCGGCATCATTCCCCGCTCGGCGGTGGCCGAGGAGGTGAAGGGCCTCGACCAGGACGTGCGCGGCAAGCTGCGCAAGCTCGGCGTCAAGTTCGGCGCCTACCACATCTACGTGCCGCAGAGCCTGAAGCCGGCGCCGCGCGAGCTGGCGCTGATCCTCTACGCGCTGAAGCATGGCGGCGTGCGCCAGCCCGGCGTCACCGACCTGCCGCAGATCGTCCTCTCCGGCCGCACCTCGTTCCTGATCGACCCCGAGGTCAACACCAAGCTCTACGAGCTTGCCGGCTTCAAGGTCGCGGGCCGCCGCGCGGTGCGCGTCGATATCCTCGAGCGCCTCGCCGATATCATCCGGCCGCTGATCGCGCTCGATGCCCGCAACCATCAGGGCGAACTGCCGGCCGGCGCCGCCGAAGCCAACGGCTTCCGCGTCACCGTGGAGATGACCTCGCTGCTCGGCACCGCCGGGGAGGATTTCGCCTCCATCCTGAACTCGCTCGGCTATCGCGTCCGGCGCACGCCGAAGGTGGCGGAGCCGGCGACGGCAGCTGCCGACGCCACGCCTGCCGACGCAGCTGGTGACCCGTCCGCCGCTCCCGAAGCCGCGCCTGCCGGCGTGACCGCTGACGCCCCTGCCCCCGAAGCGGTCCCGGCGGAAGCCGAGGTGAATGCAGCCGCGACCGCGGCCGTCGAGGGTATCCCGGCGGAAGCGCCCGCCGCCGAGGCCGAGGCCGTTGCCGAGGCGACTGCCGATCTCGGCGCGCCGGCGCCCGAAGCGGCTGCTGCTGTCGAGCCGGAGACCCCGGCCGAGCCGGAGTTCGACGAGGTCTGGTTCCCCGCCGGCCGCCGTTCCGACAATGCGCGCCACCACGGCCAGCGTCGCGGCCAGCGTCCCGAGGGCGACGCCGCTGCCGCTGCCGATAGCGCCGAGCGCCCGCGCAACTTCCGCCGCCCCGAGCGCCAGCAGGATGGCGACGGCAAGCCGGGTCGCCCCCGCGTGGAGGGGCGCCGCAACGGTCCGCCGGACCAGGGCGGCAAGCGTTTCGACAACAAGGGCGGCAAGCCCGGTGGCAAGCGGTTCGACAAGCCGCGCGAGGATTGGCGCGAGCATCGCCCGCGCGAGGACCGGAAGCCCGCCGTGCTGGATCCCAACTCGCCCTGGGCGGCGCTGGCAGCGCTGCGGAACCCGAAGTCCGAGTAGCGACGCTTGGAGAAGCAACGGCTCGACAAGTGGCTGTTCTTCTCGCGCGCCGTCAAATCGCGCACCCTGGCGCAGAAGCTGATCGAGTCGGGCGCCATCCGCGTCAACTCCGAACGTACCGAGCGCACCGACCACAAGGTCGGCGCCGGTGACGTGCTGACCATGAACATCCACTCGCGCCTGCTCGTCTGGCGCATCCTCGACGCCGGCGAGCGCCGCGGCCCGGCGACGGAGGCGGCCGGCCTCTACGAGGATCTCTCGCCGCCGCCGCTGCCACGCGCGAGCAAGCCGCCCATCCATGCCGAGCGCGAGCCCGGCAGCGGGCGGCCCACCAAGAAGGACCGGCGGGACACCGACCGCCTGCTCGATCGCGACGACGAGGCGTAGATGACGGTCGCCCTGCTGGTTTCCCCCGCTCACGTACGGCGCTGCCGGACCCTCCCGTCCGGGCGCCGGAGCGTGGGTTCATCTCTTCGATGCGATCCGGGGGACTGAGACAAAAAGCCTGAGGCCCCGCTCCCTTGCGAGGCCGTGTAAAAAGGTCTAGCACCGCCTCAGGCCCGGTGCCCTCCCCCGCTTCCGGGCCGCCAACGCAAGACCCAGCGCGTAGAACTCCGAGCAGGAACGCTCACTGACATGACCTACATCGTCACGGACAACTGCATTAAGTGCAAGTACATGGACTGCGTTGAAGTATGTCCCGTGGATTGCTTCTACGAAGGCGAGAACATGCTCGTCATCCATCCCGACGAATGCATCGATTGCGGGGTATGCGAGCCTGAATGCCCGGCTGAGGCGATCAAGCCCGACACCGAGGGCGGCCTCGACAAATGGCTGGAAATCAACAGCAAGTATGCCGCGACTTGGCCAAATATTACCGAGAAACGCGACCCGCCGGCTGACGCCAAGGAGTGGGATGGCGTTGATGGTAAGTTCGAGAAGTACTTCTCGGAAGCGCCAGGCGAGGGCGATTGACTATCGACCGCTCCTAGCCAATACTACAGAGCCAGTCGCCTGCGAGCGGCACCCTCCGGGTGCCGTCGCGTTGATTCGTAGTTTTTGATTTTGTTGAAAAAATGTGCTAGGCTCCCGAAATGAATGGAGCTTGCCCGTCATCCAGAGCGTGCCGTTAGGCACCTTTTTTTTGACACCACAGTAGTTGGGGCGCGATCGGCCGGGGCGCGGGCCATTCGATTGCGGGACATGCCGTTCTGTCTCCTTCTTGAGTGACGGAGACGGGTTAAGCAACAACAAGGGCAAGCCCTTCCGCGAAGGGACCTGCCCGCCGGCGGCGTTTGATAGGAGTATCCTTTAATGGTCACCAAGAAGTCTGTGACGCGACTGGGGTTCAAGACGGGCGAGTACATCGTCTATCCGGCCCACGGCGTCGGACTTATCACTTCGATCGAGGAGCAGGAAGTCGCAGGGCTGTCGCTCGAGCTGTTCGTCATTTCCTTCGAGCAGGACAAGCTGACCCTTCGCGTGCCTGTGGCCAAGATCAAGTCGGTCGGCATGCGCAAGCTGGCCGAGGAAGACGAGGTCAACAAGGGGCTCGAGACGGTGACCGGCCGGGCCCGCGTGAAGCGCACCATGTGGTCGCGCCGCGCCCAGGAATACGAGGCGAAGATCAACTCGGGCGACCTGATCGCGATCTCCGAAGTGGTGCGCGACCTCTACCGGTCGGACGACCAGCCCGAGCAGTCCTAGTCCGAGCGCCAGCTCTTCGAGCAGGCCATGGACCGCATGAGCCGCGAGATCGGCGCCGTCAACCGGCTGACGCTGACCGAGGCCGTGCAGCTCATCGAAAAGCAGCTGCAGAAGTCG
>JBQCFF010000204.1:0-5967 GCA_051959485.1 Devosia sp. | reverse complement strand
GATCATGGCGGCGATCGGCACCGTCACCATCCTGATGAACCTGCTGCTGGTCAACGACGTCAGCTGGATCGTCCTGCGCGCCTTTTCCGGCTTCTGCTTCGCCGGCGCGGCGATGATCGTCGAGAGCTGGCTCAACGAGGTCGTGGACAACCGCAGCCGCGGCACCATCTTCTCGGTCTACACCACCATCAACATGGCCGCCTCGACCATCGGGCAGCTCGCCATGTCGGTGACCGGCACGCTCGGCTACATCCCGTTCGTGGTCGGCGCCATCAGCTTCATCTGCGCGGTGCTGCCGACGGCGCTGACCTCGACGCCGCAGCCGCGGCCCATCGCTTCGGCCAAGCTCGACGTGCTGCTGCTCTACCGCACCTCGCCGCTGGCAGTGATCGCCGCCTTCGCCTGCGGCATGGCCAACGGCACCTTCGGCACGTTGGCGCCGGTCTATGGCTACGAGCAGAAGCTGCCGGCCAGCGAGATCGCGCTGCTCTTCGCGGTGACGGCCATCCTCGGCGCCATGGCGCAAATCCCCGCCGGCCGCCTCAGCGACAGGATCGACCGCCGGCTGGTGATCGTGGCGCTCTCGGGCGGCGCCTGCGTGGTCGGCTTCCTCACCGTGCTGATCAACCCCAACATCGACGTGCTGTGGCTGATGTTCGGGCTGTTCGCGCTCTACGGCCTCTGCGCCTACCCGCTCTATGCCATCGCCGTGGCGCACGCCAACGACTTCGCCAAGGAGGGCGAGTTCGGCCGGGTGGCGGGCGGCATGCTGCTGATCCTCGGCACGGGCCTGGCAATCGGGCCGATCATCGGCAGCTGGGTCATGAACACCATCGCGCCGGTCGGCCTGTTCATCGTCACCGCGACCTTCCACGGCGCGCTGGCCGTCACCGCCTTCCTGCGCATGCGCATCCGGCCGGTGCGCGAGGGCGGCCGCGTCCGCTTCCGGGTGATGAGCGCCGAAAAGCCGATCTCGCCCGGCACCGTGGCGCTCGACCCGCGCACCGACGAGGTGCAGGAGAACCTGCCGCGCACCGCTTCCGTCCGCCCGGCAACGCCGCATCCCGCGCCGGCAGCGGCCGAGCCGGTCGCGGCCGAGACGGAGCTCATCGTGCCGGATGCGATCGAGCCGGTGGTGGTGGTCGAGACCAGCGCCGAGCCGCCAAAGCCGGTTGACGCCGAACCGCCGGTGATCGATGCCGATGCGGCAGTCGTGGTCGAGGAGCCGCCGGCGGTCGACGCGGAGAAGCCCGCGGAAGCCGACAGCAAGCCGAAAGCCGAAAGCTGATGTTCAAGTCCGAGCTCGATCCCAACAAGCCCTTCGTGCCGCTGTCGATCGCAGTGCTGGCGGTCTCGGACACCCGCGCGCTCGACACCGACACTGCCGGGGCGCTGCTGAAGTCGCTGCTCGAGGGCGACGGGCACCGCTGCGCCGAGCGCGCGGTGGTGCGGGACGACATCCACGCCATCCGGGCCAAGGTCATGCAGTGGGTGGTCGACCCGCAGATCGATGCGGTGATCACCACCGGCGGCACCGGCTTTTCCGGGCGCGACGTGACGCCCGAGGCGCTGGAGCCGCTGTTCCAGAAGCGGATGGATGGGTTCTCGGTGCTGTTCCACCAGTACTCGGCCAACACCGTCGGCACCTCGTCGCTGCAGTCGCGGGCCACGGCCGGGCTGGTCGGCGAGACCTTCGTGTTCGTGCTGCCGGGCTCGCGCGGCGCCTGCCGCGACGCCTGGGAGGGCATCCTGCGCTCGCAGCTCGACAACCGCCACCTGCCCTGCAACTTCGTCGAACTGATGCCGCGGCTGGCGGAACGCTAGGAACGGCCGGGGGCCGGCAGGCGTTCTTGCCGGTGGAGGAGCTGGCGATGAAGGAAAAACCGATCAGCGTGAAGCTCGACCGCAAGCAGACGGCGCCGCGCAACCTCGCGGCGAAGTCGCTCGGCGAAGGACAGTTCAAGCCAAAGGTGGAAACCGACCCCCGGACCTACCGGCGCAAGCAGAAGCACCGCGTCGACCCGGTGATGAACGCCGAGGTGGAGCAGGACGAAGCGTAGGGGGCGGCCCGCAGCCTGCGGTTGCGGGACCCTCATCCGCCCTTCGGGCACCTTCTCCCGCAAGGGGAGAAGGCGTGCCGGGTGCGGTTTCCCCTCACCGATGCGGCGATTGCGGCTCCATCGTCCTTCTCCCCTTGCGGGAGAAGGTGGCGGCAGCCGGATGAGGGGTCGGCGACTGCAGCACCATGGCCCTCAGAACAAGCTCATCTGCCCGTCGTCCACCGCCGGGTGCTGGAACAGGTCGGTGCGGAGCGGCGGGACCGGCTTGTTGAGGCCGTAGCGCTGGCGGGCGATGTCGAGCCGCTGCCGGAGCAGCACGGCGTAGGGGCCCTCCCCCACGAAGCGGGTGCCGAAATTCGGGTCGTTGTCCTTGCCGCCGCGGGCGTCGCGCACGAGGCTCATGACGTGGCTCACCCGGTCGGGAAAGTGCCGCAGCAGCCACTCGCGGAAGATGTCGCGGACCTCGCCCGGCAGCCGCAGCAGCACCACGTTCGCGTCCTTGGCGCCCTGCGCCGCGGCGGCATCGAGGATGCGCTCCAGCTCCATGTCGTTGATCGCCGGGATCATCGGCGCCGCCATTACGGTGACCGGGATCCCCGCCTCGGAGAGCAGCCGCACCGCCTCGAGCCGCTTCTCCGGCGTCGAGGCGCGCGGCTCCATCTTGCGGGAGAGGATATGGTCCATGCTGGTGATCGACAGCGCCACCTTGACGAGGTTCTGCTGTGCCAGCGGCTGCAGCAGGTCGAGGTCGCGCACCACCAGCGCCGACTTGGTGGTGATGGTAACGGGGTGCCGCGTCTCCAGCAGCACCTCCAGGATTCCGCGCGTCAGGCGGTGCTTGCGCTCGGCCGGCTGGTAGGGGTCGGTGTTGGTGCCCATGGCGATCGGCTTCGGCCGGTAGCGCCGATCCGAAAGCTCGCGGCGCAGCATCTCGACCGCATTGGTCTTGACGTAGATGTCGCGCTCGAACTCGAGGCCGGCCGAGTGCCCGAGATAGGCGTGCGTGGGGCGGGCGAAGCAGTACGAACAGCCGTGCTCGCAGCCGCGATACGAGTTGATCGAGCGGTCGAAGCCGATGTCAGGGCTTTCGTTGCGGGTGATGATGGTGCGCGCGCGCTCGACGTGCTCGATGGTCTCGAAAGGCTTCAACTCCTCGACATTCCCCCAGCCGTCATCGAAGGCCTCGCGGCTTTCGCGGTTGAAGCGGCTGCCCTTGTTGGTCTGGGCGCCGCGGCCGCGGTTCAGCGCCGGATCGACCATGCGGCGCGCGATCAGGTCCGCATCGCGGGTGCCGCTGAGCTTCTCCAGCTGTTCGAACGAGGGGGCAACACGCATGGCCATCGCAGCTCTCCAGTCGATCCGCCGCCGACTCGGGGACGGATCAGGGTGCGAACAGAGATAGCAGCCGCATGAGAACGAAACAAGAACATTAACGCGGGGATAAGTTTTTTGCACCTCGCCCCAGATGCCGCCATTGCGGCAGGATGGACGCAAACGGAGGTCGATCATGCAGCCATATGTTTCCGTCATCACGCTCGGTGTCGCCGAACTCGAGCGCTCGAAGCGCTTCTACACGGAAGGCTTCGGCTGGACGCCGGCCTTCGCGAACGAAGAGATCGTGTTCTACCAGCTCAACGGGCTGGTGCTCGGCACCTTCCTGAACGCGTCGCTTGAGGAGGACATGAACCGGACCGGCCTCGTGCGGCCCGGCGCGTTTGCGCTGGCGCACAACGTGCGAACCAGGGAGGAGGTCGCGCCGCTGATGGAGCGTCTGGCAAGGGCCGGCGGCACCGTCACGCGACCGCCCGACGCGCCGCCGCATGGCGGGTTTCGCGGCTACCTGCTCGATCCGGACGAGCATCCGTGGGAGATCGCCTGGAATCCCGGCTTCGCCATGGACGAAGCCGGGAACGTGACTTTCGGGGTCTAGCCTGCCACCTTCGAGAAATCCGCCACGAGGCGCATGGTGTCGCGCAGTTTCGCCAGCAGGTTCAGGCGGTTGGCGCGAACCGCCGGGTCGGGATCGTTGACCAGCACGGCGTCAAAGAAGGCATCGACCGGGGCGCGCAGGGTAGCGAGTTCGGCAATCGCGGCCTTGTAATCGTTGGCGGCGACCCGGGCGGCCACCGCCGCATCGACCTTCATGATCGCATCGGCCAGCCCGATTTCCGCATCGAGCTGCAGCGCCTCCTCCACCACCGGATCGGCATAGGCACGGCCGTCCTTCTTTTCCTCGGCGGCGAGGATGTTGGCGGCGCGGCGATAGCCGGCGAGCAGGTTCTTGCCGTCCTCGGAGTCGAGCAGCGCCGAGAGCGCCTCGACCCGGCGGGTGATCTCGAGCAGGTCGTTGCTGTCGGCGGTGATCACCGCGTCGACCAGGTCGTGCCGCGCCCCCGCATCGCGCAGCGACACCTTCAGGCGGTCATGGAAAAAGCCCAGCAGGTCGGGCTCGACCTCGAGCGGGAAGCCGAGCTTGTTGTCGACGAGGATGCGGATCACGCCCAGCGCCGCGCGGCGCAGCGCGAACGGGTCGCGGGAGCCGGTCGGCTTCTCGTCGATGGCCCAGAAGCCGGTCAGCGTGTCGAGCTTGTCGGCCAGCGCCACGGCGATCGCCACCGGCTCGGCCGGCACCAGGTCGGTCGGCCCGAGCGGCTTGTAGTGGTCGGCCACGGCGTTGGCGATGGCGTTCGGTTCGCCCTGCGCCAGGGCGTAATAGCGTCCCATGATGCCCTGCAGCTCGGGGAACTCCCCGACCATGCCGGTGACGAGGTCGGCCTTCGCCAGCATCGCGGCGCGCTTCGCCTGCTCGGGGTCGGCGCCGACCAGCGGGGCGATCTCGCCAGCGAGCTTGACGAGGCGTTCGACGCGCTGGAACTGGGTGCCGAGCTTGGCGTGGAAGACGCTTTCCTCGAGCTTGGGCAGGCCGTGCTCGAGCGGCAGCGCCAGGTCGGTGTGGTAGAAGAAGCGCGCATCGGAGAGGCGGGCGCGGATCACCCGCTCGTTGCCGGCCACGATCTGCGCCCCGCCATCCTCGGCCACCTGGTTGGAAATGATGATGAAGTTGGGCGCCAGCTTGCCCGATGCATCGCGCAGGCAGAAGCACTTCTGGTTGGCGCGGATGGTGGCGATGATCACTTCCTCGGGCACTTCGAGGAAGGCCGGGTCGAACGAGCCCATCATCACCACCGGCCATTCGACCAGGCCGGCGACCTCCTCGAGCAGGCCCTCGTCGTGGATCAGCGTCAGCCCCTGCGCGAAGGCGAGGCCCTCGGCGTCGGCGCGGATGATCTCCTTGCGCCGGTCGATGTCGAGCACGACCTTGGCCCGCTCCAGCGCCTGCACGTAATCGTCGAAGCGCCGCACGCGGATCGGCGCCGGGGCGAGGAAACGGTGGCCATAGGTGGTCTGGCCGGCTACCACGCTGTTCGAGTGGAACGGGATCACCGCCGGCTCGTCATTGTCCGTACCGAAGGTGGCCGTGATGGCGCGCAGCGGCCGCACCCAGGTCAGCCCGCCATTGCCCCACTGCATGGATTTGGGCCAGTCGAAGCCGGTGATCACCTTGGGCAGCAGCTGGGCCAGGATGGCCTCCGCCTCGGCACCCTTCCTGTCGATATGGGCGACGTAGAAATCACCCTTCTTGGGATCGCTCTCGACCTTCGCCTCTTCGATCGAGCTCAGCCCCGCCGCCTTCAGGAAGCCGTCGATCGCCTGCTGCGGCGCGCCGACCCGCGGGCCCTTCTTCTCCTCGCGGGTATCGGGCGAACGGCCGGGCACGCCGGTGACGGTCAGCGCCAGGCGGCGCGGCGTCACGAACGCCTTGGCGCTCTCGTAGACCAGACCCGCGTCGACCAGCGCGTTGGTGACGGCCTTCTTCAGGTCCTCGGCGGCCTTGCGCTGCATGCGC
>JBQCFF010000203.1:0-12451 GCA_051959485.1 Devosia sp. | reverse complement strand
GATGCGGTCCACCAGCCCCGAGCCGGTGAGCTCGAAGCGGCGGCAGCCGAACAGCTTCTCGGCCGAGCGCGACACGAACAGCACGCTGCCGTCCGAGCCGAAGCGCATCACGGCGTCCTGCACGTGCTCGATCAGGTGCTTGTAGGCGTTGATCTGGCCCTTCTCGTACACCTCGAACACCGAATTCAGCCGGTTGGCCGAATAGGCGATGAGCCCGGCAATGACCACGAAGAGCATGGCGCCGAGGAGCGCGAACTCGGCCCGGAACGCCTCCGGCCAGACCAGCAGCCCCATGGCCGCGGCAACGCCGGCGGCAACCACGACCACCAGGATGGCCCAGGCGCGCTTCTTCACCGGCGTGCGGGTCAGCAGCGAGGCATGCACCGGCGCGAGCAGCGCCACGGCGAGACCGAAATCGGCGACGGCCGGGTCGGCGACGGTCAGCAGGAAGCCGCTCAGCAGCGTCGCATAGACCTGGGCGGCCGCCGCGCGCTCGAACTGGCCGCGCTGGCTGAGCATCACGGCAATGGTGCCGGTGGCGACGCCGACCATGGTGATCACGAAGGGCAGCAGCGCGCCCTGCACCAGCAGGTACAGCGCCCCCGGCATGCCGATCAGGCTGATGCCGAGCACCATCGCGGCGGTGGAGGCGATAGCCTTGCGGCGAAGCGCTTCGGGTCGGCCGCCGGAGCTGCTCGACAGGCGCTGGCGCCAGTTGCCTCCGAGCCAAGACCGCAGGCTACCCATACTCAAACTCACTGTCCCGACGCCCTTGCTTGTTGGTCCGGAGCTTCCACTCCAACGCCTAAGACAGGTTTAAGCGAAAGCGCCCGGCGGGCGGTTGCGCGCCCAATGCACAGGCTTGCGCAGGCGCTTTCTACCGGTAGCGTAAACAGTTCCTTGCCTGCACCCGGTCGTCCAGCCGGCAGCATTTGTGTCGAATTTTATCAAAACTTCGAAATGCCGCTTAAGCGGGCCCGCCTAGTCTCCCCCACACCCGGCAGCCAATGCCTCGGGGAGTATAAGTCCATGTTCTTTCTGCGGTCCGCGTTCTGGCTTACGGTGATGTTCGTCGTCATCGCGCCCAGGGATGCCGACCTGGGCAGGGACCTGGGCGATGCCTCCCGCGACGCGCTCGCCCTGGGCCAGAAGGCCGTCGTCGAGCATGTCCTCAAGGATTGCCCGTTCGCCGAATGCGCCGGCGGCAAGGCGGCGCTCGCCGTCCTCGCCGCCCCGAAACTGCCATCCGCCGAAGCCTCCCCCGAGGCCTCGGCTGCCGTGCCGCTGCCCCGACCGCGGCCGGCCCGGATGGGTTGACCACCAGGGCTCGCGTCACTTCCCCGACACGACTCCAGGCGGGCCCCTGGCCAACCGGAAGCGCGCTGCCCCGCGCTTCCGGTTTTTCGCTTTGTGCCCATTGCACCGGGGCGCCGCGACATGCTCCAACCTCCCCAACAATTGGGGAGCAACCATGATCTACGAACTTCGCGTCTATCGCTGCCTGCCCGGCCGGCTGCCGGCACTGATCAAGCGCTTCGAGGACAAGACGCTGCAGCTCTGGGACAAGCACGGCATCGAGCAGGCCGGGTTCTGGACCACGGTGATCGGCGAGTCCAACAACGACCTCACCTACATGCTCCGCTGGCAGTCCATGGCCGACCGCGAAACCCGCTGGGGCGCCTTCATCACCGACCCGGCGTGGATCGCCGCCCGGGATGCCTCGGAGGCCGACGGCCCGATCCTCGCCAACGTCACGAGCCAGTTCCTCGCCCCGACGAAATTCTCGCGGCCCGTCTGATCGGGCTTGCAGCGGGGCTGCCGCGCCCCTACATGAGAGCTGGTACGAGGCTTCGCCGCCTCGTGCTTGAGCCCGGCGGGAGTTTCCACCTCCTCGCCGGGTTCTTCATTTTCGGGGCCCGGAACCCGCGCAACCGCCGCTTTCCCTCCCCCTTGTGGGGAGGGTAGCGGCGCTAGGCCCGCAGGGCCGTAGCAGAGCTAGGGTGGGGGTGCGCCCGCCTGCAATCCGCCGCAACCAACGGGGTAAACCCCTGACAACGCGCCCCGGATCGCCTATCTACACCCCATGAGCCACCCGCAAGCCTTCCAGGACATCGCCGACAACCTCTCCTATCTGGACGACTGGGAGGACCGGTACCGCTACATCATCGAGCTCGGCCAGGCGCTGCCGCCGCTCGCGGAGGCCGAGAAGAACGCCGAGACGCGGGTGCATGGCTGCGTGTCGCAGGTCTGGCTCGTCTCGAACCACGATGGCGCCCACCTCGTCTATCGCGGCGAATCGGACGCGATGATCGTGCGTGGCCTCGTCGCCATCCTCGTGTCGCTCTATTCCGGCCGCCCGGCGCACGAGATCGCCGAGGTCGACGCCATCCAGATGTTCGACGAACTGCACCTGCGCGAGCACCTCACCACGCAGCGCTCGAACGGCCTCGTCGCCATGGTCAACCGCATCCGCGCCGAGGCTAAGGCCCTCGCAGCCGCGGCCTAGCCGGCCCCCGGCTCGTCCCCGAACATCGCCACGCGCTCGCCGTCCATCCACGCCCGCGTGCCGCGTTCGCGCCCGATCGCGACAGCGCCGATCCCCCACACTTCCGCCAGGCGGTCGAGCCCGATGCGCAGCACCAGCTTGGCGCTCCGCCGCGGCCAGCCGCGTTCGCTCTCCACCTGCTGCAGGCCCTTTTCCAGGCCACAGACGTCGAGCACCACGTCGGCGCAGTCGCGCGGCAGGTCGGCATGGATCCGCGCCAGCTGCCGCCGCGCATCGGCGGCCATGTCGGTCATCTCCCCCGCGTGCGCGGCGCCCCTGCCGCCGGCGACGTGTGCGGCCGCGTAGCTCATCGTCACCCGCGGGTTGAGGCGGGCGCGCTCGACCAGCCGACGCACCCGCTCCCCGGCTTCCACCTGGTGGCTGGCGAGGAAGGCCGGCTCGCCGCCGGCCGCCGAGGCGAGCCGCGCCAGCGGGCTTTCGGCGAGGTTCAGCACCGTCCCGTCGGCCCCCGCCACCACCTCGCGATGCTGCGCGGCGAACGCATCGGCCTCGAGCAGCTGCCGCTTCAGCCACTGCGCCGTCCCCGGCAGGGCGGTGACACGCCGCGCATCGCCGCCGAGCACGCCCGCGGCCTGCAGCGCCCTGGCCTCGTCCGCCGCCAGCACCGCGGCCCCCGCCGCCGTCACGACGGAGTACCCGTCGCCCTGCCGCGTCGCCTCCCCGGCGGCGAGCAGTGCGCGGACGAAGCGCAGCACCGGCTTACGCGCGCGCATGTTTCACCTCCCGCCGCATGGCCAGGCGCCGCTCGAGGCGGCTCACCTCGGCGTCGAACTCGGGATCGTCGCGAAGGTCCTCGATCACCGTGCAGGCATGCGACACAGTGGTGCGGTCGCGGCCGAAGAACCGTCCCACCTCGTGGTAGAGCCGCCCCAGCACCACGTGCATCAGGTACATCGCGAGCTGCCGGGCCAGCGCGACGTCGGCCTCGCCGCGCTTGGGCGAGAGCAGTTGCCGGGTCTCCACGCCGCGCGCGCCGGCGACGAACCGCAGGAGGTACCAGCCGGCCCGGTCGCCCCGGCGCGGCTCGAACTCCAGCGGCGGCGGCGCCGCCACTGCCGGCGGCGGGCTCCAGCCCACCTGCCCCTCGCTCCGCCCCGCCGCCTGCCGCATCCTCGCCTCCGCCGCATATAGGATTGTATTCCTATACGACGGCGGAACACCAGCGGGGATAAGTCGGGGAGAAGTGGGTCAGACGCGATGGGAGATCAGGGGCCCGAGGGCAGGTGAAGCCAAGCAGGCTGGTGATTGTGACTGCCCCCTCCACCAGCTTCGCTGGTCCCCCTCCCCCGCTTCGCGGTGGAGGATCCTCGCGTGGCATCGAGGGTGAAGGCAGGGGATCCTCCCCCGTGAAACGGGGGAGGGGGACCACCTGAAGGGTGGTGGAGGGGGCGGCCACAATCGGCCGGCCAAGAACGACCACTGGCGATCGCCTTCACCATGGGGGATCAAGCCACCCCCCAAAAACCAAACCGGCCGCCCCAGGTGGAGCGGCCGGCATCATGCGAGTCTCGCGCCGGGCGGCACCTGAGCGTCCGCCCGCGCAGCCAGGCCGGGCCCATCCTGAGCGCTCTCCACCTCGGTGACCGCGCGGCTCCCCCTCGAGCAGGCTGGTGATTGTGACCGCCCCCTCCACCAGCTTCGCTGGTCCCCCTCCCCCGCTGTCGCGGTGGAGGATCCTCGCGGGGCCTCGACGGTGAAGGCACGGGATCCTCCCCCGTGAAACGGGGGAGGGGGACCACCCGAAGGGTGGTGGAGGGGGCGGCGACAATCACCGGCCGGCCAAGAACGACCACTGGCGCCCCCCCCCCCCAAAACCAAACCGGCCGCCCCAGGTGGAGCGGCCGGCATCATTCGAGTCTCGCGCCGGGCGGCGCCTGAGCGCCCGCCGGCGCCGCGCGTCAGGCGATCGCCTTGCGGCCGAGCCCGTTATCCTTGGCGAGGCGCGACCGGGTGGCGGAGTAATTGGGCGCCACCATCGGGTAGTCTGACGGCAGGCCCCACTTCTCGCGGTACTCTTCCGGCGAGAGATTGTAGTGGGTGCGCAGGTGCCGCTTCAGCGACTTGAACTTCTTGCCGTCCTCGAGGCAGATGATGTAGTCGGGCGACACCGACTTGCGCACGGCCACCGCCGGCTTCTGCTCTTCGGCCGGAGCGGGCGCCGCAGGCGACTGCAGCCCGCGCAGCGCGGCATGCACATCCGCAATCAGCTTGGGCAGGTCGGTTACGCTCAGCGCGTTGTGGCTAACATAGGCGCAGACAATATCGGCGCTCAGGTCGATGAGATCGTTGTCAGCCGCGGTGACGGCGCTGTTCAGCTCTGTCATTTCGGGTCCTTTAGTTCGGGGGGCGAGGGAGGGCCTCAGGAATCCTGTCCCTTGACTGGTTGTGTAGGGGGAATTTGTAGCGGAGGCAACAGCCCTAACCTGTGCCCCCAGTAACTCAGCGTTATCTAAAATATTCCGCAGCCCGCTCCGCCCTATCCGTCAATCTGCTCAATAGTGGTCGCAACTGAAGGCGTTTCCCCGGCTTTGTAGGCCGCCCGCGCCAGCAGATGCGCGGCGATCGGGGTGGAAAGCAGCAGAAAAACGATGCCCAGGATGGCGCGCAGCACCACCGCTCCATCTGTGGATATCAGGGCCACCGCCAGCAGGATGAAGCCCGCGCCGACCACCCCGGCCTTCGATGCGGCATGTAGGCGCATGTAGAGATCGGGCAGCCGCACGATGCCGATCGCGGCCAGCAGCCCGAACCCTGCCCCCGCCAGCACCGCCGCCGCGGCGAGATACTGCAGCACCGCCTCGATCACGGCGATTCTCCCTTCTGCGCGCGCGTCAGCAGGTAGCGGGCCAGCGCCACGGTCGACAGGAAACCGACCAGCGCGATGGCGATGGCGATGTCGAGGTAGAGCTCGAACCCGGTGCGCACCGTCAGCGCCCCGATCAGCCCCACCGTCAGGGTGGTGAGGGTGTCGAGCGCCATGATTCGGTCGCCCAGGTTCGGCCCGCGCAGCAGCCGGAACAGCACCAGCAGCATGGCGACGAGCAGCAGCGCGATCGCCGCCTCGGCCGCCCAGTGCAAGACATTGGCTGCGTCCATCATCGGCAGGCCTCGATCACCCGTTTTTCCAGCCCCTCGCGGATCCCGCGGATCAGCGCCTCGCGGTCCGTCACGTCGATGGCGTGAATCAGCAGCTGCGTGCGATCCGCCGACACGTCGACGCTCAGCGTCCCCGGCGTCAGCGTTATCAGGTTGGCCAGCAGCGTTATCTCAACGTCACTTCTGGCCGTCAGCGGAAACGCGATCAGGGCCGGCTTGAGGTCGAGTCGCGGCCGCACGACCAGCGCCGCGACGCGCAGGGCGCTCAGAATCAGCTCCTGCACGAACAGCAGCGCCAGCGCGCCGATTCGCATCGTCCGCCGCCAGAACCGCCGCCCGCCCACCTGCCCGCGCACCAGGAACAGGCAGAAGCCGCCGACCAGCCCGCCGAACAGCAGGTTCGGCAGGCTGAAATTGCTGGTGGCGGCGGCCCAGCCGAGGGCCAGCAGCAGGGTGAAGAAGGCGGGGTTCATGGCGCCACCTGCGCGAGGCCCGTCGCGGCGATGTAGCTGGCCGGGTCGAGCAGCCCCCGCGCGCCGTCGCGGGCGAAGGCGAGCAGCGGTTCGGGGAACAGCCCCAGCCCCAGCACCAGCAGCGTCAGCAGCGCCGTCGGCACCAGCCCCAGCCGGCGGGCCCGGCGGCCGAGCGGCCGGAGGTCCGGATTGGGCAGCTCCGCGCCGGCGCCCTCGTGACCGGCCCGCCAGAAGATGTGGGACCAGAGCCGCGCCCCGGCGATCAGCGACAGCAGCGCGTTCAGCAGCACCGCCACCCACAGCGCCAGCGCCCAGCCGTCGTGCCCGAAGCCCCAGCGGGCGATGCCGCCATCGACCAGCAGCAGTTTCGGCCAGAAGCCGAGGAAGGGCGGTACGCCCGCCACCGCCAGCATCAGCGTGAAGAACAGCACCGAGGGCAGCGAGGCGGTGGCATAGAGCCCGCCCATCGCCCGCGTATCGGTGGTGCCGGCCATCGCCTCGATCAGCCCCGCCAGCATGTAGAGGGCCGATATCGTCAGCATGGCGTGCAGGGTGTAGGCGAGCGCCCCGCCCAGCCCCGCCAGGTTGCCGAGCGCCAGCCCGGCGAGGCAGGCGCCGATGCCGCCGATCAGCAGGAAGCCGAGCGCCCGCCTGAGATTGGTCTCGGCGATCGCCCCCAGCGGCCCGAGCACGAGCGTACCGATTGCCACCAGCGCCAGCACCGGGTCGAGCACGTCGCGCGCCCCCGGCAGCAGCATGTCGAGGCTGCGCAGCAGCGCATAGACGCCGACCTTGGTCAGCAGTCCCGCCAGCAGGGCCGAGATCGCCGGCGGCGGCGCGTGGTAGCTCGCCGGCAGCCAGGCGTTCACCGGGAACGCCGCCGCCTTCATGCCGAAGGCGAGCAGCAGCAGCGCCCCGATCCCCGCCAGCGCGATGCCGTCGGCGCCGGCGGCACGCCCGACGATGTCGGCCATGTTGAGCGTCCCGAGCAGGCCGTAGAGCAGTCCCAGCGCCAGCAGGAAGAACGCGGTCGCGAGGAAGTTGAGGAAGCCGTATTTCACCGTCGCGTCGAGCTGCAGGTCGCGCCCGCCCAGCGCCATCAGGCCGAAGCTCGCGATCAGCATCACCTCGAACCAGACGTAGAGGTTGAACAGGTCGCCGGTGAGGAACGCCCCGCTCACCCCGGCGAGCAGCAGCAGGATCAGCGGATAGACCCCCTGCTCCCGCGCCCGCTCCGGCAGGTCGACGCGCAGGTAGACCAGCAGCAGCAGCGTCACCCCGGCCGCCGCCAGCGCGAATACCGCGCCGACGATGTCGACCGTGAAGCTGATGCCGAAGGGCGGCAGCCAGTTGCCCATGGTCATCGACACCGGCCCGAGCTCCAGCACCCGCAGGACCAGCGCGGCGTCGATGAGCACCACCGTCGCCACCGCCAGCAGCGCCCCGCCCCACTGCAGGTCGCGCGAGCTGCGGCCGATCACCAGCAGCGCCGCGCCGGCCAGCGCCACCACCACCGGCAGCACCACCAGCCAGTCGACCGCGAACACCGCTCCCTGTTGCACGCCGCCCATCAGTAGCTCATCGGCGGCTCGGGCCGCCCCGGTGGTTCGGCGACGCGCATGCGGTCGGTGTCGTCGGCCTCGAGGCTCCGGTAGGCGCGCCAGGCCAGCACCAGCAGGAAGGCGAACATGGCAAAGCCGATGACGATCGCGGTCAGGATCAACGCCTGCGGCAGCGGGTTGGCGGCCCCGGCGCCGGGCGCCGTGTCGGCGCCGAGCGCGATCGGCGGCACCAGCCGCCCCAGCCGCCCGGCCACCAGGATCACGAGGTTCACGGCATTGCCGAACAGCACCATGCCCAGCAGCATGCGGATCAGCGAGCGCGACAGCAGCAGGTAGATGGCCGCGACGAAGAACAGTCCGGCGAGCAGGGCGAGCGCGTGCTCCATCACTCGTCCTCCCCGCCCTCGAGGCCGAGCCCGATGGCGCACAGCGCCCCGAACACCACCAGGTACACCCCGATGTCGAACAGCATCGGCGTCGACAGCGTCACGCCGCCCCACTCGCCCCAGAGGCCCGTCAGCAGCGGCAGCTCGAGCGGCAGCGACACCAGCCCGGCGAGCGCCGCGAGGCCCAGCCCCACCCCGGCGATCGCCAGCGGGTCGAGCCGCAGCGCCCGCCGGCCCGCCGCCGGCCCCATGGCGATGCCGTAGATGGCAATCGCCGCGGCCCCGATCAGGCCGCCGATGAAGCCGCCGCCCGGCTCATTGTGGCCGCGCAGCAGCACGAACACCGAGAACACCAGCATCACCACGGTCAGCAGCGGCGCGACCGTGCGGAAGATCAGCGTGTTCATGTCGCCACCTCCCCCGCGCGTTCGCGCGCCAGCTCGGGGTCGGCGTGGCGCGCCGGTTTCCCGGGCCCCCGCAACAGCGCCAGCACCGCGATGCCGGCGGTGAACACCACCGCGATCTCGCCCAACGTATCCAGCGCACGGAAGTCGACGAGGATGACGTTGACGACATTGCGCCCATGCGCCAGCGGCAGGCTGGCGCGCTCGAAGAACTCCGGCAGCAGCCGGCTCAGCGGCTGCTCCAGCACCCGGAACAGCAGGGTCGTCACGGCCAGCCCGGCAAACGCGGCCAGCGCCCCGTCGCGGGCCCAGTCCTCGAGCGGGCGCGGGTCGCGCGCATCGAGCCGCAGTCGGGTCATCACCAGCGCCAGGATCACCACCGAGACGATCTCGACCATGAACTGCGTGAAACCCAGGTCCGGCGCCCCGTAGAACACGAACAGCAGCGCCACCGCCGCCCCCTGCACGCCGAGCGCCAGGATTGCCAGCAGCCGCGTCCGCGCCGCCACCACCAGCGCCAGCCCGATCACCGCCACCAGCATCACGCCGACCTCGTAGAAGGTCGCGTCCCAGCGCACCGCGAGGCTCGGCAACCCGTCCAGCAGCCAGAGCGGGCCGAACGCCGCACAGCCGAGCGCCACGAACACCACGATCAGGTACCATTCGAGCCGCCCGTGATGCAGCGCCCGCGTCGCCCCGGCGGCAAGCCGCACCAGCCCGAAATACGCCTGGTCGAAGCCCCGGTCGAAGCTCCAGCCGAGCCGCCCCGCCGCTTCGCGCAGCGCCGTGCGGCCGTGGTCGGCGAACCGGTAGGCGACGATCGCCAACCCCCAGGTCGCGACCGAGAGCCAGAAGACGAGGCTCAGCGGGTCGAAGCCGAAATGCATGTGCGTGTTCACCTCGCCCCCGAGGATCGCCGCCACCGTGGGCACCACCAGCAGCTCGGCCAGCGGCCCCGGCAGGAAGCCGAGCACGATGCCGGCGGCCGCCAGCAGCAGCGGCCCGACGAGCATCGGCAGCTTCGCCTCGTGCGGCGCAATCGGGGTCGGCAGCAGTTGCCCCATGAACGGGCGGATCAGCACCAGCAGCGCCACCCCGCCGAGCAGCGCATTGCCGGCAATGAGCGCCGCGAGCGTCAGCAGCGCCGCCGGATCGGCCAGGGTGAAGGCCAGGTACATCTCCTCCTTGGCGAAGAAGGCGACCAGCGGCGGCACGCCGATCATCGCACCCGCCGCCATGATGGTGGCGATGAAGGTCACCGTCATCGGGTCGCGCAGGCCGCCGAGCGCCGTGATGTCGCGCGTCCCCGTGCCATGGTCGACCGCGCCGGCCACGAGGAACAGCGCCGCCTTGTAGAGGGCATGCGCCACGAAATAGAGCACCGCCGCCGTTACCGCCAGCTCGGTTCCCGCGCCGAGCAGCAGCATCAGCAGCCCCAGCGACGCGAGCGTCGTCTGCGCCAGCATCTGCTTCAGGTCGGTCTGCCGGAAGGCCTGTATTCCTCCCCACAGCATGGTCACGCCGCCGAACACCAGCAGCGTCCCGTTCCAGATCGGCTCACCGCCGAGGTGCGGCGTCAGCCGCGCCACCAGGTAGACGCCCGCCTGCACCATGGTCGCCGAATGGAGGTAGGCCGAGACCGGCGTCGGCGCCTCCATGGCGTTGGGCAGCCAGAAATGGAACGGCACCTGCGCCGATTTGGTGAACGCCGCGAGCAGCACCAGCAGCACGAGCACCGGATAGACCGGCAGGTCGCGCAACGGCGCCGCCCCGCTCAGGTCCCAGGTTCCGGAGGTCAGCGCGATCGCCACCCCCGCCGCCAGCAGCGCCAGCCCGCCGATCGCCGTCACGATCAGCGCCTGCGTCGCCGCCCGCCGGGCCGCCTGCCGGGTATGGTCGAAGCCGATCAGCAGGAAGGAAGCCACCGAGGTCAGCTCCCAGAACAGGTAGAGCGCCACCAGGTTGTCGGCCAGCACCAGGCCCTGCATCGCCGCCATGAAGCCCATCAGGAACCCCATGAACCGCCCCTGGTGCGCATGCCCCTTCAGGTAACTCGCCGAATAGAGCACGACCAGCGCGCCGATCCCGGCGATCGCCAGCGCGAAGGTCAGGCTCAGCCCGTCGAGCAGGAAGCTCAGCCGCAGGTTCCAGCTCGGCGCCCAGTCCCAGCCGACCGTCAGCCGCGCCCCATCGGCCAGCTCCGGCGCCAGGCCGTAGAGGGCCACGAAGCCCCAGGCCGGGATCAGCGCCAGCACCCAACCCGCATAGGCGCGCAGCACCCGCTGCAACAGCGGCGCCAGCACGGCCCCGACCAGCGGCAGCAGCACGGCGCTCAGCACGGCAATGTCGGGCGTCAGCTGCAAATACCGGCTCCGCGTGACTCGTCACGAACCGGACTCTACCGCCTGGCCCCACCCCGGCAAGCCGAACCGGCCGAGCCCCGGCAATAGCCACAGGAATGTGGTCGTGCGTCAGCTGTGGGAGCTATTCCGCTGGATGGTGCCGGTCACGTCGCTTATCAGCTCGGACATAGAGATAGCCAATAAGGGCGCCACCTGCCGCGATGGCAAGCGGCAGGACGACATACGCAAAAAGCTCTAGCTGGGTCATCCGCGCAGCCTTCCGAGGACCATCCTCCCGATGAAATGTAATGTAATCGCCGCGAAAAGCCGAATAACCGCGCCCAGAACCGAACTGCCGACGTTGATGCTAACCCCAACTGCAACCACCGGGGCAATGCCGCCGACGGCTACACACGCGGTCGAAGCTCGATCCAATGCATTGGCCAGCAGCTTGGTCCGCTCGTTGTAAACAAGATCGCTCATTTTCCAGCCCCCGGAGGGACCCTGGCAGGCGCATAAGCCTCTGTAACTCCCCGACCGACCGGCTCGCCCCCTCGGTCCAATCCTGCTACACGGCGCGCAACCGAACGAGGTCCTTCATGCCCACCCCGCCCCTCGCCGAACGCCGCGAACATGCCGTCACCCACCACGGCATCACGCGCCAGGACCCCTACCACTGGCTGCGCGCCGACAACTGGCAGCAGGTGATGCAGGAGCCGGAGGCGCTGCCGGCCGACATCCGCGCCTATCTCGAGGCCGAGAACGCCTATACCAAAGAGTTGCTGGAAGAGCCGCAGGCGGGGTTGGTCGAGAAAATCTACCGCGAGATCCGCGGCCGCATCAAAGAGGACGAGACCGGCCTGCCCGAGAAGGACGGGCCGTTCGCCTACAACTCGCGCATGGAGGAGGGGAAGCAGTACCCGATCCTCGTCCGCACCCCGCGCAACGGCGGCGCCGAGGAAATCCTGCTCGATTGCAACGTCGAGGCTGGCGATGGCTATTTCGGCTTCGGCGGCGGCGACCACGACCCTTCGCACCGCATCCTCGCCTGGAGCGCCGACCGGCAGGGCAGCGAATACTACACCATGCGCTTCCGCGACCTCGCGACCGGCGAGGACACCGGCGAAGTGCTGGAGGATATCGCCGGCGGCGGCGTGTGGTCGGCCGACAGCAGCGCCATCTACTATACCGAGTACGACGACAACCACCGTCCCTGGCGCGTCCGCCGCCACGTCATGGGCACGCCGCAGGCCGACGACGAGATCGTCTACGAGGAGAAGGACCCCGGCTTCTTCGTCGGCGTCGACGAAACCCTGAGCCGCAGCCACATCGTCATCGACGCGCATGACCACCAGACCAGCGAGTTCTGGATCATCGACGCCAAAGGGGCCGGCGAGACCGGTGGTGCGCCCCGCCTCGTCTCGGCCCGCCAGACCGACCGCGAGTACGACATCGAGGAGCGCGACGGCACCTTCTACATACTCACCAACGCCGACGGCGCCGAGGACTTCAAGATCATGACCGCGCCGGTCGCCACGCCCGATGCCGAGCACTGGACCGACCTCGTCCCCCACACTCCCGGCGTGCTGATCCTCGACATCATCCTGCTGCAGCACCACCTC
>JBQCFF010000202.1:0-2770 GCA_051959485.1 Devosia sp. | reverse complement strand
CCGGCACGCCCTTCGAGCGGGCGGTGCGGACGTAGTCGTCGCTCAGCACGTCGAGCATGGCGGAGCGCGAGATGCGGGTGACCGAGGCGGCGAAGGCGAAGCCGAGGGTGATCGCCGGGAAGATCAGCTGGCTGAGGTTGGCCAGGGGATCGACGAAGAGCGGCGTGAAGGTGCCCATGGCCGGCACGAAGCCGAAATAGACCGAGAGCAGGTAGATGATGACGAGCCCGACGACGAAGTTCGGCGTCGACTGGCCGAGCATGGCGAGCACGCGGATCAGCAGGTCCGACGGGCGCTCCGGCCGGGTAGCGGCGAGCACGCCGGCCGGGATGCCGACGGCGAGCGCGATCAGCATCGACAGCAGCGCCAGTTCCAGCGTCAGCGGAAAGCGCTCGAGGATCACCTGCAGCACCGGCTTGCCGTAGGTGACGGAGATGCCGAGATCGCCCTGGAACAGCCCGGTGAGCCAGCGCCAGTACTGGACGTGGACCGGCTGGTCGATGCCGAAATAGCTGGCGAGGGCGGTCCGCTGCGCCGGCGTCAGCAGCCCGGCCTCGGTGCCCAGCATCGCGGTGATCGCATCGCCCGGAATCAGCCGGATCGAGAAGAACACCAGCAGCGAAACGCCGATGAGGATCAGCGGAAACGTCAGGAGCCGCTGTGCCACATAGGTCATGGAAAGGCCTTGGAGAGACGGGGCGGCATCGCTGCCGCCCCCGGGATTTATTGACCGATGGTCACCTTGGTGAGGCCGAACAGCGTGCCGGTGGGCGAGGGTTCGAAGCCCGAGAGGGTCTTCAGCTGTGCGGTGTAGGTGTTGGAGGTCGAGAGCCAGATCCACGGCGACATCTCGGCGAGATGCGCCTCGAACTTCTGGAAGATCTCCTTGCGCTTGGCCGGATCGGTCTCGACGCGGCCCTGCTGCATCAGGCTGTCGAGCTCGTCGTCGACGTAGTTCGAGACCTTGAGCAGGTTGCCGTCCTTGGTGAAGTAGCGGTTGTACATCGGGTACGGGTCGGGCCGGCCGCCATTCTGCGCCACCGCCATGTCGAAATCGCCCTTCAGCCAGGTGTCGACATAGACGTTGAGTTCCATCATCTGGATCTCGAGCTTCACGCCGATCTGGGCGAGCTCGGCCTGCAGCACCTGCGCCTCGGACGCGGCGACCGGCGGCTCGCCGGTGGCGGCGATCACCTTGGCCGAGAAGCCATCGGGGTGGCCGGCCTCGGCCATCAGCGCCTTGGCCTTCTCGATATCCTGCTTGTAGCAGAACAGCGTGCTCGGATCGGAGGCGTAGGCCGGCATGGTGAGCGGGCCGGTGACCTTGCCCTCGCCCAGGAGCGCCGTCTCCAGCACCTCGTCGCGGTTCACGGCGCAGGAAATGGCCTGGCGGACCTTGAGGTTGTCCATCGGCGGGCGCGACGGGTTGAGCTGCAGGACGTTGTAGGCGAGGCCGGGGATCGAGTTGAGCTGCAGGTTCGCCTCGTTCGGCACCAGCGTCGCGACCAGCGGGTCGTTGAGCAGCGCGAAGTCGGTCTGCCCGGCGCGCAGCGAGGCGAGGATCGCGGTCTCGTCGGGCAGCACCGAGATGGTGATGCCGTCATAGGCCACCTTGCCGCCGGCCCAGTCGGCGTTGGTGCTCAGCACTTCCTTGGAGTTGGGGTCCCACTCGTCGAGCTTGAACGGGCCCGAGCCGAGCGCCTTGGTCTCGATCGAGCCGGCGCTGATCGCGGCGGCCGGCACCACGGCGGCGTTGATCGTCGCCATGGCGACGAGGATCGGCGCGTCGGGCTGGCTGAGGTTGAACACCACGGTCTGCGGGTCGGGCGTATCGATCGAGGCGATCGACAGGAAGTTGGAGCGCGCCGCGGCGCCGGTGGCCTCGTCGAGCAGGCGCTCGAACGACGCCTTCACGTCGGCGGAGGTGACGGCGCTGCCGTCGGAGAACTTCGCGTTGGGGTCGAGCTTGAAGGTCAGCGTCTTGCCGTCGGCCGCGAACTCCCAGCTCGTGGCGATGGCCGGCACGACGTTCAGCTCGGCATCGAGCCGCACCAGCGGCTCGTAGATCAGCTCGAGCAGCCGCAGCGACGAGAACGCCGTCTGCTTGTGCGGATCGAGCCCGGTGGCGTCCTGCGCCCACGCCATGCGCAGGCTGGCGGCCTCGACCGGCACCGCCGTCATGGTGAGCATCGCCGCCATGGCGACGCCGCTCAGAAACGTCCTGCCGAAATTCAGATGCATGAAACTCTCCCTGCTTCGCCGCGTGCGCTGCGGCGTTGCCGGCGACATTACGACCACCGCCACCACCGCGCATAGCCCCCTACCCGCCCCAGGTGTGGAAGGCCAGCTCGAGAATCCACTTGCATGAAGTCGTTATAACGTCATAACTAAAGACGTCCGCTTGGCAGAGGGCCGACGGACGCGCAAGGGAGAAATCAACATGCAGCTGTTCCGGGCCTCAGCACGCGCCGCCGGCGCCATGGCGGTCCTCATGAGCGGCACCGCCCTGGTCCAGGCCGCGGATGTGTCGTTCCTCACCCACTGGGCGCCGGACTCGGTCGCCAAGCTGGAAGCCGCCGCCGCCGTCTATTCGGCGAGCCACCCCGACACCAAGATCACCGTCCGCGCCGTGCCGTTCGGCGACCTGCTGACGACGCTGCGCAGCTCGGGCGGCGGCGCCGACGGCGCCACCATCGCCGGCATCTACGACGCCTGGCTGCCCGACCTCGCCAAGGACCAGCTGGTCGCCGCCGCCCCCGATGCCGTCGCC
>JBQCFF010000201.1:0-10182 GCA_051959485.1 Devosia sp. | reverse complement strand
GAACAGCAGGAAGAAAAGTGCGACCATCCGGCCCGTCCCTCGTGATCGGCGCCTTGTGCCCTGCGCCGTTTCCCCGAGCCCGATGCTTACAGCCAAGCCGCGGGGAGGCAACCCCCAGAGTTTTGCGACAGGCGCGCCGGGCGCGCCCCGCATTCATCGGCGGTTCATTGGCGATGTGGCAGTGGGGTCGCGCCGAGCGGTGTGGCGGGCGGAACGGAGGGGTTTCGATGCGTGCATTGGTCTTGCTGTTGGGGACGCTGCTGGGGCTCGGCCTCGGCGCCGGCGCGGCACTGGCCGACGCCTCGGGCAAGGCGCTGGGCGTCGACCAGGATGCCAGGGCGCAGACAAAGGCCGAGATCAAGCAGCTGACCGTCGGCGCCGACATCTTCATCGGCGACCGGGTGATCACCGACGCGCGCGGGCTGGTGCAGATCAAGTTCTCCGACAGCACGAAGCTGGTGGTGGGGCCGAACTCGGCCCTGCTGATCGAGGATTACCTGCTGCGCGCCGACGGCTCGGGCGGCAAGTTCGCCATCGACGCGCTCTCCGGCACCTTCCGCTTCGTCACCGGCGGGGCGCCGAAGGACCGCTACCTGATCACGACGCCGACCGGCACCATCGGGGTGCGCGGCACCGGCTTCGACTTCAACGTCCGCCCCGACCATTTCTCGCTCATGCTGTACCACGGCGCCGCGGTGCTCTGTAACAAGTCGAACGTCTGCGTCACCGTCGACGACAGCTGCGAGATCGGCATGGCCGACCTCGCCCAAGCCCAGATCCTCGGCATCGCCAGGGAAATGACGCGGGCCGAGCGCGACCAGATGCGCGGCATGTTCCCCTATGCGGTGAACGAAGCCGGCCTGCTCGGCCAGTTCCGCATCGCGCAGGCCCGCGAGTGCCTCATCCGGTCGGTGACGCCGCCGGTCAACGATCCGGTGAGCCAGCCGGGAACCGGCCAGCCACCGCGAGGCAATTCGGATTGAGCCCCTCGACGGCAACATGATCCGCCGCCTGCTGCCGGCGTTCGTCGGCCTCGTCATCGTGCTGCTGCTGACGGCGCTGCGGATCGGCGACCCGTTCCCGGTGCAGGTGGTCCGCGAGATCGGCTTCGACTTCTACCAGCGCCTGCATCCGCGGCCGCAGGCGACGCTGCCGGTGCGGGTCATCGACATCGACGAGGCCTCGCTCGCCGAGCTCGGGCAGTGGCCGTGGCCGCGCGACCGGCTGGCGAGCATCGCCGACCGTCTCGCCGAACTCGGCGCCGCTGCCATCGGCTTCGACATCCTGTTCCCCGAGCCCGACCGGATGTCGCCCCGGCGGCTCGCGGCCGAACTGCCGGGCGTCGATCCGGCGGCGCTGCCCGACTATGACGCGCTCTTCGCCGCGGCGCTTGCGCGGACGCCGTCCATCCTCGGCTTCTCCCGCACCCCGGCCGGCCCGTCGCTCACCGGCGCCGCCAAGGGCGGCTTCGCCGTCTCCGGGCCCGACCCCGGCGCCTCGATCCCCTACCTCACCGGCGTCGCCGCGCCGCTGCCGGTGCTGCGCGAGGCGGCGCCCGGGCTCGCGGCGCTCAGCCTCAACACCGAACTTTCCTCGAGCGCCGTGCGGCGGCTGCCGCTGCTCTGGAGCAATGGCAGCACGCTCTTCCCCACCCTGTCGCTCGAGGCGCTGCGCATCGCCTTCGGCCTCTCGGGCGTCGTGGTGCTGGGCGACACGGCGGACGAAGGCTACGTCGAGGGCGTGCGGGTCGGCGAGATCACCATCCCCACCACCTCGACCGGCGACCTCTGGCTCTACTACAGCCACCCGGACCTGAGGCTCTCGATCTCCGCCAAAGAACTGCTCGGCCCGCAATACCGCACCCTGCGCGACCGGCTCGAGGGCCACATCGTGCTGGTCGGCACTTCGGCCTCCGGCCTGCTCGACCTGCACACCACCACCCTGGGCGACAACGTCCCGGGCGTCAGCATCCATGCCCAGGCGATCGAGCAGATCCTGTCGGGCGCCTACCTCACCCGCCCGGACTGGGTGCAGGGGCTCGAATGGGTCGAGTTCGCGGCGCTCGGGACGCTGCTGGTGCTGGTGGTGCTGACCCTCGGGCCGATCGCCGGGCTCGCCGCCGGCTTCGCCGCGCTGGTCGCCTCGGTCGGGCTATCGTACTGGCTGTTCGTCGCCCACGGCATCATGCTCGATCCGAGTTTTCCGCTGATCGGGCTGACGCTCACCTATCTCGGCCTCGTGTTTCTGCGTTTCCTCACCACCGACGTGCAGAAACGGCAGATCCGCCGCGCCTTCGGCTACTACGTCGCCCCCTCGCTGCTGGCCGAGATCGAGAAGAACGGCGACCGGCTGAAGCTCGGCGGCGAGATGCGGCCGGTGACGGTGATGTTCTCCGACATGCGCGGCTTCACCCCGCTCAGCGAGACGCTCGAACCCCGGCAGATGCTGGCCATCCTCAACACGCTGTTCGGCGCGCTCGGGGCCGAGATCGTCGGCAAGTACGGCACCATCGACAAGTTCATCGGCGACGCGATCATGGCGTTCTGGAACGCGCCGGTCGATGTCGAAGGCCACCAGCAGCGGGCGCTCGAGGCGGCGCTCGGCATGCGGCGGCGGCTGGCCGAACTCAACGCCACCGACGCCTTCGGGCTGAAGGCCGCCGGCGTGCCGCTCGAGCGGCTCGGCATCGGCATCGGGCTCTCCACCGGCGAGGCGCTGGTCGGCAACATGGGGCTCGAAACGCGCTTCGACTATTCGGCGCTCGGCGACACGGTGAACGTCGCGAGCCGCGTCGAGGGCACATGCCGCGAGGTCGGCTACGACATCGTGGTCGCCGAGCCGCTCTGCCGCGCCGTGCCGGAGTTCGCGCTGCTCGAAGCCGGAGCGGTGGCGCTGCGGGGCAAGGCGGAGCGCGTTCCCATCCACATCCTCGTCGGCGATGCCGAGCTGGCGCAGTCGGCCGGGTTCAGGCTGCTGCGCGCCAGCCACGCCGAGGCGCTGGCGGCGCTGCGCGACGGCCGGGACGCCCGCGGCGCCGTCGCCGAATGCACGGCGCTGGGGTCTGGGATCGAGCCCGGTCTCAGGGGATTCTACGAGCGCCTCGGCCTCCGCGCCGCGGATTTCCGGGCGGCGCGGGAGCGCCTTCACTCGGCCGAATAGGCCTGCCGCATCTGCTCGATCTCGTCGAGCGCCGCGTGGAGCGGAGCCCAGTCGTCGCGCTCGGCGATCGGCGCCCACAGCGCCTCCATCTCGTCGATCAGCATGGTCCGCGGCGTCGCGCGGGCGAAGTACGGGTGGCCGAGGTTGGCGTTCGCCGCCGCCGGGTGCGCGGCGATCAGCTGCCGCAGGCCGGCGAAGGCGTCGGTGCGATAGTGCTGCGCCGCCGGGCTCCGCATCGCCCGCCCTGCATCGCCGCCGCGCCAGTCGAAGAAGAACTGCTCGAACGGCATCTGCGAGGCATGGAGGAAGCCGAATACCTCCTGCACCAGGGTCGAATCCTGCTCCACCCCGAGCGAGCCGAGCCCCAGCCGGCGCAGGATGGCGGCCCAGATCGCCCGCTGGAAAGCCGGCCAGAAGCGGTTCAGCGCCGCTTCCAGCTCGGCATGCTCGCCGAGCGGCAGCAGCACCTCCGCCAGCCGCGTCAGGTTCCAGGCCAGCACGTCGGGCTGCCGGCCGAAGGCGTAGAGCCCGCTCTCGTCGAAATAGGCGGCAGTGAAGGCGGGGTCGTAGGTCGGCAGGAACCGCCACGGGCCGTAGTCGAAACTCTCGCCGGTGATGTTGATGTTGTCGGTGTTGAGCACGCCGTGCACGAAGCCCGCGGCGATCCAGTCGGCGCCCGTCCGCGCCACCGCCTCGCTCACCGCGCCGAGGAACTTCGCCGCCCGGCCATTGTCGCCGACGCTCCACAGCTCCGGGTAGTAGTGCCGCACCGAATGGTCGAGCAGCTGGCCCAGCCGCTCCGGCTCCCTGAGATAGCTCAGCCGCTGGAACGATCCGATCCGCACATGCGAGTGCGACAGCCGCACCAGCACCGAGGAGCGGGTGGGGGAGGGCTCGTCGCCGCGCTCCAGCTCCTCGCCGGTCTCGATCAGCGACAGCGACTTCGAGGTGTCGACGCCGAGCGCCTCGAGCATCGCCGTCGCCAGCACTTCGCGCACCCCGCCCTTCAGCGTCAGCCGGCCGTCGCCGCCGCGCGACCAGGGGGTGCGGCCGGAGCCCTTGGTCCCGAGGTCCAGCAGCCGCCCGTCGCGCAGATCCTCGAGCTGCGCGAACAGGAAGCCGCGCCCGTCGCCGAGGTCGGGATTGTAGGTCTGGAACTGGTGCCCGTGATAGCGCAGCGCCAGCGGCTCGGCGAACGAGCCGGGCAGGGGCTGGAACCTGCCGAAATGGTCGATCCACTGCGCGTCGGTCAGCAGGTCGAGTCCCACCGACGCCGCTGCGCGCTGGTTGCGGTAGCGCAGGATGTGCTGCGGGAACTCCGCCGGCCGCACCGCATCGAAGAACCCCTCGCCCAGCTCGGCATGGGTGGTGCGGGGGGTGAAGGTCATGGCTGGAAACCCCTCATCCGGCGCTACGCGCCACCTTCTCCCCGACGGGGAGAAGAATAAAGGTGGCTCGGTGGGGGCAACCTGTTCCTCTCCCCGTCGGGGAGAGGGTGGATCGCGCGGAGCGCGAGACGGGTGAGGGGTCTTGGCGCACCGTCCTCACCGCGAAAACACCCCCACCACCTCGACATGCGTCGAATAGGCGAACTGGTCCACCGGCACGACGCGCTCCAGCCGATAACCGCCGGCGATCAGGATGGCTGCATCGCGGGCGAAGGTCTTCGGCTCGCACGACACCGCCACCACCCGCTTCACCTTCGAGCGGACCAGTTCGCGGCATTGCGCCTCCGCCCCGGCGCGGGGCGGGTCGAACACCACGGCGTCGAACGGGTCGAGCTCGATCGGCGCCAGCGGGTCGCGGAACAGGTCGCGCACCTTGCTTTCCACCGGCTTCAGGCCCTGCGTGTGGTTCACCGCCTTCTGCAACGCCGCGATCGCCGGCCGGTCGCTGTCCGCCGCATAGACCCGGGCCGTCTCGGCAAGGCGCAGGGTGAACGGCCCGACGCCGGAGAACAGGTCGGCCACCGCCTTCGCCTTGCCGACGCCCTCGAGCACCAGCCGCGCCAGCGTCGCCTCGGCGGATTCAGTGGCCTGCAGGAAGCTGGCGGGCGGGATTTCGACGGTGGACTTGCCCATCCGCACCACCGGCGGGCGGGCCATGTACACCGTGTCACCGTTGAAGGTGAGGCGGGCGAGCTTGTGGGCCTGGGCGAACTCGGCGAGCTGCGCGGCCCTGAGCTTCCGCTCCGACTTCACCGACAGGTCGAGCCCGGTATCGGTGGCGGTGAAGGCCACGTCGCTGTCGCCTGCCAGCTTCTGCAGCGCCCGGGCGAGGCGCGGCGCGTTCTTCTGCAGCACCGGCACCAGGATCGGGCAGGCATCGATGTCCAGCACCTCGTGCGACTTCGCCCGCATGTAGCCGGCCGCCCCCTTGCGCACGTGCAGGGTGGCGCGCCGCCGCCCCGGCTGCGTCGCATCCAGCATCGGCTCGACCTCGGCCGCCACCCCGGCATGCTCCAGCGCCGCAACGACAAGCCCGCGCTTGAACACGGCATAGGTCGCGCGCCCCATGTGCTGCAGGGCACAGCCGCCGCAGCGGCCGAAATAGGGGCTGATCGGCTCCGCCCGCTCGGCGCTCGGCTCGATGATCCGGAGCAGCGTGCCACGCTCGCCCTCGCGCGCGATCTCCACCCGCTCGCCCGGCAGCGCGAACGGCACGAACACCCGTTCGCCGGCGATCTCGGCCACCCCGTCGCCGTGCTGGCCCAAGGATGCAATGGTGATTTCGGTCATGGCCTCGCTTAGCAGCGTTTGCCGGCAAGGATAAGGCCCCTCATCCGGCGCTACGCGCCACCTTCTCCCCGACGGGGAGAAGAATAAGGGGGGCCGCAGGGCCCTTTTTCCTCTCCCCGTCGGGGAGAGGGTGGATCGGCCGGAGGCCGAGACGGTTGAGGGGTCTACGCCTGGCTCACCAGCTCCAGCACGCTGGCGATGGAGAAGAACGGGATCTCCATCCGCTCGGTCAGGCCGGTGGCGCAGGTCGAGACCGTCGAGATGCCGACCGTGCAGTCGGGCGGGATCTGCGCCTTGCCGAAGCGGGTGGCGTGGGCGTTGAGCTCGGGCACGAACAGGCCCTTGTCGCCGGCGAAGCCGCAGCAGGTGATGGCATCGAGCACCACGACCTTGTCGGCCACGGCGGCCGCCAGCGCGTTGATCGCCCGCTGCTCCCCGAGCCGCTGCGCCGAGCAGTTGTGGTGCACCGCCACGGCCGGCAGCTTGCGGGTGATCTTCAGCTTCGGCAGCACCTCCGCCAGCAGGAACTCCGCCGAATCCGCCACCGGCGCACCGCCCGGATGCTCCCGCATGTGCTTGGCGCAGGTCGAGGCATCGGTCACCACCGGGTGGCGCCCGCCCTCCGCCAGCGCATCGAGCTTCTGCCGCGTCGGGGCACCGACCCGCTCGGCTTCCTCCGGGAACCCCTTGGAGAGGAACGGCTGGCCGCAGCAGTCGCCGTCGGCGTGCTCGGGCACTACCGGGTCCCAGCCGGCCCGCCGCAGCAGCGCTACCATGGCGTCGGTGGTCGGCAGCATGCCGTTCTCGCGCGTCGGGGCGCCGAACATGCGGGTGGCGCAGCTCGGGAAATAGACCACGCGCTCGCCGCTGCCGGTCGCCGCCAGCTTCGGGGCCTTCGGTCCGGGCCGCAGCGCCTGCGAGACGCGCGGGATGGCGCCGCCGGTCACCGTCCGGGCGAGCTTCGCCAGCGCATCCGTCGCGCCGTCGCCGATGATGGTGCGGCTGAATGCGTTGGCGCCGAGCGCCAGCTTCATGCCGCGCTCCACCGCCAGCGTGTGCCCGGCAGCGAGGTGCGCGGTGCGCCGGTCGGCATCGGTGCGCCGCCGCGCCCGCTCGCCCAGCACCATGGTGCCGGTCTCGATTCCCACCGGGCAGCGCAGCGCGCACACATTGCCGGCGGCGCAGGTGGCGAGCCCGGCATACTCGAACAGCCGCTCCATCTCGGCCAGCCGGTCCGGGTCCTCGCCGGTCGCCGCCAGCCGCGCCCTCTCGCGCGTCACCACGATGCGCTGGCGCGGCGACATGGTCATGTGATGGCTGGGGCAGGCGGGCTCGCAGAAGCCGCACTCGATGCAGAGGTCGACCACCGGGTCGGCCAGCGGCATGCGCTTCAGGTTGTGCACATGCAGCTGCGGGTCGGGGTTCAGCAGTACGCCGGGGTTCAGCAGCCCCTCGGGGTCGAACAGCGCCTTGATCCGGTGCATCACGCGATAGGCCCTGGTGCCCCACTCGCGCTCGACGAAACTGGCGATCGCCCGCCCGGTGCCGTGCTCGGCCTTGAGCGAGCCGCCGTACTGCACCGAGACCAGCTCGGTGAGCGCCACCGAGAAGCGGTCGAAGCGCTCCACCTCCTCGGGCACCGCGAAATCGGCGGCCATCTGGAAGTGCAGGTTGCCGGCCAGCGCGTGCCCGAACAGCACGCCGTCCTGGTAGCCGTACGCGTCCAGCAGCTTGCGCATGTCGATGACGAAGTCGGCGAGCCGCTCCACCGGCCCCGCCACGTCCTCGGTCAGCATCGTCGTGCCCTTGGGCCGGGTGGCGCCGAACATCGGGATGAAGCCCTTGCGCATGTCCCACAGCAGGTGCGCGCGCTCGGCGTCGCCGTCGGCGAAGTCGATGTCGGTGGCGCCCTCCTCGCGCAGGATCGCCGTGGCCAGCGCCACTTCCTTTTCCAGCTCCTCGGGGCTTGCCGCCGAGACGTCGACCAGCATGGCCGGCGAGGTTTCGGTGAAGAAGCGTTCGTATGGCTGCATGACAGGCAGGTGCGCCACTGCCTGCAGCGCCCGGCGTTCGAGATACTCGGCCGAGGTGACGCCATGGGTCTGCTGCACGCCGCCATTGGCGAGGCGGGTGATGGCGCGACCGCACGAGTGCGGATCGGGGAAGGGGATCAGCCCCGTCACCTTGTAGGGGTGCTCGGGGATGGTGCGGTAGGTCACCTCGGAGACGAAGCCGAGCGTCCCCTCCGAGCCGACGATCAGGTGGATCAGGATGTCGATCGGGTCGTGGAAATCAACCAGCGCGTTGATCGAATAGCCGACGGTGTTCTTGATCCGGTACTTCTCGCGGATCAGCGCCACCAGCTCCGCATCCGCCATCACCTCGTGGTGCAGGTCCTGCAATTGGCGGAGAAGTTCGGCATGCCGGTCCCGGAATTCCGCCACCGAGGCCGGGTCGCCGGAATCGAGCACCGTGCCGTCGACCAGCATCACCCGAAGCCGCACCATGGTGTGGTAGGTGTTGTAGGCCACCCCGCAGCACATGCCCGACGAGTTGTTGTTCACCACCCCGCCGATCTTGCAGGTGGCCTGGCTCGCGGGATCGGGCCCGAGCTTGCGATTGAACGGTTTCAGCGCCTTGTTGACGTTGGCGACGATCACCGCCGGCCCCAGCGTCACCTCGTCGGCGCCCTCATGCACGGTGAGCCGCCGCCAGCCGTCCCCCAGCACCGCCAGCACGCCATCGGTGATCGACTGGCCGCTCAGCGACGTCCCCGCTGCCCGGAAGGTCAGCGGCAGGCCCTCGGCCCGCGCCGCCGCGATCACCGCCCGCACCTCGTCCTCGGTGTTGACGATCACCACCGCCGCCGGCACCAGCCGGTAGTGGCTGGCGTCGCCCGAATAGGCGTAGGTCATCACCGGGTCGGTCATCAGCCGATCCTTGCGGATCACCCCCGCGAGGCGCGCCACGAGGCCGGCGGCCGCTTTCGCCCGGTCGCCCCGGATGGGTAGCATGTCGTTCAAGTCGCTGGTCCGCCCTTCTCTGCTCCGGTGACATGTTAGTGGGTTTTCGGACCCGCCGGAAACAAAAACGCCCCCGTCGGCCGACGGGGGCGCTGGTCCGTTCGGCGGGCTTGCCGCATCAGCCGAGATCGACCTCGGTGGTGTCTTCCTCCAGCCCGGCGCGGATTTCCTGGGCGGCGCGGCGGAGGATGCCGGCGACCCGGAGGTCCTCCTCGGGGCCGCGGCGCACCGCTTCCTTGATCGCCTTCTTCAGCGCCTTGCGCGCCTCGTTGACCTCGGGGATCACGTCGTCGATGTCCCGGTCCGGGCGCGGCGGCGCCTCGGGGCGGGGCGGCGCGCCGAAATCGCCGGGACCCGGGGTCCGGCGACCGCCGCGGCCGCGGAACGGCCAGCCTTCCCGGCCCATCTCGCGGAAGCGCTCGGACTGCTCCTCGGAGAACGGAAAGTTGCCCGATTGCCAGCGCTCGCGCCATTCCTCCATCCGGGCGCCGGCCTTGCCGAGGAACTCGAGCGTCGACTCGATCGCCTCGCGGTTGTCCGCCAGGTGCGTCCGGCCATCGTCGGTGATGGTGTAGAGCTTCTTGTTGCCGTCGATCGCCGAGGTCACGTAGCCCGCCTCCTCGAGGAAGGTGAGGGCCGGATAGACGATGCCCGGGCTCGGCGAATAGAAGCCGTGCGACTTGTCCTCGACCGCCTTGATCAGGTCGTAGCCGTGCCGCGGCTGCTGCTCGATCAGGTAGAGCGCGACGAGCCGCAGGTCGCCCGAGGCGAGCATCCGCCCGATGCGGAAATTGCCGCCGAAGCCGCCCCAGTTGCCGCCACCCAGGTTGAAGTTGTTGCCGAAGTTGCGGAAGCCGCGACGCGCCATTGCTTCCATGCGGCGCCAGTTGCGGTCCCACCGATGCTGATCGTGCATGTGACTGCTCCAAGATATATCTTACGTCGACCATAAAGATGCGCCTCGGGCCCGCCGCCTTCAAGGTCGGCGGGAATCACTTGATGCGTGGGCACCCCCCACCCAGCTACGCTACCTCGCTGCGCTCGCAAGCTCCGCTACCCTCCCCACAAGGGGGAGGGAGGCTGGAGTCCCTGCCCAACCAACGGCGGCTCCCTCCCCTTGATGGGGGACTGTTTACACGGATCACTTTTGGGATTCTTCTGGGTTGGTGATTTGGGCTGGGAGGATGGGATGCGGTGTCCGCAGTGTGAGGGGACGGATCTGATCAAGCGGGGTCGGAAGGCGGGGCATCAACGCTATGTCT
>JBQCFF010000200.1:0-3079 GCA_051959485.1 Devosia sp. | reverse complement strand
GTCGGCAAGGCGACGTTCGAGCCGTCGCTCGATTGCCTGCGCGTCCGCGGCCTGATGGTCAGCTTCGGCAACGCCTCGGGGCCGGTGTCGATGCCGCGCCTCGGCATCCTCGCCGACAAGGGCAGCCTCTACGTTACCCGGCCCACCGGTGCCGGCTACTTCCGCAAGCCGGAAGACCTCCGCACCGCGGCCGCCGCGCTGTTCAACATGATCGAACTGGGCAAGGTCAGGATCGCCATCGCCCAGCAGCGCCCCCTCGCCGAAGCCGCCGACGCCCACCGCGCGCTGGAGGCACGCGAGACGACGGGATCGACGGTGCTGATTCCGTAAGGGTGCTACCCGAGCCGACGGATGAGGCGCTTCATGGCGATGGCCTTGCCTGAGCCGGACTTGAAGTAGACCTCCAGTTGTCGCGCATGCGCTTCCTCTTCGACCGCGACGTAGGATCGCAACTGGGCAGGCAGGTGGGCCCGTGTCGAAACGACCTGGCCAGCATTGTGCGATGCGAAGCGGCGCCTCAGGTCGTTCGTAGAACCGACGTATATGTCGCCGTTACTTAGCTCGAGAAAGTAGACGTACCACAACGACCCTGTCTCCCTGCGCTGCGCTGCAGCTCCGGGAGATCACCCTGCGCTCCTTCGGATCTCCGGGTGGCTGCGCCACCCGAAGCTCCGCAGGAGCGCAGGGTGGCGGGCAGGGAGGGATTCGAACCCCCGGAACGCTTGCGCGTCCGCCGGTTTTCAAGACCGGAGCAATCGACCACTCTGCCACCTGCCCGTGGCGCTGCGTTTAGCTTCTAGACCGGCGGCTGTCCAGATTTCGGCGCGCGTACCCACTGGGTCTGCACGACGCCGCGGTCGATCGTCTCCATGTCCCGCGCCTCGAGGCCGGCGCCCGGCAGCACGAACCTTGGGTGGCCCTTGCTGAAGCAGGGGATGCCGTCGGGCATGGTCAGGCCGCGAACTTCTGCCAGCACGAACCGGTCGTACCAGGGGAGGAAGAGGTCGAAGGTTCCGGTGCCGCCGGTGACCGCGACCGTGCCCCTGTCGATGCCGAGGCGGCCAAGGGCGGCGGTGATGTCGATGCCGGCGGGGTTCCAGTAGCTCGCCTGCGGGTCGACCGGATCGGGCTGCAAGTCGACGACGGAGCGGGTGAGCACCAGCCGGCGCCGGCCCGGGTTCGGGTGGCGCAGGTGGCCCAGCCGGCCGAGCACCACCAGGGCAGAGCGGTCGAGCGCTGCCTGGAACAGGCGCCAGTCGGCGTCGCTCCGGAGTTCGGGGGGCATGCTGCCGTCATGGCTGGCGATCATGCCATCGTCCGAGACGATGGCGTGGCCTTCGACGAGGATTTCGGTTCCGGGGATCATGGCGGCTGGCTTAGCGCGATGCCGGCGTCGGCGGAAGGGCGTAGGCGCTGCAGGCTGTTCGGGGCGCCGCTTCATGCTAGGAGGGGGCATCCTTCCGAGCCGCCGATGCCGACCGAACCCGCCAAGCTCCCTCTCATCCAGCCGCTGGGCGATCGCGGCCTGCTGGTGCGCTTTGCCGACACGCTTTCCGAGTCGGCCAACGCCGCAGCGATCGGCTTCGCGCGGCGGGCGGCGGCTGCCGGGTTGCCGGGGGTGGAGGAGGTGGTGCCCAACCTGGTTTCGGTGCTGCTGCGCTATGCGCCCGATGGGGTCGAGTTCGAACGTCTGGCGGGCGAGGTGCGGCTGCTGCTCGCGGCGCCGCCCGATGACCTCGCGCCGGGGCAGGAGCATGTGGTGCGGGTGACGTTCGACGGCGAGGACCTCGACGAGGTGGCGGCGCTGCTGGGCATGGACCGCGAGGGGTTCGTCGCCGCGCATTGCGCTAGGCCGCTGCGGGTGCTGGCGACCGGGTTTGCGCCGGGGTTCGTCTATCTCGGTTTTCACGACGAGCGGCTGCTTGTGCCGCGGCGGGCGGCGGTGCGGCGGCAGGTGCCGGCGGGGACGGTACTGTTCGCGGCGGGGCAGACGGCGATCACTTCGACGCCGATCCCTACCGGTTGGCATGTGCTCGGCCATACGACGTTCCGGAACTTCGAGCCCGCGGCGTGCCCGCCGACGCGGCTGGCGGCGGGGGACCTGGTTCGCTTCGAGGTGGCCCGGTGAGCCGCATCCGCATGACCCGCGCCGGGCCGCTGACGACGCTGCAGGATGCCGGGCGGCCGGGACTGCTGGCGCAGGGCGTCAGCGCGTCGGGGCCGATGGATCGCGGCGGCTTCGAGCGGGCGGGAGTGTGGCTCGGCGGTGCGGGGAGGACCGGGATCGAGTTCACGTCGGGGATCGCCTTCGAGGTCGAGGCGGGGACGCTGGCCATGGCGGCGGACGGCGGAGGATTCGGGCTCGAGGTGAACGGCAAGGCGGTGGCCTGGCCGGCGCGGGCGGTGCTGCGGGCGGGCGACACGGTGGAGGTCCGACCCGGGGGCTGGGGCAACTGGGGCTACCTGCGGTTCGGGTGCGAGGTGGACGTGGAGCCGGTGCTCGGCAGCCGCTCGACCAACTCGGTTGCCGGCCTCGGGAAGGCGCTGGCTGTTGGCGACACGGTCGCGTTCGGAGCGGAGGCGGTCCGCAAGGCGGCGCCGCACCCGCGGCCGTATGAGCCGTCCACCGGACCGATCCGGGTGCTCTGGGGCCTGCACGCCGACCTGTTCGAGCCGGCGGTTCGCCGGCGTTTCGTGGCCGAGCCGTTCCGGGTCTCTGCGGGGATGGACCGCATGGGCATCCGGCTCGAGGATCCCGGTGGGGTGTTCCGCGAGCAGCGGGCCCTGTCGCTGGTTTCCGACGCCATCGTGCCGGGCGATCTCCAGATCCTCGGTGACGGGACGCCGATCGTGCTGATGCGTGACCACCAGCCGACTGGAGGCTACCCGCGGATCGCCACGGTGGCGTCGGCGGACCTCGACCGCTTCGCACAGCTCAGGCCCGGGACGGAGGTGCGCTTCGAGCCGGTGACGCTGGCGCATGCGCGGGGACTGAAGCCATGAAGTTCGACCTGAACGCCGACCTCGGCGAGGGCATGGGGGCCGACGAGGCGCTGCTCGAGATCGTCTCCTCGGCCAG
>JBQCFF010000199.1:0-3570 GCA_051959485.1 Devosia sp. | reverse complement strand
ACCTTCTCGGTGATGTCCTTGGCGTACCGCGGGCCAATGCCGTGGATGTACTGAAGCGCGATGACGACGCGCTTGTTGGTCGGGATGTTGACGCCAGCAATACGGGCCACGTCCGCTCTCCTTAAGTCGGCGGCAGGACCGCCTGTGATAACGACAAGGAGCCGGAGTCCGGACCCCTCACACTACTGAGGAACCGAATCCAGCCCAATTATCCATGAGACTGGCGCGGTTCATAGAGGCAGGGACGGCCGGAGTCAACCGGAGGGGCCCCTGCCCCGGTCATACTAGTTATGCACGGCCCGACGGATCGCCGCGGTCACGTCGTCGACGGACTGCATGCCATCGACCGATTTGAGCAGCCCCTTGCCCCGGTAGAACTCCACCAGGGGGGCGGTCTGCTCGCGATAGACGTTGAGCCGGTTACGCAGCACTTCTTCGTTATCGTCGCCACGAGCGACGCCCGATTCCTTCGCCCGCTTGGCGATGCGGCCGACCAGCACGTCGGCATCGGCCGTGATCTCGATGACGCCATCGAGCCCCATGGCCTTCTCCTCGAGCATGCCCTCGAGCGCCTCCGCCTGCGGGATGGTGCGCGGGTAGCCGTCGAGGATGAAGCCGGGCTTGCAGTCGTCCTGGTCCAGCCGCTCGGAGACGATGCCGTTGACGATCTCGTCCGAGACGAGGTCACCGCGGTCCATGACTTCCTTGGCGGCGAGGCCCATCGGCGTCTTGGCAGCGATGGCGGCCCGCAGGATGTTGCCGGTCGACAGCTGCGGAATGCCGTAGGATTCGACCAGGATCTCGGCCTGCGTGCCCTTGCCGGCACCCGGCGGCCCCAAGAGGATCAACCTCATTTACGACGCCCCCCCAGGCGCGAACGCTTCACCAAACCCTCGTACTGCTGCGCGATCAGGTGGCTCTGGATCTGGCTGACCGTATCCAGGGTCACCGTCACCATGATCAGCAGCGAGGTACCGCCGAGGAACTGGCTGACGTTAAGCTGGCTGTGGATCATCTCGGGGATGAGGGCTACGACCGTCAGGTAGAGCGCGCCGATGACCGTGATGCGGGTCAGCACGTAGTCGATGTACTGCGCCGTCCGCTCGCCCGGCCGGATACCCGGGATGAAGCCGCCGGAGCGCTTCAGGTTGTCCGCCGTGTCAGTCGGGTTGAACACGATCGAGGTGTAGAAGAAGGAGAAGAAGATCGTCAGCCCGCCGTAGAGCAACAGGTAGAGCGGCTGCCCGCGACCGAGCACGGCAGCGGTCACCTGCAGCCACTGCGGCGCATCGCCCTGCGCCGCGAACGACGCAATGGTGGCGGGGAGCAGCAGCAGCGAGGAGGCGAAGATCACCGGGATGACGCCCGAGGTGTTGAGCTTCAGCGGCAGGTGCGAGGTGTCGCCCTGGAACATCTTGTTGCCGACCTGGCGCTTCGGATACTGGATCAGCAGCCGGCGCTGGGCCCGTTCGAAGAACACGATGACCGCGATGACGATGATCGCGAGCGCCGGGATGCCGAAGCCCCAGAACGGCGCGATCGAGCCCTGGCGGGTCAGTTCGAGGGTCTGCACCACGGTGGTGGGCAGGTTGGCCACGATGCCGGCGAAGATGATCAGCGAGACACCGTTGCCGACGCCGCGAGAGGTGATCTGCTCGCCCAGCCACATCAGGAACATGGTGCCGCCGACCAGCGTGATGACGGTCGAGATCTCGAAGAAGAGGCCCGGGTTCAGCACCACGCCCTGGCTCGCCTCGAGGCCCTTGGCAATGCCGAAGGCCTGCACGGTGCAGAACAGTACCGTCAGGTAGCGGGTGTACTGGTTGAGCTTGCGGCGACCGCTCTCCCCTTCCTTCTTTAGCGCCTCGAGCCGCGGCATGGCGGTCGTGACCACCTGGATCACGATCGAGGCAGTGATGTAGGGGATGAGGTTGAGCGCAAAGATCGCCATGCGCTGCACGGCGCCGCCGGCGAACACGTCGAACATGCCGGCAATGCCCTGCTGCGCCGTCTGGAACGACGCAGCGTAGGCATCCGGGTCGATGCCCGGCACGGGGATGTAAGTCCCCAGCCGGTAGACCAGCAGCGCCAGCACCGTGAAGAGGATGCGCTGCTGGAGCGCCTTCGCCTTGGCGAAGGTGGAGAAGTTGAGGTTTCTGGCCAGCTGTTCGGCTGCGGACGCCATGCTCGCTCCCTATCGGGCTAGAGCCCTAACTACACGGCGGGCGCGCTTAGGCGTCAGCCTGGGTTTCTGCTGCCTGGGGCATATCGACCTTGCCGCCGGCCGCTTCAATAGCAGCAAGCGCGCCCTTGGTCGCATGAGCGACCTTGAAGGTCACCTTGTTGGCGGTGAAACCGGCATTGCCGATCAGGCGCACGCCATCGAGCTCACGACGGATCACACCGGCGGCGACGAGCGCCTTGGCATCGATCACGCCCTTCGCGTCGAGCTTGCCCGAGTCGATATAGGCCTGCACGCGGTCGATGCGGAGCTGGTTGTAGCGGGCCGCATTCGGCACCTTGAAGCCACGCTTCGGCATACGCATGTGCAGCGGCATCTGGCCGCCTTCGAAGCCGTTGATGGCGACGCCGGAGCGGGCCGTCTGGCCCTTGCCGCCGCGGCCGCCGGTCTTGCCGACGCCCGAGCCGATACCGCGGCCGACGCGCACGCGCTTCTTGTTGGCGCCCGGGTTGTCCCGGAGTTCGTTCAAACGAGTCATAGCTCTCGTTCCTTACTTGGCGTCGATGACGCGCACGAGGTGCGGGATCTTGTTGATCATGCCGCGGACCTCGGGGGTGTCCTTGAGGGTCGAGGTCTTCCGGATCTTGTTCAGACCCAGGCCGACCAGGGTCGCGCGCTGATCCGCCGGACGGCGGCTCGGGCTCGCGATCTGCTCGATGGTTACGGTCTTATCGGCCATTTCCAGCTAACTCCCAGATCAGGCTTCGACGGTCTCGCCACGGCGGGCCTGCAGGTCGGAGACCTTGAGGCCGCGGCGGGCGGCGACCGAGCGCGGGGAATCGACGCGCTTCAGCGCATCGAAGGTGGCCCGCACCATGTTGTACGGATTGGCGGTGCCCTGCGACTTCGCCACGATGTCGTTGACGCCGAGCGTCTCGAACACGGCGCGCATCGGGCCGCCGGCGATGATGCCGGTGCCGGGGACGGCAGCGCGCAGGATGACCTTGCCGGCGCCGTGGTGACCCACGACGTCGTGGTGCAGCGTGCGGGCTTCGCGCAGCGGAACGCGGATCATCTGGCGCTTGGCCTGCTCGGTCGCCTTGCGGATGGCCTCGGGCACTTCACGCGCCTTGCCATGACCGAAACCGACGCGGCCCTTCTGGTCGCCGACCACGACGAGGGCGGCGAAGCCGAAGCGACGGCCACCCTTCACCACCTTGGCGACACGGTTGATGTGCACCAGGCGGTCGACGAATTCGCTTTCGCGCTCTTGAACGTCTCTCATTGTCTTTCCTTCCGCGCGATCAGAACTGCAGGCCGGCTTCGCGAGCCGCGTCGCCGAGGGCCTTCACACGGCCGTGGTAGATGTAGGCGCCGCGATCGAACAC
>JBQCFF010000198.1:0-17334 GCA_051959485.1 Devosia sp. | reverse complement strand
GGGGGGGGTTTTCGTCGCCCAGCGCGTCGTCTCCGTCTTCGCCATCCCCGTGCTCCCCTCCGACCCCGCCTTCACCTTCGACTATACCTCCGGCTGGTGCATCGTGGCCGCCGCCGCGGCGGCCCGGGCCGGCCGGCTCGTCACCTTCGGCATCGCGCCGACCGCGCCCGAAACCGGCTACGGCTACATCGAGGCCGGCCCCGAACTCGGCGACGGGGTGCGCGCCGTGGCCCGCTTCGTCGAAAAGCCCGACCTCGCCACGGCGGGCGAGATGCTCGCGGCCGGCGGCTACTACTGGAACTCCGGCACCTTCATGCTCGGCGTCGAGAGCTTCCTCGCCGAAGTCGAGGCGCTCGCACCCGACACGCTCGCCGCCGCCCGCGCCGCCGTGCAGCAGGCCCGCGTCGATTTCGACTTCACCCGCCTCGACGAGGCGAGCTTCGCCACGGCGCCCAACATCTCGGTCGACTACGCCATCTTCGAGAAGTCGCGGCAGGTAGCGCTGGTCCCGGTCACCTACGCCTGGTCCGACCTCGGCGCCTGGGATGCGGTGTGGAAGGCCTCCGGCAAGGACGCGGCCGGCAACGTGCTGCGCGGCCCGGCCACGCTCAGCCATGCCCGCAACAACCTCGTCGTCACCGAGCGGGCCCATGTGGTGGTCGAGGGCGTCGACGACCTGGCGGTGATCGCCTCGGAGGATGCCATCTATGTCGGCAAGCTGTCCGAGGCGCAGCGCGTCGGCCCGATGGTCAAGGCACTGCGCGCCGACCCGCGCACGCACGGCCTCACCGAAATCCACCGTACCGCCTACCGGCCGTGGGGCGGCTACGCCTCGGTGCTGAACGGCGACCGCTTCCAGGTGAAGCGGCTGTTCGTGAAGCCCGGCAAGAAGCTCAGCCTGCAGAAGCACCACCACCGGGCCGAGCACTGGGTCGTCGTCACCGGCACCGCCGAGGTGACCGTCGACGGCGTGGTCACCATGCTGACCGAGAACCAGTCGATCTACCTGCCGCTCGGCTGCGTGCACCGCCTCGCCAACCCCGGCAAGATCCTGCTCGAGCTGATCGAGGTGCAGACCGGCTCGTATCTGGGCGAAGACGACATCATCCGCATCGAGGACGAGTTCGGCCGCACCTGACCGACTTATCCCCGCGCTTTCGCCCGCCTTTATGCTTGGGCTCCAACTTCGATGGAGCCTGAACATGACGGAAAAATACCAGGGCCGCGCCGACGGCATCACCGCGCCTGTGCGCCACGGCTTCGCCATCGGCGCCGCTGATGGCGCCGATCTCGCCGCCGAAACCCGCGCCATCTATGTCGGCGGCGCCGGCAACCTCCGGCTGGTGCTCGCCTCCGGCGACGAGGTGACCTTCACCGGCCTGCTCGCCGGCACGCTGCTGCCGGTGCGCGCCACCCGCGTCAGGGCCACCGGCACCACCGCGACGCAGCTCCTGGGGCTCTACTGATGCTGGCGCTCGCAACCGGCGTCGGGCCGGGGGCCGGGGCAGGGCGCCCCGCCGGCCTCTGGTGGCGGGACGGCGCCATCCTCGATGCCGATTTCGCCGCCGGGCGCTTCTACTGCAACGGCCGGAGTTTTGCCGACGAGGCGGCGTTCCTCGCCGCGATCGGCGGCAGCCGCGACGGCGTCCGCCGCATCATCGGCCCCTGCGTGCTGCCCGGCGCGCCGGAACTGCTGGCGAACACCGGCTTCGACGACCTCGCGGGCTGGAGCCCCGTGCTCAACGGCGGCTCCAGCGTCGCGAGCGTCGCCGGCGCGGCCCGGCTCACCTCCGACGGCAGCACCGGGTTGGGGCAGGGCGGCGCCGGCCTCACCGCCGACGTCGCCGCCGCCGCGGATACGCCCTACGTGCTCGAGGTGGAGACGCTGGCCGGCACCTCCGGCATGCGCTTCGGCAGCACGCTTTATGGCAACGAGGGCGGCTCGTTCGGCCAGCTGTCGCCGAACACCCTGTGGCGCCTGCCGGTCAGCGGCCGCGGCGCCACCGGCCGGCTCTACCTCTACCGTGGCGCGGCCGGCGTCTCCAACATCGACCGCGTCTCGCTGAAAGCGGCGACGATCTTCGACGGCTTCGCCCAGGGCGGCTTCACCGCCGAGCTCACCGCCAAGGCCCCGCCGACCCACGCCACCGCCAAGACACTCGCCACCTTCCACTCCGGCGGCCTCGTCGACCGGGTCGCCGCCTACCGCAACGCCACCGGCGCGCTGATCGTGCAGGTCCGCTACGCCAATGCCGACGTCGCCAACCTGACGCTCGGCACGCTGGCCGACGGGGCCGAGTTCCGGGTCCGCTTCGGCGCCCGCAGCAACGAGTTCTACGCCCAGCTCGACGACGGCCCGATCCTCAGCGACCTCGGCGGCGCCATGCCGCCGCTCGGCCGCCTGTCGCTGGGGCAGGAGGCGGACGGCACACAGGTCTGGGACGGCGACATCTATCGCTGCACGCTCAGCAATGGCGGCGGCTTCGGCCAGTTCGTCGCCGGCCTCGAGCGGCTGCTGCACTGCGACGGCGACAGCTTCGCCGGAGGCGCCTATGGCGTCGTGCTGCCGACGGCGCTGGCTGCCGCCACCGGCCGCCCGGTGCACAATACCGGCGCCGGCGGCAGCACCATGGCCGAGATCGCCGCGCGGCTGGCCCCTGCCCCGGCCGAGCTGCGCGCCCGCACCACCGTCGTCTGGGATGGCGACGACAACGGCGCCACCACCGCCGCGGCCTACTGCGACCAGCTTGCGGCGGCGCTGCAGGCGCTCGGCCACCAGCGCTTCGTCGTCATCCCGCCCTGCGTCCACTACGGCCAGGCCGATGTCAGCCTCGAGACCGCCATCCGCGACGAGATGCGGTCCCGCTGGCCGGGCAACCTGCTCGATTGGCGCGACGTCCTCACCCTCTCGGGCAGCACCCCGGCGGCCGCCATGTACTACGACAGCGGCACCGACACGACGCATCTCGGCCAGGCCGCCATGGACCTCATGGCCGCGGCCCTCGCCGGCTTCCTCGCCGCCAGGGGCTGGTGAGCATCGGGCGGGCGCCCGCACGAACCGGGTGCCCGTCCCCTCACTCCCCTGCGCCCCGCCGCCGCCTGCGCCGCGCCCGCGCCGGGTTGCCGGCATAGACGGTCCACGGCGCGAGGTCGCTGAACGCCACCGCGCGGGCGCCCAGCACCGCCCCCTCGCCGATCGTCACCCCTGGCCCGACGAACGCACCGGCCGCCACCCAGGCCCGCTCTCCGATGTGAATAGGCCTGGTGACGAGCCGAAATCCCGCCCCGTCGATGTCGTGCGTGCCGGCGACGAGCTGCGCGTATTGCGACACGATCGCGCCATCGCCCAATGTGATCGGCGCCTGGCAATAAACGTCGACCCGCCAGCCGATCATCGCGTTCTCCCCCATCGTGAGGTGCGGCGGATACCAGACCTCGGCGCTGCCATGGATCCGCGCGCCCCGTCCGATCCGCGCGCCGAAGGCGCGGAGCAGCAGCCGGCGCCAGCCATGCAGCGGCGGCGGCGTCCAGGCCGCGAGCAGCAGCCAGCTCACCCGCCAGGCGGCCCGGAACAGCCGGTGCCGCAACGGGAACGAGACCCGCGCCAGCCCCTCGCTGCCGCGCGTCTCGAGCGGCTCCGCGCCGCGCGCCGTCACGGCCGCGCCTCCGCGAGCAGGCGCTCGTACTGCCCCAGCATCGCCCGCGCGATCCCACCCCAGCCGTAGCGCCGCGCAGCGGCGCGCGCCGCCGCCGAGCGGGCGGCGAACTCCGCCTCCGGCATGGCGAGGGCGCGGCCCGCCACGGCGGCGAAATCGCTGAAGTCGGCCGCCATCCGCAGCGCCACGCCGTCGCGGAACAGCGCCGGCAGGTTGCAGGCGTCGGTGAGGATCGGCACGCAGCCATGCTGCAGCGCCTCAAGCACCGCCATCGGCATGCCTTCGCTCAGCGAGGGCAGCACGAAGAACCGCGCGGCGGCGAAGGCCTGCGCCTTGGCGTCGCCATGGCGGGCGCCGACGAACTCCACGTTCCGCGCCGCGCCGGCCGCCCGCGCCACCTGCCGCTCGTAGGCGGGCTCGCCCCAACCGGCGATGGTCAGCCGCCCGTCGCCGGGCAGCTGCGACCAGGCGCGGATCAGCTCCAACACCTGCTTCTTCCCATGCAGGCGACCGAGGAACAGCGCCCCATGCGGCCCGCCCGCCGTCACGGCAGGGGCCTCGTCCACGCCGTTGGGCAGCACGAAGATGCGGCCGACCAGCGCCGGCATGAAGGCGAGCACCGCGTCGCGCTCGGCGGGGGTCAGCGCGTGCACCTGCGCGCGCCGCAGCAGCGGCCGCTCGAACAGCGCCGCATGCACGCGCTTCACCGCCGGCTTCCGCGCCAGGATCCAGGGGTCGAGCATGCCATGCGGCGTCACCACGACGGGCCGGCCGCGCAGGGCATGCAGGGCGCCATGGATCGAGGCGGCCGACCAGATGCCGTGGATGTGCAGCACGTCCGGCCGCGCCGCCGCGATGAGCCGCAGCGCCTCGCCGCTGAGGCCATAGCGCCCCGCCCATCGGTACGGCGTCACCCGCACCTCGCCCCAGGCCGGCCGGTCGGCGTCGAAATGCGCGTCGGCGCCGCCCACCACGGTCACCTCCGCCCCCAGCCGGTGCAGGCCGCGCGCCAGCCCGGCCATCGCCCCCAGCAGCCCACCCGCCGATCGGCTGATCGAGGTGGCATGGAAGGTTACGCGCATGGCGGCTGCCCGAGCTGGATGGTCATGGCACCCGAGCTTCCGTCACGCGCCGCCGCCGTCCGCCGCAGCCCGGCCAGCAGCGCCGCCCCTGCCGCCGCCAGCAGCAACGGGGTGCCCGAATAGAACAGGTAGAACAGCAGCGCCGCCGAATCCGCGCCGATCACCCGCAGGCTCAGCAGCGCGCCGAGGTAAAGCAGCAGCAGGCGCCCGATCGCGCCCTCCTGCCGGGCCAGCCGCCCGTCGACCCAGGCGCTGGCCCGCCCGAGCGCGAAATAGCCGATCAGCACGCCCGGCAGCCCGAAGTTGACGGCGAGCTCGGCGGTGAACCCCGGCACCACGTGGATCGCGTCGAAATGGCCGAACAGCACTCGGCTTGCCACGTCGGTGGAGGTCAGCATGTCGCCGCTGCCGAGCGGCAGTCCCAGCAGTCCGAGGGGCGGACCCACCACCGCCACCAGGCCGGCGACGAAGGTTTCGCCCATCAGGTAGCCGTTGACCCGCACATACTCGAGCGACGTGGCGAGCATCGAAAACCGGCCCCACTCCCAGTCGAGCCAGTTGCCGACGCTGATCCCCCCGCGCGTCCCCGAGATCGTCGCGACGGCGAGGGTGAGCGTCACCGCGCCGATCACCGCCGCAACTCCCCGCACCCCGCGCAGATAGGGCCAGGCCAGCAGCACGAGCGGCAGCGCCATCACCAGCAGCACCGAGCGGCCGCCGCTCCACAGCAGCGAGCCGACGATCAGCCCCAGCGCCATAGCCACCACCGCCAGCTTCCACAGCGCCGCCCGCGGCGGCGCCCGCGACAGCATCAGCGCCGCGGCGAGGCTCACGATCCAGGCGAACCAGTGCGACAGGAAGCTGAAGCGCGCCGTCCCGCCGTCGAGCCCGATGATCCGCCGCGCGTCGAGGCTCTCCGCGATGGCATTGACCTCGAGCACGCCCCACACGGCCAGCGGCCCGAGCCCCAGCACCACCAGCACGGCCACCAGCCGCTCGGTCTTGCTGGCGAACAGCGGCGGCGCGGAGGCGCCGGCCGGGTGCGTTTTCCTGATCCTGCCCGCCCCGACGACGAAGCCGACGAGCCCGAGCAGGGCCGCCGCCGTCGCCTGCAGCAGATGGTCGGCCGGGAAGGCGAGCAGGTCGAGATAGCCCCGCGAGGCGCCGAGCCGCGTCAGGTGCGCGATGCCCGAGAGCGGCTGCACCAGCAGGTAGTTGCCGAGCACCAGCGTGCGGAAATTGGCCACCGTGCCGCTCGCCCTGGCGTAGAGCCAGCAGAACGCGCCGCCGATTCCCGTCGTCAGCACCAGCACGGCGATGCTGCCCTCAAGCATCGGCGGCCACCGTCGTGAGAATCCGCTCCAGCGTGCTTTCGGCCCAGTTGTCGTTGCGCAGCACCCGCCGGCGGCCCGCCGCGGCAAGCCGCTCGAGCCGGGGCCGGTCGGCCAGCAGCGACAGGCAGCGCTTGGCGCATTCCTCCGCCGACGACCAGAACACCGCCTCCTCGCCCTCGTCGTACATGCGGAGGTGTTCCGCGGTCCGTTCGGCGCAGAGCGCCACGCCCCGCGCCGGGATTTCGGACGAGCGCGAGGTCTGCAGGTCGGCATTGCCCTTCGACAGCATGGCGATCGCAATGCTCGCGCTGCGCACCGCCGCCGCGTACTGCTGGGGCCCGAGATAGCCCGGCACCACCGCCTGCCGCAGGGCGGCGTAGTTCGGCGCCCGTTCCCAGCGCTGGCCGATGATCTTCAGCGGCACGCCGCGGCGCAGCAGCGTCTCCATGAACGGCCCGCGCTCCGGAAACCACGTGCCGACAAACGCCACCGGCGAACCATAGCGCGCCAATTCTGCCGCACCGGGCGCCGCCGGCCGGTGCACCACCTCGTCGGCGAAGAAGTTGACGCGGAGCACCCGGCGGGCGCCGAAGCCGGCTGCCCGGTCCGCCGTGCTCTGCCGCGGCGTGACGAACAGGTCGTACTCGGGCAGGGCGCGCAGCAGCGTGCGCCAGCGCAGGCCGTCGCGCGCCACGAACGGGTTGTCGCGGTTGAACAGCGCCACCCGCCCGGCCCGCCGGCGCAGCAGCCGCACCGCCCCGGCCGACAGCAGTTCCCCGCCATCGACAAAGGCCACGTCATGGCACCCGCCGCCCACCGCCTCGCGCAGCCAGCCCTCCACCCAGCCGCCGAGCCCCAGCGCCCCGGTGTGCCAGGCCCAGTAGGTGAGCAGCCGGCTGTCCCGCAGCACCGCATGGGGGTCGACCGCCACCACCCGATGCCCGCGCCGCCGCATCGCCTCCTGCATCAGCCCCGCCTGTCCCCCCGACCTGCCCACGAACAGCACCCGCACGCCCAAGCCCGCCCTATCCGCTCATGGCTGCGCCGACCGGTGCAGCGGCCGCGCCGGCGCTCCAGCCACCGTCGTGCCGTCCGCGACCGAAGACGCGACGAAAGCGTTGGCTGCGACCACCGCGTTCGCCCCGATCCGCACGCCGCCCACGACCACGGCGCCGGCATAGATCACCGCCCCGTCGCCGACGCTCGGATACTTGCCGTCGCTGCCGCGTCCCAGCGTCACGCTCTGGTAGAGCGTCACGCCGCGGCCCAGCCGCACGCCGTCGCCGACCACCACGGCCGTCGGGTGCGGCAGGAACAGGCCGGGCTCGAGCTCGGCGCCGAGGCTGATGTGGCAGCCGGAGACGTTGGTGCTATGCCGCCATAGCAGCAGCCCGGCGAGCCGCCGTAGCCCGCCCGCCTTGTACAGCCGGGCCGCCACCCGATGGCGGACCAGCAGCGCAAACCCCGGCGCGAAGGCGAACGCCTCGACGCCGCCCAGCAGGCCGCCGCGCTTCGCGTTGTAGCGCCGCAGGTCCAGCGCCAGCAGCCGCCGCAGCGAGGGGCCGCCCTCCACCGCCCCGTTGATCGCGCCATGGTTGGCCACCTCGCGCCTCACGGGCTGGCCTCGGCGCCGTTCGCCGCATCGGCCACCTCTCGGCCCTCCTTCAGCAGGCTAATCGCGCGCTCGATGACGGCGCGCCTGGCCCAGCGCTCCTCGGCCCGGCGCCGTCCCGCCGCACCCAGCGCCGCGGCGGTGGCCGGATCGTCGAGCAGGCGGCCGATCGCCGCGGCGAAGCCGGCGCCGTCGCCGGGCTCGACCAGCAGCCCGCAGCCCTCGACCTCGGCGTGGAGGCTGCTGCCGCGCGCCGCCGTCGCCACCACCGGCCGGCCCGAGGCGAGCATGTTGGTGAGCTTGCTCGGCAGCACCAGGTCCGCCACTCCCGCCACCTGCGGCAGCAGGTGCACGGTGGCGAGCCCGAGCAGCTCGGCCAGCCGTTCCCTCGGCTGCAGCGGGTGGAAGCGGATGTTGCAAAACCCAGCCGCCTGCCGCTCCAGTCGCGCCCGGTTCGGGCCGTCGCCGCACACCACGAAGGTCAGGTCGCCGCGACCCTGCAGCCGCCGCGCGGCCTCCAGCACCACCTCCATGCCCTGCTTGTTGGCGATGTTGCCGGCGTAGAGCGCCACGTGCGGCGTCGTGATCCCCCACTCGGCGCGGAACGGCGACTCCCCGGCCGGCGGCCGGGCCGGGTCGAGGTCGGCCCAGTTGCGCAGTTCCGCCACCCGGTCCCGCGGCACCCCCTTCTCCACCAGGCGGCGGCACATGGCGGGCGAAATGGCGGTCACCTGCCGGAAACTCCGCAGCACCGCCCGCTCGAACGCCCGCGCCAGCCGCGCCGCCCGGCCCCCGTCCGCCAGCAGCCCGGTGGCGGTCGCCACGTCCACTTCGAGGTCCTGCACGTGCAGCCAGCTCCGCGCCCCCGCCACTCCGGCCGCCAGCCGCGCCACCGGCGCGCCGAGCAGCGATGGCGCCACCGCCAGCACGGTTGCGGGCCGGAACGTCAGTCCCCACCACAGCGCCGGCAGCAGCGCGCTCACCGCGAAGCTCGCGTGGTGCAGCAGCCGCCGCGCGCCGGTCGGTCGCGCCGGGATGTAGTGCGGCACCCGCAGCACCCGCACCCCGTTCTCGGTGCGGCAGCTCCAGCCCCAGCCACGGTGCCCCGCCATGCTCCGCCACGCCGGGTAATAGGGCTGCCCCGCCACCACCCGCACCTCGTGCCCGCGGGCCTGCAGCGCCTCCGCCAGCCCGGTCGTATAGACCGCGATCCCCACCTTCTCCGGCGCGTAGTTGAGCCCCACCACCAGCAGCCTCATGCCGCCTCCCCCGCCGCCTGCGCCGCGACGAACCAGCGATAGGTGTCGGCGATCCCCGCCTCGAGCCCGATCCGCGGCGCCCAGCCCATCGCCCGCAGCTTCGTGCTGTCCAGCAGCTTGCGCGGCGTGCCGTCCGGCTTCGAGCGGTCGAGGACGATCCGCCCGCCATAGCCCACCACCCGGCAGACCAGCCGTGCCAGCTCGAGGATGCTGAGCTCGTCGCCCGAGCCGACATTCACCGGCGCGGCGCCCGAGTAGTGCTGCAGCAGGAACACCAGCGCGTCGGCGCAGTCGTCGACGTGCAGGAACTCGCGCCGCGGCCGTCCGCTGCCCCACACGGTGAGCGTCTCGGCCCGGCCGAGCTTCGCCTCGTGCGCCTTGCGCAGCAGCGCCGCCAGCACGTGCCCGCCCACGAGGTCGAAGCGGTCGCCCGGACCGTAGAGGTTGGTCGGCATCGCCGAAATGTAGTCGCGCCCGTGCTGCCGGCGGAACGCCTGCGCCAGCTTGATCCCGGCGATCTTGGCGATCGCGTACCCCTCGTTGGTCGGCTCGAGCGGCCCCGTCAGCAGCGCATCCTCGCTGATCGGCTGCGGCGCCAGCCGCGGGTAGATGCAGCTCGAGCCGAGGAACAGCAGCCGGTCCACGCCGCCGGCATGCGCCGCCCCGAACACCGCGCTGGCGATCGCCAGGTTCTCGTGCAGGAAATCCGCCGGCTGGCTGGCATTGGCGAGGATGCCGCCGACCCGCGCCGCCGCCAGCACGATCGCGTCGGGCCTCGCCTCCCTGACGAACCGCTCCACCTCGGCCTGCCGCGTCAGGTCGAGTTCAGAGCGCGTCGCCGTCAGCACCGTGCAGCCTTCCGCGGCCAGCCGCCGCAGCACGGCCGCGCCGACCATGCCGCGATGCCCCGCCACCCAGATCCGCTTGCCCGCGAGCGCGTACATCACGCCTCCCGCAGCGCGGCCGGCGCCTGCAGCAGCCGCAGGTCCTCGCGCACCATCTCGCGGGCGAGGTCGCGGGCCGAGCGCCGGTGCGTCCAGCCGAGCCGGCTCTTCGCCTTGCTGGCATCGCCGAGCAGCAGGTCGACCTCGGTCGGCCGGAAGTAGCGCGGGTCGACCTCGACGAGGCAGCGGTCGCTCGCCCGGTCGTAGCCCTTCTCCTCCACCCCCTCGCCGCGCCACTCGAGCTCCATGCCCGCTTCGGCGAAGGCCCACTCGGTGAAGGTGCGCACCGCGGTGGTCTCGCCGGTGGCGAGCACGTAGTCGTCGGGCACGTCCTGCTGCAGCATCAGCCACATGCCGCGCACGTATTCCTCGGCGTGGCCCCAGTCCCGCTGCGCGTCGAGGTTGCCGAGGTACAGCCGCTCCTGCCGGCCGAGCCGGATGGCGGCCGCCGCGCGGGTGATCTTGCGCGTCACGAACGTCTCGCCGCGCAGCGGGCTTTCGTGGTTGAACAGGATGCCGTTGCTGGCGTGGATGCCGTAGGTCTCGCGGTAATTGACCACGATCCAGTAGGCATAGAGCTTGGCCGCCGCGTAGGGCGAGCGCGGGTAGAACGGCGTCGTCTCGCGCTGCGGCACCTCGCGCGCCGATCCGTAGAGTTCCGAAGTGGACGCCTGGTAGAAGCGCGTCCTATCCTCGAGCTTGAGGATGCGGATGGCCTCCAGCAGCCTCAACGTGCCGAGCGCGTCGACGTTGGCTGTATAATCCGGGGTCTCGAAGCTGACGGCGACGTGACTCTGCGCGGCGAGGTTGTAGATTTCGTCGGGCTGGGTCTCCTGCACGATGCGGATCAGGTTGGCCGCGTCCGTCAGGTCGCCATGGTGGAGGATCAGCCGCGGGTCCTCGCTGTGCGGGTCCTGGTAGATGTCCTCGATGCGGCCGGTGTTGAACGACGAGGATCGTCGCTTGAGGCCGTGCACGACATAGCCCTTGGCGAGCAGCAGCCGCGCCAGGTACGCGCCGTCCTGCCCGGTAATGCCGGTTATCAATGCTACGCGCTTCGACAACGCCGCTACTCGCAATAAACAGGAACTAAAAGCCGGAGCCGGTCAGGAACTCCCGTCGGATGGTCTGTACGATTATTCTGAGGTCCAGGAGCAGCGACACGTTCTGCACGTAGGCGCAGTCATGGTCGATCCGTCGTCGGGCGACCGTCGCATCGGTGGTGGGTCCGCGCAGCCCGTTCACCTGGGCCCAGCCCGACAGCCCCGGCCGCACCAGGTGGCGGTAGCCGTAATAGGGCACCAGCCGGCTGTACTCGGCCCCGTCTGCCAGCTGCCCCTCGACCATCGGTCGCGGCCCGATCACCGACATGTGGCCGCGCACGATGTTCCACAGCTGCGGCAGTTCGTCGATCGAGGTGGCGCGAAGCAGGCGGCCGACCGGGGTGACGCGCGGGTCGCCGCGTGCGGTCTGCCTGACGCCGCTCGGATCGCCGGCATCGGCCCGCATCGAGCGGAACTTGAAGAGGTCGAACGCCATGCCGTTGCGGCCGATGCGGCGTTGGCGAAACAGCACCGGCCCGCGGCTCGTCAGCCGGATGGCCAGCGCCACCAGCAGCAGCAGCGGCGCCAACCCCAGCAGCGCCAGCAGCGAGACGGGCAGGTCGAGCAGCAGCCGCTGGCGCCGCAGCCGGCGCTCCAGCCACCGGTCGGCCGGCGGCACCGGCACGCCGCCGCTGAGCCGCAACGACAGGCCGCCCTGCAGGCTCACTGCAATTGGCTCGACCGGGTTCTTCTGCCGTTGCCGTGGTCGGAGCCCGCCGCGGTGGCGTGCACGACTTGCGCCAGGCAGCAATTGCCCGGCTTCCCCTGATATAGCCCCCATCCCGTTGACCCTGCCTCCCCAAAGGTGGTCCTACGGTCGCGTTCTTTATTTGCGCGATGGCGGGATTAATGACCGGGTAACCATCATATTCAAGCAGAATCTTGCGCCGATAGTTGCAGGGGCGGTCTTTCCCGGCCCAAGCGGGCGGCAGGACTTGCGCCGTCCTGCATCGGGGCGGACAGTGTGGGTTGCGGCACGCACTCTGCCGGCAATCGTGCCGAACGCTCTGGATCGGGCAGCTAAATTGCGGCAAGAGCAGAGTCTTTCGCCTCGTAGCTGTAGGGATGGTTCATGAAAGTCACGGTCTTTGGGTCCGGTTATGTCGGCCTCGTCACCGGTGCGTGCCTGGCTGATGCCGGCAACCACGTCCTCTGCGTCGACGTCGATGCCGACAAGGTGGCGCTGCTGGATTCGGGCGGCGTGCCGATCTTCGAGCCCGGCCTCGAACCCGTCATCGCCAGCAATCGCGCCGCCGGCCGGCTCGGCTTCACCACCGACATCGAGCGGGCCGTCGCGCATGGCGACATCATCTTCATCGCCGTCGGCACCCCGCCCGACGAGAACGGCTCGGCCGACCTCAAATACGTGCTGGCGGTGGCCCGTTCGATCGGCCAGCACCTCACCGGCTTCAAGGTGATCGCCGACAAGTCCACCGTCCCGGTCGGCACCGGCGACAAGGTCGCGGCGGCCGTCACCGAGGAACTGGTCAAGCGCGGCTTCGCCGCCACCTCGGACGAGCGGCGCGCCCAGCGGCAGCCCGATTTCACCGTCGCGTCCAACCCGGAATTCCTGAAGGAAGGCGCCGCCGTCGCCGATTTCATGCGGCCCAACCGCATCGTCATCGGGGTCGATGGCGAAACCGCCGCGGGCAAGCGCGGCCTCAAGCTGCTGCGGCAGCTCTATGCGCCGTTCACCCTCAACCATGACCGTACCATGGTCATGGACGTGCGCTCGGCCGAGCTCACCAAGTACGCGGCCAACGCCATGCTGGCGACCCGCATCTCGTTCATGAACGAGCTCGCCAATCTCGCCGAGCACCTCGGCGCCGATATCGAGCTGGTGCGCCGCGGCATGGGCTCCGACCCGCGCATCGGCTACAGCTTCCTCTACGCCGGCACCGGCTACGGTGGGTCGTGCTTCCCCAAGGACGTCAGTGCGCTGCGCATGACGGCCGAGCAGTCCGGCCGCTCGCTCCGCGTGCTGTCGGCGGTCGAGGAGGCGAACAATGCGCAGAAGCAGGTGCTGGGCACCAAGATCCGCGCCCGTTTCGGCGATGACCTGTCCGGCCGCACCTTTGCCGTCTGGGGCCTCGCCTTCAAGCCCAACACCGACGACATGCGCGACGCGCCGAGCCGGGTGCTGATTGCCGAGCTGGTCCGGGCCGGGGCGCGCGTCCGCGCCTACGACCCGGTGGCGATGCCCGAGGCGCGCCGGGTGCTGGCGCTCGATCTGGGCGAGCACGTCGGCGCCGTCAGCTTTGCGGATTCGCCCGAGGCCGCGACGGATGGCGCCGATGCGCTGGCCATCCTCACCGAGTGGAAGGTGTTCCGCAGCCCCGACCTGCCGGGGCTCGCCCGCAGCCTCAAGGAGAAGGTCATCTTCGATGGCCGCAATCTCTACGAGCCCGAGACGGTGGAAATGGCCGGCCTCGCCTATTTCCCCATCGGCCGGCGCCAGGTGGCTGCCGGTTCCGGCCAGCTTTAGCCACAAAGCTGGGCAAGCTCGGGAATCGCCGCCGGCCGGGTCGCCGGCGCGCTGTCGCCGGGCCGATCACCGCCTGCCGCTGCATCGCGGCGGGCTATTTACAGCGCCGGCTGCTATATCGTGTAGTTGTTTTTGAGGGAGAGTTACTTGAGCAAGCGAGTTCGCACCGCGGTGTTTCCGGTTGCCGGTCTGGGGACCCGGTTCCTCCCGGCCACCAAGGCCATGCCCAAGGAGATGCTGACGGTCGTCGACCGGCCGCTCATCCAGTACGCCGTCGATGAGGCGCGGGAAGCGGGGATCGAGCATTTCGTCTTCGTCACCGGCCGCAACAAGGGCGTCATCGAGGATCACTTCGACCGCCAGTACGAACTCGAGCACACCCTGCAGCTGCGCAACAAGCAGCACGCCCTGGCGGAGCTGCAGCACGACCTGCCCTCGGCCGGCCAGGCCAGCTTCACCCGCCAGCAGGAGCCGCTCGGGCTGGGGCACGCCGTGTGGTGCGCCCGCGAACTGGTCGGCGACCAGCCGTTCGCGCTGCTGCTGCCCGACATGGTGTTCCGCGCCCGGCCGGGCGTGCTGAAGCAGATGATGTCGGCCTACGAGGCAACCGGCGGCAACATCATCGGCGTCGAGGAGGTCGATCCCGCCGAGACCTCGTCCTATGGCATCGTGGCGCGTGGCGAGGGGCCCGATTCCGGCTTCCGCATCACCGGCATGGTGGAAAAGCCGGCGCCCGCCGATGCGCCGTCCAACCTGTTCATCTCCGGCCGCTACATCCTGCAGCCCGAGATCTTCGGCCTCCTCGCGCAGCAGACGCGCGGCGCCGGCGGCGAGATCCAGCTCACCGACGCCATGCAGACGCTGATCCGGCAGCAGGCCTTCACCGGCGTCAAGTACGACGGCAAGGTCTTCGACTGCGGCTCGAAGATCGGCTTCCTGACCGCCAATGTGGTGTTCGCCCTCGATCGGCCGGACCTCGCACCGCAGTTCCTCGCCGAACTCGAAAAGCTCGGCCTGTCCCGCGCCGATCTGGCCGAGGCGCTGCAGGTGCGCGAAACCATGTCGGCCTGAGCATCGGCGGCTGCAACCGCGTCTCCCCGGCAGCGTTGATCGGCCAGCCATGAGCTGGAGCATTGCCATGTCGATCCACACCGAAGAGACGATCCGCAGTCGCGCCTACGAGCTATGGGAGCACGCCGGCCGGCCCGACGGCCACGACAAGGAGTTCTGGGCGGAGGCCGAGCGCGAGCTCTCCGACCAGTCCGAACTCGACCGCTCCGCCGAAAACGCCGACACCCGCCGTCCCCCCGTCCAGGCCGGCCTCCCGATCCACTGACCGGCGGGCCGGCTGGTCCGAAACCACCCGCGCCTACCAGGGAGGGCAGGGGCGGCAGCGTCCGGACTCAATGGGCCGAGTGATGCGCCTCCTCGCCTCTTGCGGGAGAGGATATCGAAGCTTGGCGGCTCTGCCGCCTAGCGCAGCTGAGGTGAGGGGTCCCTCCCCGCACCCACCAAGACCCCTGATTTTCCATTCAGACTCCGTTCATCAATGCAGCCCTTTCCGCACCGAAAAGCGGATGAGGTCGCCGCAGTTGATCGCGTCCTCCACCCACTGGACTCGCAAAACTCCTTCCGGTAACGTTCCCGGCACAGATCGCGGCGAACCGCGACGGAGGACTCGTTTGGCGAGGCGGCCAACCATCATCGACGTGGCGAAGCTGGCCGGGGTGTCGAAGAGCACCGCGGCGCGCGCCCTGTCCGACGCAGCCGACGTCAACCAGGCGACGCGCGACCGCGTCCGCCGGGCCGCCGCTGCGGCCGGCTACGAGCGGAACCACCTCGCGGTCGGCATGCGCTCCGGCCGCTCCGGGCTGTTCGGCTTGGTGATCCCCGACATCGCCAACCCCTTCTGGGCCGAGGTGGCGCGCGGCGCGCAGGACCTGGTGGCCGAGCAGGGCGCCTCGCTCCTGGTGTTCTCCTCCAACTGGGACCATGACCGCGAGGCGGCGCACCTGAGGGCGCTGCGGCAGGCGCATGTCGAAGGCGCCATCGTCAACCCGGTCTCCGACAATGTCGACGATTTCGGCCGCTTCGGCGTGCCGCTGGTGCTGATCGGCTCGTCGGCCGAGCGCTTCCCCGATACCCCGAGCATCGGCTCGGATATCCGGCAGGCGGTGCGGCTGGGGCTCGATCACCTCGCCGCGCTGGGGCACCGCGCCCCGGCGCTGATCCTCGGGCCGAAGTCGCGCCTGGCCCGCGCCCGCTTCCTGCGCAGCGTCCACGAGCACTGCCTCGAGCGCGACATCGACCCCGCCGTGCTGCTGGTCGAGGATGCCGACTACACCTTCGAAGGCGGCCAGGCCGCCATGGCGCGGCTGCTGGCCCGCCAGCCGCTCGGGCACCTCACCGTGTTCTGCGCCAACGACCTGATGGCGCTCGGCGCGCTGCTCGCCGCCCGCGAGGCGGGGCGCGAATGCCCGCGCGACGTCTCCATCCTCGGCTTCGACGGCGTCCCCAGCGGCGCCTTCTCCTGGCCGGGCCTCACCACCATCGAGAAGCCGGCCCGCGAGATGGGCCGCCGCGCCGCGCAGGCGCTGTTCGACGAGATCGCCGGCCGCCCGGTCACCGGTCGCACCTACCTGCCGTGCCGCCTGGTCGAGCGCGGCTCGCTCGCCGACCTGCGCGCCGAGGCGCCTCCGCGTGCCGAGGCGCCCCTGCTTGCCGAGGCGCCCCTGCTTGCCGCCGGCGCGGGAGGAAACTGACGCCGATGTCCGCCCCCACGCCCCCAACCTCCGCCAGCCCCCCGCTTGCAGCTGCCGCCCCCGGCAGCCCTGCGCTCCGCGCCGGGAACGTTCCCGTTCGCCGCCGCCTCCACCTCGCCCTCCGCCGCTGGTGGCCCTATTACCTGATGATGGCCCCCGGCCTGGCCTTCTTCCTGGTCTGGCACTACTTCCCGATCTGGGAAGCCAAGATGGCGTTCGAGCAGGTGCGGATCATTCCGCCCAACATCTGGGTCGGCCTCAAGCATTTCCAGACTTTGTTCGCCTCGCCGGTGTTCTATCAGGTGCTGGCGAACACGCTGATCATCTCGACGATGAAGATCATCTTCGTCTTTCCGGTGCCGATACTTGTGGCGCTGCTGCTGAACGAGGTCAGGTCTGGCCGACTCAGGAAGTTCGTGCAGTCGGCCATCTACCTGCCGCACTTCCTCAGCTGGGTGGTGATCGCCGGCATCTTCATCGCCATGCTCTCCCCGTCCGACGGCGCCGTGAACCAGATCACCGGCTTTTTCGGAGCAAAACCAACCTCTTACATGACCGACGGCTACGCCAGCCGCTGGGTGCTGGTGATCTCGGAAATCTGGCGCTCCGCCGGCTGGGACAGCCTGCTCTACCTCGCCGCCATCATCGGCATCGACCAGTCGCTCTACGAGGCCGCCGAGCTCGACGGCGCCAACCGCTGGCAGAAGATCCTGCACGTCACCATCCCCGGCATCGTGCCGACCATCGCGACGCTCTTCATCCTCAACATGGGGATGTTCCTGTCGGCCGACCTCAACCAGGTCATCAACTTCCTCAACGACGTGAACCGCGGACAGATCGATATCCTCGATACCTACGTCTACCGCATCGGCCTTCGTACCGGCGAATACTCGCTCGCCACCGCCGCCGGCCTGTTCAAGGCGGTGTTCGGCATGGTCCTGATCCTCGCGGCGCACTTCTTTTCCAAGCGCCTGACCGGCAAGGGAGTCTGGTGATGGCCAACGTCGCGCAGGCCTCCCCGTCCGCCGCCGCCGCGACCGATGCCCGCCGTCGCGGCACCGCCATCCGGCGCACCCCGCTCGAGCGGCTCGAATACG
>JBQCFF010000197.1:0-3241 GCA_051959485.1 Devosia sp. | reverse complement strand
AGAGACGCGACACCGCCAGCAAGTTAGAAATGCGACAGTCATGGTTCGTCACTTGCTCCGACGATCAGCCCCCGATCCGACCGGCTGGGCCGGGTTGCAAGGGAGGAGCGGGGGCGGGTGAGACTTACCCATCGGCTTTAGCTTCCTCAGTAGCAAATGTTCCGTCGCCGGTTGATACTCCCTTGCACCTGCATGAGGCGGGGTAGGGATCAAAGCCGCATGATGCTTCCGGAAATCAACCTGCAGGGGGACGTGGATGTCGCCGCGCTTTCACCACTTCTTCGCGGCATGCTTCTTTCGGTTTCCTATGCTGACGATGAGGGTGGCATAGGGTTGACGGCAACCGGCGCCATGAACCGCAAGTTCGTACATTGGGCAGCCGTGCACTTCCTCTGGCCAGGGTTCACAGCCGAAGACCTCTACAGCATGAACAAGGTGCTGAACGAAAGCGACATGCCGCCGCTCTGGGTGGTGGGGGACATGGCCCGTCATCTGAAGCTTCTTCGCCGGAAAAAGGATGTGCTGCTGCCAACCAGACGCGGTCGGGAGTTCTTGGTGAATCCCAACGCTTTCTTCGATCTGGTCGCCACGGATTACCTCTATTCGTATGTCCACGACAATGAACGAGAGGAAGGGGTCCGAGCGCGGTTACGCTGGTGGCGTATGTTGCTCAATCTTCTCAATATCAAGGCCAGAGAAGGTTGCATGCCAATGGACGTTGTGAAAATCCTCTATCCAGACTTGGCGCCTCTGTCGGACACCGAAATGACCCTAGAAGCCTGGGAGCTGAAATCCGATCTCCGGTATGGCGTCTTTCGACGTTTGTGTTGGCTCGGCTTGCTCTATGAGGCACGAGAGGGGCTCACTCTTCTCCAGGACGGCTCCTTCCACAAGACGCCACTTTGGGCAGCTTGCCTGCAGTTGGAATCGGATACGCAAAGCGACATTGGCGTGCATTGACGGTCTTTATTCCGCCGCTGGCTGCCTCATTAACGCTTTCTCTCGCTGCGCAATCACCCCCGGATCATTCATGAAATCCGTCCTCCGCCCCGGCTTGCGACCCCGCTTCTGATAGCCGTTGGCTGTGCTGCCGTCGCGAATGCCGAACATATGGTCCTTCTGGCCAGTGCGGCGAGGGCCGCTCTTGCTGCGCTGCTGCTTGCGCCCAGCCTGCATCTCGGCGACGATCGACAGCATGTCGTCCAGCCGCTTGTTGTCGACGATCTCCGCGCGATGCACCGAGCGCAACGTGTCGAAAGTCCTGTAGGGCAGGGCAAAGCTCCCGTGCACGATCTCGAGCCGACCGTCCGGATAGTCGCAGACAATCACCTTCTGGCCTGCCAATGGCCTGGAAATCTCGGTCGGATCGAGGATGAACAGCACCTTGTCGTAGCGCAGCGTCAGGGATTGCGACAGCGTGCGAACTTCCTTGCGGCACATGGCGCCATCAAGGTTCTCATGATCGGCGAGGGGGCGGTGCATGTCCTTCGGATTGCGTGGTTGCTTGCCGAAGCGGGCATTGAAATCCGCAATGAACTCAGGCGTATAGGCATTGGCAGCTTCGATCGTATCGATGCCTCGAAGCCGCATCTCCTTGACCAGCCGATCCTGCAATGTCTGGTTCGCGCGTTCCACACGACCCTTGGCCTGCGGAGTGTTGGCACAGATGATGTCGATGTTCAGCTCATAAAGAGCCCGACCGAATTGTGTCAGGCCGCTCGTCCGGTCCTTCTCCGACGCATGCGTGGAGCGAAAGACGCCGTGCTTGTCGCTATAGAATGCCAGCGGCTTGCCCCATTGCTGCAGGTAGGCCTTCGTCGCATGCAAATAGTCGAACGTGTTCTCCGATCCGGCAAAGTGCAGATGCAGAAGCTTTCCGGTGGCATCGTCGATATAAACGAGCAGGGCGCATTTGGGCCCACGGTTCTCGAACCACCAGTGATGTGACCCATCGATTTGCACCAGTTCGCCAAAGCAGTCACGCCGGCCGCGTGGCTGGAAAACCCGTTTCTTGCGTTCGCGACGCGAGATCCAGATGCCGGCCTCGGTCATCCACTGCCGCAGCGTCTCCTTGGCAACAGAGATCCGGTGCAGCTCGATCAGCTTCTCACGCGCCAGCGTCGGACCGAAATCCAGATAGTGCTCGCGGATCAGATCCAGCGTTGCATTGCGAAACTCCTCGCTGTGGCGCCGGTTGCTCGGCTGCGAGCGCTTCTTCGAAACGAGGCCGGCTGGACCATCCCGGTCATAGGCCTGCAACAACCGATGGACCTGACTTCGACTGAGGTCGAGCAGTCCGGCGGCCTGGACGACGCTCAGGCGTTCGTCACGGATCTTCTGGATAACTTCGAGGCGATGCAATTCTTTCTGCGACATGGTGATCAAACAGGACATGACGACTCCGACCGCTCATGGTCTCGACCAGGCTGAAGGTCGTCATCCTTGCTCCCGACGTTGGCATTGACCAGCGCGTCGACAGGCGAGACTGTCGCATCTCTAACTGGCCCAACTGTCGCATTACTAAATAGCCGCTACAAGTAAAAGTCGCATAACAAGTATTATGGAACCATCGACGTAGAAAAAGCGGCGGGTACCGGCTTGGTTTCGATGCGGTTCGATACCCATCTCACCAAACCGGCCGACTGCTGGGAAAGCTGCAATCCGTCTCGTGACGACGCGCTGGACTCCGGTGAGCTTGGCGATGTCACAACCGAAATCGAAGCGTCAGCCGGAAGCGATCGGCAGTTCGATCACCATGCCGTCATAGGCCGGCTCTACGTAATCCGGCGTTTCGGCGGCCGTGGCGGCATAGTCGAGCGGTACGTGCATATGCGTCAAGACCGCCTTCTTGGGCGCCAGCCTCGTGATCCATTCCAGGGCCTGGCCTAGCGACAGATGGCTGGGATGTGTCCTATGCTGCAAGGCGTCGATCACCAGCACGTCGAGGTTTTGCAGCCGCTCGGCGGTTGCAGCGGGAAAGTCGCTGATATCCGAGCAATAGGCCAGGGTACCGACGCGGAATCCCAGCGAAACGATATCGCCGTGGATCTGCACCAGCGGCTCAAGGATGAGGGCACCGCCCTCGCCTTCGATCGTCACCGGCGTATCGTGATCGATCCGGTGCGGCCGCAGGATCGGCGGATAGGAACTGCCGGGCGGTGTTTCGAAGCAGTAACCGAACGCCTCGTACAGGCGCTTCATGGTGAAATCGTCGGCATGAATGTCGATGAGGTCGTGCTGC
>JBQCFF010000196.1:0-14675 GCA_051959485.1 Devosia sp. | reverse complement strand
CGAAGCGCTCGGCGACGAACACGGCCGCCGCCGCGATGGCCGCCGCGGTGTTGCGCGCCACCGGCTCGAGCAGGATGGCGGAGGTGGCGATGCCGAGCTCGGCCGCCTGCTCGGCGACGAGGAAGCGGTAATCGGCATTGGTGACGATGACCGGTGCGGCGTAGGTGGCCGGATCGGCGACGCGCGCCAGGGTCTGCTGGTAGAGCGAGGTATCGCCGAGCAGCGGCAGGAACTGCTTGGGCCGCGCGGCGCGCGACATCGGCCAGAGGCGCGTCCCCTGCCCGCCGGCGAGGATCACGGGGATAATGCTGGACATCGGTAGGCTTGCTCCCGGGACGTGTCAGGCTTCGGCATAATAGCCGGCATGTTTATCGCGATAGGCACGCGGATCGGCAGTCTGCTGGGCAAGGCTGACCAGCAACGGCGTGGTTGCCGGCTTCGCCCCGACGAGCGCCGCCATGGCGCTGCGCACTTCCTGCTGTGGCGTGCCGGACCACTTGACCACGAATAGAATGGCATCGGCCAGCGCCGCAAGGTAGAGCCCGTCGACAACCGGCCCGACCGGCGGCGTATCGAGGATGACGATGTCGAAGCCGGCGCGGGCCGCCTCGATCAGTCCGGTCAGCGTGCGGCTGGCGATCAGCTGGTCGGTGGCGATGTCGCTGCGGCGCGAGCCGAGCACGATGCGGGCGCCGGACCCCTCGTCGGAGGTGGTGATCGCCTTGAGGTTCAGCGCGGGATCGCTGCCCACCAGGTATTCCAGCAGCCCTTCGGAGGGCTGCATGCCGAGCTGCCGGTGGATGCTGGGCTTGCGCAGGTCGCAATCGACCAGCAGGGTGGAGAGGCCGGCCAGCGCGTAGGCGCGGGCGAGCGACAGGGCCATGGTGGTCTTGCCTTCGCCCGGCGCGGCCGACGACACCACGATCACCGGGCCGTGCCGGGTGTCGGGCTCCGGCCGGGCGCGGCGGACCGCCTGGTCGAGGCCGAGCCGGATGCGGCGGATCGATTCGGCATAGCTCGAGAGCGGCGCCGTCAGCAGGGCATCGGCGGCGCTCGCCGGGTCGCCGTTGGTCCGCCGCGGCTGGCGCAGCCGCGGGGTGGAGGCGAGCACCGGGACCTTGAGGATGGATTCCGCTTGCGCCTCGCCGGTGAAGCCGCCGACGAAGTTCTCGACCAGGAAGGCCAGCACCACGCCGAGCGCCGCCCCGAGCGCCGCCGCCAGCAGGAGCAGGACGCGCGGCACGGGGAAGGACGGATGGGTGGGCGGCACGGCGGCGGCGGCGATCCGGCTGTCGGGCACCTGCAGGGCGGCCTGGGTTTCGAGCTGGTTCCGGCGCACCAGCAGCTTCTGGTAATTGGCCCGGGCGATCTCGCCGCTCTGCTGCAGCTCGTAGAGCGCGGTCAGCACCTCGGACGGCAGGTCGCTGGACAGGATGGCGGCGCGCAGCTCGTTGCGGAGCTCCGCGGCGCGCTGCTGGGCGCTGGCGGTTTCGACGCGCAGCGCCGTCACGGCCTCGCGGCCCGCCGCCTGCAACCGGTCTTCGAGGCTTTCCAGTTCGGCGCGTAGGTCGAGGTGGGCGTCGCTGCCGTCGACAGATTCCTGCAGCTGCGTGGCGAGGGCGACACGCTGCCGTTCGAGCCCGGCGACCGCCTCGTCGCCGAGGCCGCTGGCGAGCGCCGCCCAGTCGCGTTGCTCGAGGCTCTGCTGGGCGCTGTCGGCGCGCGCCGTGCCGGCCGCCCGCCGTCGCGCCGTCGCCTCGATCTCGGCCCGGATGGCGGTGAAATCGGTGCGACCGGTGGCCTCGCCGATGCGGTCGACATTGTCGTCGACGAAGCGGTCGAAGGCGCGCTCGGAGGCCGCCACGGCGGCAGCGGCATCGGCCACGCTGGCCTCGATCTTGTCGCGCGAGGCGAGGGCGAAGGCGACCTTGGCCGCGAGCTGCTGCTCGATGTAGCTGCGTGCCACGGCATTGGCGATGCGGGCGGCAAGCTGCGGCCGGCCCGACTCGGCGTTCACCGCGATGAGATAGGTGAGGCCGCGCCGCTGGGCGCTGATGGCGCGGCGCAGGTTGTCGGCGGCGGCCTTGAGCGCGGCGTCGCCCGTCGGGGGCGACGGCTCGGCGAGGTGGAAGAAGGCCATCAGCGTCTCGCGCAGGCCGGGCCTGAAGCCGAACTCGGGGTCGTGCACGAGGTCGAGCTCGCCGGCCACGGCCAGCAAGACGGTCTCGGACTTCACCAGCTCCACCTCGCTGTCGACGCGCAGGGAATCGGTGGTGGCGCTCGCCAGCTGGCTTTCCGGATCGAGCAGGTTCTTCTTGCTGGTGTCGACCAGAACCAGCGCGGTCGCCGTATAGACCGGCTTGAGCACCAGCAAAGCGAGCCCCGCCGCTGCCAGCGCCACCACTATTACGAGGGCGATCAACCCGATCCGGCGGCGCAGCAGCCCCACAATACTGCGCAGGTCGATGATCTCACCATCCATCGGCAAGTCCCGACAATTATTCAGCACCTCACCGGTGGCACGGCCGGAGCAAAACGTCAAAAGCTTATAGTACGGCGCCGGGCGAACCTTACTGCGCTGCGGTCGAGAACAGCCGCACCGAGCCGTCGCGGGCGATGCGCACGGCGGTCAGCGGCCCGCCGACGACCGCGGCGGTATCGATGGCGATGCGGAACGGCGTGACCAGCGGCGCGTCGCGCATGGTGTGGCCGTGGACCACCGGCTTGCCGAACTCGGCGTAGTCGGCGCGGAACTCGTCGCGATACCAGAGCAGGTCGTCCTGCTGCTGCGCCGCGATGGCGACGCCTGGCCGCAGGCCCGCATGCACGAACACGGCGCGCGGCGTCTCGAGCAGGACCGGCAGGGCGCGAAGGTAGTCGAGATGCTCGGCCGGAATGTAGCTGCGGAGCAAGTCGCCGGCCCGGCGGGCATCGAGTTGACGCAGGCTGTCATGGGGGACGCCGTAGGACGCCAGGGTTTCGAGTCCGCCGAACTGCAGCCACGCCGCATCGGGCCGCGGCCGGCCGATGAACTCGAGCAGCATCGCCTCGTGGTTGCCGAGCAGGTTGATGCGCTGCATGCCGGCCGGGGCCGGGCCGCGGAGGTGATCGATGACCTGCGCCGAGGCGGGACCGCGGTCGATCGCATCGCCGAGGGTGACGAGCCAGCTCTCGCCGCCCAGCGTCGCCGCATCGGCCGCGATCTGCGCCTCGAGCGCCAGCAGCAGGTCGAGGCAGCCATGGATGTCGCCGATCGCGTAGACCGCCGCGGGATGCTGGCCGAAGCTGAGCCGGCGGCCGGCGGGGCCCGGCGGCGGACCGGGTGACAGCCGCTGGAGCAGGGCGAGCAGCCTGGAACGCATCTCAGCCCCCTTTACCGACGCGGAAAGCATAGGGACGGAGCTATGCGCCCGTCAACGGCCGGGTCGGCGCCCGCCTTCAGCTCAGGTCGTTGATCGCCGCGGTCACCGCGGCCTCAACGCCCGGTTCGCTCAGCGAGTGGCCGGCGGCATCGACGATGCGGACCGTGGCGTTGCCGCAGGCGGCCGCGAGGGCATGCGCGGTGGCGGGCGGGCAGAGCAGGTCGTAGCGGCCCTGCACGATGATGCCGGGAACCTCGCGCAGCCGGTGCGCCTCGGCCAGCAGCTGGCCGGGCCCCAGCCAGCAGTTCTGGCTGAAATAGTGCGCCTCCATGATGGCGGTCGGCGGGATGCGGGCGGCCGGATCGTTGACCGCGGCGAGATCGAGCCGCGACTGGCTGGGGCGGATGCCGGCGAGGATGTCTTCGGTCGCCGCATAGGCGCGGGCGGCCGGGGCGTGGATCGCCGGGTCGGGATCGAGGATGCGGCGGAAATAACTCCCGAGCGGGTCGGCGCGCTCCGCCTCGGGCAGGAGGCCGAGGAAGTCATCGTGCAGCGCCGGGTAGAAGGTGCGGAGCCCGGTGCCGAAGGCCCAGTCGAGCTCGGCCGCGGTGCCGAGGAAGGTGGCGCGCAGCACGATGCCGCTCACCCGCTCCGGATGCACCTCGGCATAGGCGAGGGCCAGCGTGGCGCCCCAGGAGCCGCCGACGACCAGCCATTTTTCGATGCCGAGGCGGGTGCGGATCGCCTCCATGTCGGCGACGAGGTGCGCCGTGGTGTTGGCGGCGCGCCCGCCATGCGGGGTGCTGCGGCCGGCACCGCGCTGGTCGAACAGCACGGCGTAGTGGCGATCGGGGTCGAACAGCGCCCGATGCATCGGCTGGCAGCCGCTGCCCGGCCCGCCATGCAGGTAGACCGCGGGGACGAGGCCCGGGTGGCCGAGGGTCTCGACGTGCAGCTCGTGGCCATCGGAGACGGGGAGGCGGAAGGTTGGGGTTGAGGTGGAGTGCATGGGGATGGAGTAGCGCAGGGGCGGGGAAATTGGAACGAGCGGCGTCGGGTACCCCCACCCCAGCTGCGCTATCTCGCTGCGCTCGCAAGCTTCGCTACCCTCCCCACAAGGGGGAGGGAGACCAGAGTCTCCCAGCAAGCCAGGGCGCTCCCTCCCCTTGATGGGGAGGGTAGCGCAGCTTGGCCGCGGCAGCGGCCGTAGCGGAGCTGGGGTGGGGTGGGGACGAGTGCATGGGGGCGGACGTGGTGCCCGTGCCGCCCCCTCCACCACGCTTCGCGTGGTCCCCCTCCCCCGCTGCGCGGTGGAGGATCAGCGGCGGCGTGCCTAGAGCTGCTCCGTCTCGGGTTCGAGGGTGCCGCCGGCGAAGTTGCGGTAGAGGTAACGGTTGGTGCCGGTGGCGGCTTCGGTTTCGGCGGTGCGGAAGATGGTTTCGTGCAGCGGCGAGAGGTGGCAGGCCGGGTCGGTGTTGCCGGCGTCGCCGGTGAGGGCGAAGGCCTGGCAGCGGCAGCCGCCGAAATCCATCTCCTTGAAGGCGCAGCTCTGGCACGGCTCGGGCATCCAGCCGGTGCCGCGGTACCTGTTGAAGGCGTCGGAGTGCTGCCAGATCCAGGCGATGGAGTGGTTGGAGCGGACGCTCTCGAACTGCAGCGTGGTAATCGATTCCGCCGCGTGGCAGGGCAGCACCTTGCCGGACGGGGTGATGTTGAAGAACTGCCGGCCCCAGCCGCCCATGCATTTCTTCGGACGCAGCGCGTAATAGTCGGGCACCACGAAATCGATGTCGAGGATGCCGGCGAGGCGGGCCTGCGCCGCCTCGACCACGGCGGTCATCTCTTCGATCTGCGCCAGCGACGGCATCAGCGCGGCGCGGTTCTTCAGCGCCCAGCCGTAGTATTGCACGTTGGCGACCTCGATGCGGTCGGCGTCGAGCGCCACGGCCATGTCAATGATGCCGGGGAGCTGGTGCAGGTTCTGCCGGTGCATCACGGCGTTGACGGTGAGCGGCAGGCCGAGCTCGCGGGCCCAGGCGGCAGCCTCTAGCTTCCTGGAATGCCCCTTGAAGCCGGCGATGCGGTTGGCGAGCTCGGGCTCGTTGCCCTGGAAGCTGATCTGGATGTGGCAGAGGCCGGCATCGGCCATCGCCGCGAGCCTTTCGCGCGTCAGGAGGACGGCGGAGGTGATGAGGTTGGAGTAGAGGCCGAGCTCGGTGGCGTGCTGGACCAGCTCGACCAGGTCCTTGCGGACGGTCGGCTCGCCGCCGGAGAAGTGCACCTGCAGCACGCCGATTTCGGCGAGCTCGGTGAGGACCCGCTTCCACTCCGCCGTGGTGAGTTCGTTGCCGGCGCGCTCCATCTCGACCGGGTTGGAGCAGTAGCCGCATTGCAGCGGGCAGCGATGGGTGAGCTCGAGCAGCACGGCGAGCGGGATGCCGTAGGTCTCGGCCACCGACTTCGCCGGGCCCTCCATGATGGCGAGGCCGTCATTGCTGTCGTGGAGCACGGGGCTCGCGTCGGTGAGGGTCGGGCTCATGGCCTGGGCTCCCTGGCCGCGACGACGAAGCCGGAATTGGCGAGGTCCTGCAGCATGGCGATCACGTCGGCGGCGATCTCTTCGCGCGGGGCGGCGTAGCGCTCGGCGAGGGTGTCGATGAGCGCGGCGACGGCGGTGCGGCCGTCGCAGAGCTGCAGGATCTCGACGGCGGTGTCGTCGGGGGCCATGACGCGCTCGGGGACCAGCAGCACCCAGCGCTCGCGGCTCTGGTCGTAGCGGAGGCGGACGCCGCGGGCCAGGGTCGGCACGCTCGCCTCCTCGACCTTGAGGCGGCGGCGCAGGGCTGGGGCGAGAATGTCGGTCATTGTTCACTCGGAACGAAGGCGCCGGGCGGGACGTGGCCCTCGACATAGGCGTGGTAGAGCGCGTCGAGCTGCACCCAGAGCACGTTGGTCTTGAAGATCAGCGCGTTGCAGACGAGCTGGCGCTCGTAGGGCGTCCTGGCGTGCTCCTTGACGTAGTTCAGGGCGAAGTTGGCGTCGCGGGGGGCCTGCTCCAGCCGGCGGCTGAAATAGGTCATGATGCTGGGATCGATGAAATCGTAGTGCTTCAGCATGCCCGAGATGCGCTCCTCGTGCAGGTTCGGCGCGAACAGCTCGGTGAGCGAGGAGGCGATGGCTTCGAGCGGCGACTTCTCGCGCACGAAGTGGACATAGGCCTCGACGGCGAAGCGGGTGGCGGGGAGGATGCCCTCGGCGCTCTCGACATAGGCGGTGTCGAGGCCGAGGCCTTCGGTGAGCTTGAGCCAGCGCTCGATGCCGCCTTCGGTACCGACCTCGCCGTCGTGGTCGGAGATGCGGTGGCGCCACTCGATGCGGGTGTCGCGGTCGCGGAAGCGGGAGATCACCACCGCGTCCTTTATCGGGATGGTCGACTGGTAATAGTAGCGTTTGAGCGCCCAGGCCTGCACCTGGCCCTTGTTCAGCTTGCCGCCATGCAGCAGCCCATGGAACGGATGCAGGCTGTGGTAGCGGGTGGCGCCGATGAAGCGCAGCTGCTCCTCGAGCTGCCCGGGGGTATCGAGCGGCGCGTCGGCCGGGACCGAGAAGGCGGTCAGTGCAGTCATAGGGTGATCTCCATGCCGTCGGCCGGGATCTGCCAGCCGGATTGTTCCGCCGCCTGGCGCTCGGGCGAGCCGGGCATCAGGGCGGGGTTCGAATTATTGATGTGCAGGAACAGCTTGCGCTCGATGCCCAGCGGCGCGAGCGCGGCGATGCTGTCCGCCATGGCCATGTGGCCCATGCGCTGGCCGGTCTTCGGCGACAGGCCAGCGCGGATCATCTCGTCGTCGGTGAACAGCGTGCCGTCGAAGAAGACCAGCTTCGCGCCGCGCAGGTAGGTCTCGACGTCGGGGGTGAGGGCGGCGCAGGCGGCGAGGAAGACGAAGCTCTCGCCATCGGCGGTGTCGCGGACGACGAAGCCGAGGGTGTCGCCCTCGGCGTTGGTGGTGCTGTCCTCGACGAACAGGGCCGCCTTGCCGGGGGCGGCGAAGGGCAGGATCTCGAGGCCGGACGGGGTGCCGTCGGGCAGTGTCGGCTGGAAGGCGGCGCCGGGCGCAATGGCATGGCGCGGCACGAGGCCGGGCTTCAACACGTTGAAGATGGAGTTTTCCGCCAGCAGGTCGAGCACCCGGCGGTGGGCGTAAAGGCCGAACGCCGTGCCTTCGCGCAAGCTGAGGAGGCCGGCGATCGCATCGACCTCGCCGTTCGACAGGATGACGCCGGCGATCGGGCTGTGCCGCAGGGCGCGCGGGTGCAGCGCCGGGGTATCGGCCAGCTGCTGGCGCAGGTCGGGCGAGGCGTTGACGAGGAACCAGTGCTCGCGGTCGGCGCTGACGGCGATGGAGGCCTGGGTCATGCGCATTTCGGGTTGGCCGTTGCGGGCGGCGCGGCAGTTGTCGCAACCGCAGTTCCACTGCGGCACGCCGCCACCTGCCGCGGTCCCCAGGACGACGATGCTGAGCATGTGGACCGGTCCCCGCGGCAGGATCAGGGCGTTACTTGCGGGTCGCGCAAGCGTACATGTTGATTTCCATGCTCACCGGAACTTCGACGAGCTTGGGCTTTTTCCAGGCCTTCATTTCGGGATCTCCTCACGTTGGCCGGCGGGACTGCCGACGTGCGAAGACTGCGGGAAGCCATCCGGCCCCGCACTCTATCTCGTTGATAGAAAAGGCCTATCGGTTAGAAATTGGAGAGAGACGGCCGTTCGAGGAAGGGCGGGGTGGGCAGCATGGCCGGCATGCTGAAGCCCGCGCAGACCGACAGCAGGGTATCGAGCAGGGCCGAGAACGGCACCTGGCGGCGGTACTGGCTCGGCACCAGCGCCACCAGCCGGCGCGGCGGCACGGCGACCCGGTAGAGCTTCACCCCGACCGGCGGGCCGCCCCCCATCAGGGTGGAGAGCGCCGGGGCGAGGCAGATGCCGGTGCCGGCGCGGACGAGGCCGATCGCCACCTCGAAGCTGCGGCACTGGGCGACGCTGCGGCTGCCCGGCAGCATCTGGGCATACCAATCCTCCACCCGCTTGGTGTGCTGGGTACCGAAGTTAAACTGGATGGAGCGGCCGAGCACCGCCAGCACCTCGGGATCGAGCTCGCGCGACGGGTGCTTCACCCCGGCGAGATCGACGTTGTCGGGGACGACCAGCACATAGGGGTCGTCGATCAGCGGCACCTGCAGGAAGCCGACGCCGGCCTCGGCGATGGAGTTGCCGGCGAGCAGGCCGATATTGACGCGGCGGCCGTAGAGCAGCTCGAGGATATCGTTCGGCGCCGCCTCCTGGATGTCGAAGTCGACATCGGGGTAGGCCTGCTGCGTCTCGGTGACGGCGGCGGGAAGCAGCACGCGCAGCACCGAGGTGATGCCGGCGATGCGGACGGTGGCGCGGTGGCCGCCGGAGAAGGCCTGCAGCCCCTCCTCGAGGTCCTGCAGGTTGCGCAGCACGGTTTCGGCGCGGGGCAGCAGGAACTTGCCCGCCTCGGTGAGCACCATCTCGTTGGAGCGGCGGTGGAACAATTTCGAGCCCAGGGTGGTCTCGAGCTTGCCGAGCTGCTGGCTCAGCGACGGCTGGGCGAGGCCGAGCTGCTTGGCCGCCTTGGTCAGCGTCTCGGAATGCGCCACGGCCCAGAAGATGCGAAGCTGGTGCAAGGTGACGTCGGGGCGGCGCCCGACCTCGCCGGCCTTCAGCCGCTGCGGCTCCTGTGCCAGCGCCAGCTGCGCCACGGCGTCGAAATCGGGCGCGTCGTCATCGACCTGCACGGCATGCGTCTCCTCAAGAGGATGAGGCTATCGCAGGCGGCGGGGCGAGCGCCAGTAATCCCGAGCATTGGCGACCGCGGTCAGGCCGGCGCGACGGCCGGGGCGTCGCCCGGCGGCTCGTCGTCGGGCGCGCGGGCGTAGGCGGCTGAGAGCTGCCGGTAGTATTTCGAGCGGAAGGCGATGGCGGTGACCACGAGACCGATCAGGCCGGCGATGGTGAAGACCAGCGCGATACCGCGGGCCGGGCCGGTGCCGAACCAGCCGCCGATCAACTCGGCGCCGAGGCCGGCGGTCATGAACGGGATGAAGAAGAACTCGGTGATCGGGCCGATCAGGAAGGCGGTGAGCGGCGAGGCGGACTGCTCCACCGACTGGGCGAAGCCGAACACCCTGCCCTGCCGCTCGCGCGGCACCACCTTCTGCAGCGTGGTGTGCTCGGCGGCCTCGGCATAGGGGCCGAGCAGCATCCAGATGAAGCAGCCGGCGCTGAGCAGCCAGACCGAGTGCTGGATGGTGAACAGCGAGCAGACGCCCCAGGTGATCAGGTTGACGAGCAGCAGGGTGCGGAGCGGGTTCCGGCCGAGCCCGGTCCTGGCGATGACGATGCCGGAGATGATGAAGGCAGTGGAGAAGGCGCCGAACATGAAGCCCCAGACCTGCACCGAGACCAGCGACAGCCCGTAGGCATCGAGCAGCGCCATGAACACGCCGCCGAGGAAGTTGTTGAAGCAGGCGAAGAGGATGAGCGCGAACAGCCCGGGGACGCCGGCGATGACGCGGATGGTGCCCCGAAGGTCGACGCGCTTCGGCTCGGCCGGTTCGTCGGCGCCCGGCGCGACGCGGCCTTCGTCGACCTGCACGGTGAGGAGGTGGAGGAAGACGACGACCGTGGCGGCGAGCGCCAGCAGCAGCGTCGCCAGCATGCCGCCCCAGGCGACGAGCACGCCGGAGATCATCGAGGTGGTGAGAAAGCCGATGCCCGAGACCATGCCGACGAGGCCGTTCGCCTTGTCGCGCCGATCCTCGGGGATGAGGATGGTGACCAGCGTGGCGAGCGCGATGGAGCGGACATTGCCGGCGATGACGCCGAGCATGATGGGGAAGACCAGCACCCAGAGCGGCAGGCCGTAGGCGTTCCTGAACTCGGCCGCCGGGGTGAGCAGCAGGATGACGAGCGACACGGCGTAGAAGCAGAAGGAGACGACGGAGGAGCCGAGCATCACCGTGCGCTTGGCATTGTGGTCGACGATCGAGCCGAGCCAGATGCCGAAGGCGGCGGTGAGCACCAGGTAGAGCCCCGCGATGACGCCCGTAGCGAACACCGACCGGGTCTCGAGATAGACCCAGAAGGTGACGGCGAACCACACCGTGAAGTTGGTGATGTTGGCAACGAGGTTGTTGCCGAGGATCTGGTGGAATGGCGTCACGGCATCCTCCGCGGGGCCACCGGGCCTCGCGGCCTACAGTGATCGACAAATGTGAAACCCGGGGGGCAGGAACATGTCCCCCTGCCACACGATCAGCTAAACCGGGTGACAGGGGATGTCAGCAATGATCCCGGATCAGGCGGGTTGCAGTTGGCCGGGGGCCTCGCCGGCATCCTTCCTGGCCGGCGGGAAGGCGAGCGCCATCGCGGCGGCGGCGATGCCGACGGCGGCCGAGGCGATGTAGAGCCAGTGGTAGGTGCCGTAGGTGTCGTAGAGCCAGCCGCCGCCGAGCGGGCCGAAGGCCATGCCGATCGATGAGGTCATGGTGACGGCGCCCAGCACGGTGCCGAGCAGGCGCGGCGGGAAATACTCGCGGGCGAGCACCGAGTAGAGCGGCATCACCCCGCCATAGGCGAGCCCGAGCACCGCCGCCAGCATGTAGAAGTGGGTGAGCTCGGTGAGGTAGATGTAGCAGTAGATGCCGACCGCCTGCAGCACCAGGCCGCCGACGATGACCTTGCGCACCCCGACCCGGTCGGCCAGCACGCCGAAGATCAGCCGCCCGAACAGCCCGGAAATGCCCTCGATGGCGTAGATGCCGGTGGCGCCGGCCAGCGTGGCGCCGCAGATGATGGCGTAGCTGACGGTGTGGAAGATCGGGCCGGAATGGGCGGCGCAGCAGAGGAAGAAGGTGCCGGCGAGGACGAGGAACTGCGGCGTGCGCAGCACCGCGAAGCCGCTCGGCTGCGGCTTGGCCGGGGCGGCGCCGGCGGCGGCGGGCGCCGGCGCGCCGAGCGTATCGTGCCAGGGGGCGCGGCGGATCAGCAGCGAGGCCGGCACCACCACGGCGACGGCGCCGACGGCGATCCAGAACATGGCGCCGCGCCAGCCGACATGGTCGATCATGAAGGCGGCGAGCGGGCTCATGGTCATCGGCGCGACGCCGCCGCCGAGCGACACCAGCGAGACGGCGAGGCTGCGGTGCTTGTCGAACCAGCCGAGCGTCGCCGCGATGATGGGCGCGAAGAAGGCGCCGCCTGAGGCACCGACGAGGCCGCCATAGGCGAACTGGAAGACCCAGAGGTCGCGCGCCTGGCTGGCGAGGACGAGGCCCGCGCCGAGCAGCGCGGCGGCGATCAGCACCACCGGGCGGGCGCCGATCTTGTCGCTGAGCGTGCCCCAGCCGAAGCCGGCGACGCCCATGGTGATGAAGCCGACGCTCATCGCCATCGAGATGCCGGCATCGGACCAGCCCATTTCGGCGGCGATGGCGGACTTGTAGACGGGCAGCGCGAACATCGCCCCCATGGCGAGACAGGTGATCACCGCCCCGGCGGCAACGACGACCCAGCCGTAGTGCTTTTCCATTTTCGGTTCCCTCCGGGACATCCTGCCATCTCGACGAACGGCCCGCTGCGGTTTCGACATGCGGCTTCGGAATCTTTCGCGATTCCGCCCTCAACCGCTTGTAATGTGCAAGCGGTATACCCAGGTGCAAACTGCTTGTAAACTGCAAGCTGGTGATGTGGAGCAAGATGTGAACGAACCCCGGTCCGGCTGCCCGATCAACCAGTCGGTGGAAGTGCTCGGCGACCGCTGGAGCCTGATCGTGCTGCGCGACATCATGTTCGGCAACTTCCGCACCTATGGCGAGATCCACTCCCGCTCGCTCGAAGGCATCGCCACAAACATCCTCGCCGACCGGCTGAAGCGGCTGGTGGAGGCGGGGCTGCTCAGCGCGGCGCCCGATGCCGCCCACAAGCAGCGCACCATCTACAGCCTCACCGACAAGGCGATCGACCTGGTGCCGGTAATGGTGACGCTCGGCAACTGGGGGGTGAAGCACCTGTCGCCGCACCCGCACCTGGCCGCCCGCTCGATCGCCCTGCAGCAGGGCGGCCCGGCGATGTGGGCCGCCTTCGCCGCCGAACTGCGCCACCTCCACTGCGGCGCGCCGAAGCCGGAGCGCTCGGTGCTGGCCGAGTTGCAGCAGGCCTACCTCGCGGCGGGTGGGACGTGACGGCGACAGTTCCCCCGACGTGTCACCCCCGGGGCAGGCCGGGGCCCATCCTGGCCGGTTTCATGCACGGTGACCGTGCGGCTACCCCTCAGGATGGATCCCGGCCTCCGCCGGGATGACAGCGGGTTGGTGGTGGGCAACTCAGGCTGGATCGCGGCCGGCGCCGGGATGACCGCGGGCTGGTTGGGTGTACGCGGACCCGGCGGCGGGGGCGCGGGCGGCTTCGACGATCTGGCGGCGGGCGCGGAAGGCGCTCCACTGCTGGTCGGCGAGTACGCCGATGAGGATGACCGAGCCCATCACCGCGAAGTTGAGCGAGGACGGGATGCCGAGGAGGTTCACGAGGTTCTGCAACTCCTGCAGCAGCACCACCCCGAGCAGCGCCCCGATGATCGAGCCCTCGCCGCCGCGCAGCGAGAAGCCGCCCAGCACCGCCGCCGCGATGGCGTAGAGTTCGTAGAAATTGCCGTGCGCCGAGGGGGCGATGGAGCGGGTGTACATGGCGAAGTAGACCGACGAGATCACCGTCAGCACCTGGCAGATCACGTAGGCGGCGACGATCACCACCGTGGTGCGGATGCCCGAGTAGCGCGCCGCCTCCTCGTTCTTGCCGATGGCGTAGAGGTAGCGGCCGAACACCGAGCGGTGCAGCACGAACCACATGACCAAGGCGACGACCAGCAGCGCGATGAACGAGTTGGGTACGCCGAAGCTGCGGCCGGCGGCGAGGAACTCGAGCTCGGGAAAGCTCTGGCCGAAGCCGAAGCCGGCCGTCGAGTCGCCGGTGTAGAAGCGGGCGCAGCCGCGGTAGATCAGCAGGCCGCACAGCGTCACCACGAAGGGCTGCATCTTGAGCCTGGTGATCAGCAGGCCATGCGCCAGCCCGATCAGCGCGCCGAGCACAAGGACGATGCCCAAGGCGATCGGCCACGGCACGCCGCGATTGGCGATCAGGTCGACGAACAGCACGCCGGTCAGGGCGATGACCGAGCCCACCGACAGCTCGATGCCGCCGGTGATGATGACAAAGGCCTGCCCCAGCGCCGAGAGGCCGAACATGCCGATCAGGTTGGCGGTGTTGGCGAGGTTGATCGGCAGCAGGAAGCGCGGGTTGATCAGCGTGACGATGGCGCCGACCACGATGATCAGGATCAGGAGCCCGAGGTCCTTCTTGGTCATGCCGTTCCCCCTGCCGACAACGGCTTGCCGACGGCGAGCCGCATGACGTTTTCTTCGCTGAACTGGTCGCGCCCGATGACGCCCGACACCCGGCCCTCGTGCATCACCGCGATGCGGTCGGAGACGCCGATCACCTCTTCCATCTCGCTCGAGATCATCATCACGGCGACGCCGGCGTCGGCGAGGCCGCGCATCAGCTTGTAGATCTCGGCCTTGGAGCCGACGTCGATGCCGCGCGTGGGCTCGTCGAAGATCATCACCTTCGGCTGCATCGAGAGCCACTTGGCGAGCACCACCTTCTGCTGGTTGCCGCCCGACAGCGCGCCGGCGAGCGTCGTGACCAGCGGCGTCTTGATGCCGAGGTTGCGGCGCTGCGTCTCGGCCACCGCCTGCTCGCTCGCCTTCCTCACCATGAAGTTGCTGGCGTGCCGGCGCAGGTCGGGCAGCGAGATGTTCTGCGAGATCGGCAGGTCGAGCAGCAGGCCGGCGCCCTTGCGGTCCTCGGGCACGAGGAACACGCCGCGCTCCACCGCATCGCAAGCCTGGTGCGGCGCGTAGGGGCGACCGTCGACCTCGAGGCTGCCGCCGAAGATCGGGTCGATGCCGAAGATGGCGCGGGCGACCTCGGTGCGGCCGGAGCCGACGAGGCCGGCGACCCCGAGGATCTCGCCCTGGTGGAGCTCGAGGTCGACCTGCTTGTGCGGATAGGTCGAGGTGCGGACGCCGGAGAGGCGCATCGCCACGGCGCCGCGCGGCACCGCCCGGCTACCGGTGTTTGCCTTGAGGTCGCGCCCGATCATCAGCTTGACCATGCGGTCGTGGTCGATCTCGGACTTGTCGAGCGTGCCGGCGAGGGTGCCGTCGCGG
>JBQCFF010000195.1:0-6394 GCA_051959485.1 Devosia sp. | reverse complement strand
GAATAGGTGTAGCCCTCGCGCTCGGCGCGCCGGGCGATGCGGGTGGCTTCCTCGATGTCGCGGCCGAGCACGAACTGGCTGCCGAGAATCTTCATCGCCTGCATCACGGCGGAGCGGATCACCGGCTCGCCGATGCGCTGCACGAAGCCCTTGATGATGCCGGCGATGCCCTCGCCCCGGTCGCGCAGCACCTCGCCGGTGAGGGTGAGAGCCAGCGTTCCCACGTTGACCAGCGGCGAATTGGCGCGATCGAGGTGCTCCTGCCAGCGGGAGGGGGCGATCTTGTCTTCGATCAGGTCGTCGATGGTGGCGGTGTCGGGGACGCGCAGCAGCGCCTCGGCGAGGCACATCAGCGCCACGCCCTCCTCGGTGGAAAGCGAATACTGGGCGAGGAAGGATTCCAGCATGCCCGCCGACCCGGCGGAACGCACCTGCTCGACGAGCTGCTGCGCCTGGGCGCCGATGGCGGCGCGGGCCTCGGCCGAGAGATCCGTCTCGATCTTCAGGCGGGCAACAGCGGCGGATTCATCGGCGAAGAGGTTCGTCCGGATGCGGCTGCGCAGTTCATCGAGATCAGTCATACGTGTCCCTGTGGCCAGTGATTGTGGCACCGCTGGCTGATTTGTGTGGGGAAAGTGTGATGGCGGCGCCCGGAAGGTCGCGACTGCAAGTGCCGTTGGCGCGCCGCCACGTCTTCGGCAAAAATGTGATTAGTATGCATTGTTAATATCCGCACCGGTCGGACGGTCCTAGTCTCCTGCCAACAGGCTGCCGCCGGCATCCACCTCGTCCGGAGCAGACCATGCAGCGCCCCAGCCTTCGCAGTGAGCTCCGACAGCATACCGAGGGCGTGCATCGGAGTCTCGACACCCTTGTCGGCCCGTTTGATGGGCTGGCTTCGTACGGTGCCTTCCTAGTCAATACCTACCGGTTCCGCCAGATGGTGGAGCCGGCCCTTGCCAGCGGCCTCCCGTGGTCGCCGCAATATCTGCTGCCGGAGCTGCGGCTGGACCTCGAAGACCTGCAGTTGCGCCCCCAGGGCGGGCCGGTGCCTGCCCACGAGCTGCCCGACGAGGCGGCGCGCGTCGGGGCGCTCTACGTGCTCGAGGGTTCGGCCCTGGGGGCGCGCGTGCTGCTGCAACGGGCCGTCGCGCTCGGCCTCGACGCCAGCCGAGGCGCCCGGCATCTCGCCAAGCAGGCGGCGGACCCCAGCCGGTGGCGTGACTTCCTCGGTTTCCTCGAGCAGCGGCAGGATCTCGACCGTTCGGCCACGCTCGCGGCCGCCCGTTCCATCTTCGACACGGCAATCGCCGTCTACTCGGGGGCGAAATGACCAGCCAGTCCAGCCAGCTGAACCTGACCAGCTGCGACCTCGAGCCCATCCACATCCCCGGCTCCATCCAGCCGTACGGGGTGATGCTGATCGCCGATCCGGACAGCGGGGAGATCGTCGGCTACGCGGGCGGTGCGGCAGCAGGGCTGCTCGGCAGACGGCTCGAGGAAGTCATCGGCATCGGCGGCGCGGCGATCGGCGAGCACCTGCCCCGCAGCGGCATCCACATCGTGGGCGAGGTGATCTTCGGCGGGACGACGATGGATGCCGTGGCCTATGCCAGCGGCGACCACCTGGTGGTCGAGCTCACGAGCAAGGACGAGGCGCGCATCAACGCCGCCTTCCTCGGCCAGCTGGATGCACTGGGTGCGCGGCTGGAGCGTGCGGCGAGCCTCGAGGACCTCGCGAACGAGGCGGCCAGCATCTTCCAGCGCCTGACCGGCTACAGCCGGGTCATGGTGTACCGCTTCGTCGACGATGATGCCGGCGTGGTGGTCGGCGAGGCGATCTCGGACGACTCGCCCAGCTTCATGCGCCACCATTTCCCCGCCTCCGACATCCCCCGCCAGGCCCGGGCGCGCTATGTGCGCAACAAGGTGCGCGTGATCGCCGACGTGCACTACGAGCCGGCGCCGGTGGTCAGCGCGAGTTCAGAGCTCAAGGCGATCGACATGAGCGACTCGACGCTGCGGAGCGTGTCGCCGGTCCACATCCAGTATCTCAAGAACATGGGAGTGGCCGCCTCGGCGTCCATGTCCATCGTCAAGGACGGCGTGCTGTGGGGGCTGATCGCCTGCCACCATCACTCGCCCCGCGCCCTGTCGCTCGACACGAGGCTGGCGTGCCAGGCGATGGCCGCGAGCCTCGCCCGGGTCATCAAGGGACGGGAGGAAGCGGACCACTATCGCGAACGGATCCGGCTGCGGGGGCTGGAGGATGGGATCCTCGGCCGGCTCGGCGAAGGCGGCTCGCTGTCGGAGTTCTTCGATCGGTCGGGCAAGGAGCTGGCGCAGATGCTGCGGGCCGACGGGTTCGCCGCGGTGCAGGGCGACGACCTGTTCCAGGCCGGCCGCTGCCCCGACCCCATCGATATCCGGGCGATCGCCGAATATGTGCGGGTGCCCGCGCTGATGCGGCCGATGGCGACGCGGGAGCTGTCGAGGCAGTTTCCGCCGGCCGAGAACTTTCGGGAGAGCGCCAGCGGCCTGCTCGCCGTGACCATGTCGACCGAAGTCCCCACGATCCTGATGTGGTTCCGGGCGGAGGAGCTGCAGACTGTCAAGTGGGCCGGCAATCCGCACAAGGATGTTCCGCACGAGCCCGGCGCCGTGCTGACGCCGCGCGCCTCGTTCGAGGAGTGGTCGGAGCGCGTCCGCGGCAGGTCCAGCGACTGGCGGCTGGCGGAGACCGAGTCGGCGGCCCGCATGGTCCGGCTGATGCTGGAATCGCGCAACAACACCCGGGTGCGCCAGCTCAACCGGGAGATGACGACGACACTGCGCGAGAACGAGAGCCTCATCGCGCAGAAGGACTTCCTGCTGCGGGAGGTCAACCATCGCGTGCAAAACAGCCTGTCGCTGGTCGCCGCCTTCCTGAAGCTGCAGGCGCGGAGTGCCGACGGCCCCACCCGCGCCGCCCTCGAGGAAGCCGAGAGCCGGCTGGTAGCGGTGTCGCTGGCGCATCGCCGGCTCTACCAGGACGACAGCGTCGAGATCATCGACCTGTCGCGCTACCTCGACGAACTGGTGCACGAACTGCTCCGGGCGATGGATGGTGGCTGGAAGTCCCGCATCCGCCTCGACCTGGCTCCCGTCCTGATCAGCACCGACCGGGCGATCACCGTGGGGTTGATCGTCAACGAACTGCTGACCAACGTCACCAAGTACGCCTATGGCGGCGAGCCCGGGCCGGTGACCGTCAAGGTCGACCAGTACCGGAACATGCTGCGGGTCAGCGTCTCGGATGCCGGCAAGGGCATCGGCAAGGAGGTCACCGGCACCGGCTTCGGCACCAGGATGCTGGGCGTGCTGGTGCAGCAGCTGCAGGGCCACCTCGAGTACGAGGATGGCAGCCCGGGGACGCGTGTCCTCGTGACCGCGCCGATCGGCGACTGAGTCCGGCGGCAGCCGCCGGACAGCCTGCCGGGCGGGCGGGCTTAGGTCGCCTTGCCGACGGCGACGGCGGCCATGTCCTCGGCGCTCTCTGGGAGGTCGTCGAAGCTCGAGTAGTTCATGGTGTAGAGCTTGGCGTAGAGGCCCTGCTTCTTCATCAGCTGGTCGTGGTTGCCCGATTCCAGCAGCTCGCCGTTCTGCAGCACGATGATGCGGTCGGCGCCGCGGATGGTGGCGAGGCGGTGGGCGATGACGAGGCCGGTGCGGCCCTCCAGCAGGCGCTTCAGCGCCTTCTGGATCAGCATCTCGGTGTAGCTGTCGATGTTCGCCGTCGCCTCGTCGAGGACGAGGATCTTGGCATCCGCCACCAGCGCGCGCGCAAAACTGATCAGCTGGCGCTGGCCCAGCGACAGGTTGCCGCCGCGCTGCTCGAGCTTGGTGTCGTAGCCATCGGCCAGCGAGGTGATGAACTCGTGCGCCCCGACGGCCCTGGCCGCCTCGATCACGTCCTCGCGGGTCGCCGACTGCTTGTTGTAGCGGATGTTCTCGATCACGGTGCCGGTGAACAGGAACGGCTCCTGCAGCACCATGGCCACCTGCTCGCCCAGCGATTCCTGGGTCACCTCGCGGACGTCGTGGCCACCTACGGTGACGGCGCCGTCCCAGACGTCGTAGAAGCGGTGCACCAGCGACATGCAGCTCGACTTGCCCGAGCCGGTGGGACCGACGATGGCGACGGTCTCGCCCGGGTTGACGCGGAAGCTGACGTTCTTCAGCACCGGCAGGCCCTTGCGGTACCCGAAGGTGACGTTGCTGAACTCGACCGAACCGTCCATGTCGCGGGTGAGCGCCACGGCGCCGGGCTTGTCCTGGATGGTGACCGGCACGTCGAGCACTTCGGTGATGCGCTGGCCGGACGACATGGCGCGCTGGAACACCGAATACTGCATGGTGAGCGAGCGGATCGGGTCGAAGAAGCGCTGGATGTAGAACAGGAACGCCACCATGACGCCGACGTCGAGCTCGCGGCCGAGCACCATCTGGCCGCCGAGCACGATGACGGTGGCCATCGAGACGCCGGTGAGGGTGTCGACGATCGGCACCATCACCTGCGCGAACTTGGCGGCGCGCAGGTGGGCGCGCAGGTTGGCGTGCGCCTTCTCCTCGTAGAGGTGGAAGTTCACCTGCTGCCGGTGCAGGCTCTGCACGGTGCGGACGCCGTTGATGCCTTCGGCGAGGGCACCGTTGGCCGACGAGTTGGTGTGGTGCGCATCCATGAAGCTCTGCTTCGCCGGCGGCAGCCAGAACAGCCGCACGATGAACAGGATCGGCATGGTCGCCATGGTGATCAGGCCAAGCATGGGGTCGAGCCAGAGCAGCACGCCGATGATGCCGACCAGCAGCACCATGTCGCCGATCGACAGCACGCAGGTCTCGAGGAACTCCTGCATGGAGTTGACGTCGCCCATGAGGCGGCTCATCAGGCGGCCGACCTCGGTCTTGTCCATCCAGCCCAGCGAGACGCGCTGCAGGTGGGCGAACATGGCGCGGCGCATGTCGAACAGCACGTGCTCGGCGGCCTTGCCCACCACCGTCTCCTGCACCCAGCTGGCCGCGTAGTTGACCAGCGTGGTGACGAAGAAGCCGGCGATGGCGATGAGCAGGATGTTGCGGGCGCCGGCATTGGCCGACATGCCGTTGTCGATGGCGAAGCGGATGATCAGCGGGATGGCCAGCTGCGTCAGGGTGAAGGCCAGCACCGCCGCGACCGAGATATAGATCTGCCGGCGGTAGGGGCGGACGAAGGCCCAGATGCGGCGGACGATCTTCGGGTCATAGGCCTTGCCGAAGATCTCCTCCTCGCGGTCGAGGCTGGAGCCGACCACGGCGCGCGGCGGGCGGCGGCGGCGGTCTTCGCTCTCGTCGTCGGCGTTGAACGCGGCTTCGGTCATTCGGCGGCCTCCAGGGCGTCGTCGCCAGGCTTCACCTGCAGGTCGTAGAGCGCGCGATAGCGCCCGCCGAGCTCGAGCAGCTCGGCATGGGTGCCGCGCTCGACGATCCGGCCCTCGTCGATGAACAGGATCTGGTCGGCGTGCATCAGCGAGCTCAGCCGATGCGAGATGATGATGGTGACGCGGTCCTTGGCGAACCGCTTCATCGCCGTGCGGATGCGCTGCTCGGTGCCCGCGTCGACGGCGGCGGTCGAGTCGTCGAACACCATGACGGCGGGGCGGAGCATCAGCGAGCGGGCGATGTTGAGCCGCTGCCGCTGTCCGCCCGAGAGCGACACGCCGCGCTCGCCCACGATGGTCTCGTAGCCGGTGGGCAGGCCGATGATGTAGTTGTGCAGCTGCGCGTACTCGGAGGCGCGGGCGATCCGCGGTTCCTTCGCCCATGGATCGCCATAGGCGATGTTGTTCTCGATGTTGGTGGTGAACAGGAAGCTGTCCTGCTGCACCACGGCAACGGCGTTGCGCAGGCTGTCGAGGGTGGCGGCGCGCACGTCCTGCCCGTCGAGGGTGACGCGGCCACCGGTGACGTCATAGAAGCGCGGGATCAGGTGCGCGACGGTCGACTTGCCCGAGCCGGGCCGACCGACGATGCCAATGGTCTCGCCGCGACGGGCCTCGAAGCTGAGGCCCGAGAGCACCGGGCGGAAGGGCGCCGACGGATAGGCGAAGTCGACATCCTCGAACCGGAGCGTGCCCTCGGTGAGTTTCAGCGGCTTGGCGCCCTTCTCGTCCTTGATCTCGACCTCGAGGTCGAGGAAGGCGAACAGCCGGTTGCCGCAGGTGGAGGCGCGGGCGAAGGAGTTGACCATCAGGCCGAGCTGCCGCACCGGCATCTGCAGGATGGTCATGAAGGTGAGGAACGCGGCCAGCGTGCCGACCGTCATCTCGCCCGCCATCACCTTCTCGCCGCCGACCCAGAGCACCAGGCCCATCGACAG
>JBQCFF010000194.1:0-5968 GCA_051959485.1 Devosia sp. | reverse complement strand
CCCCATTGCGGGTGATGCCGCGAGCGGCGGAGCTCGACGATGCGCGCGGTGCCGGTGATGGTGTCGTTCTTCATCACCGGGCGCATCCACTTCAGGTCGGAGAAACCAAGTCCGCCGGCCGAGGCGATCCGACTGAGGAATGCGTCGGTGAGCAGCCGCAGCGTCAGTGCCGCCGTCTGCCAGCCGGAGGAGGCGAGGCCGCCCAGGAGCGACCTCTTCGCGGCCGCCTCGTCGAGGTGGAATGGCAACGGGTCGAACTCGCGCGCGAAGGAGACGATCATTTCCTTCGTGACGGTGATCCTGCCGAGCGCCACGACCTCCTCAAGTGCGAGATCCTCGAAGTGGCGACGATCGACGGTGACGGGGTTCATGGGTTGACGTTTACGTCAACCCGTCAGCCCAACGCAACTAGGTCGTGCGCTCGATAACTGCCGCCCCGGAAACCGGGTCGGTGACGCCCAGGCCGCCACCCAGGTCCTCGAGGTACTCGCGCACCTCGTCGAGGAAGCCGATCATCTGCGGCCGCGCCGCTACGATGCTGTCGAAATCATCCCAGCGGCCGACGAAGCAGTACTGCCGGTCGCCGGTTTGCACCAGCGCCGCACTGAGGGCGCCCGGCAGGTCCTGAGCCTCGATCGACTTGCGTTGGCTGGCGATGAACGCCTCTTCCATCCCAGGCTTCACACGAAAACGCACGACATTGTACGCAGTCATCTGTTCCCTCCCGGAAGTTATCCGGAAGGGAGCCTGCGCCTGCTGACGAATGCAATCAAGCCGTCATGGCTCGAGCCGCCCCTGCTGCGGATTCTCGGCAGCACTGACGTCGGGTTCGGCGCGCGTCTTCCACAGCGAGAAGATCACGCCACCCGCGAGGATGCCGACCGTCGCCAGCAGCGACAGCAGGGTGTCGACCTTCACCCCGAACGGCACCAGCGCCACCTTGAAGCCGATCAGCACCAGCACGATGGCCAGCGATACTTGCAGGTAACGGAAGCGGTTCATTGCCGCCGCCAGGGCGAAATACAGCGCCCGGAGCCCGAGGACGGCGAAGATGTTCGAGGTGTAGACGATGAAGGTGTCCTGCGTGACCGCGAACACGGCCGGCACCGAGTCGACCGCGAAGATCAGGTCGACGGTCTCCACCATGATCAGCGCCACGCCCAGCGGGGTGAGGAAGCGGACGAGCCTGCCGGACTTTGGGTCAGGCGCCCGGGTGGTAAAGCGGCTGCCGTCGAGCTGCTGGCTGATCCGGAAATGCTTCCGCAGGAAGGTCAGCACCGGGTTGTGCTCGATGTCGGGGTCGTCGTCCTTGTGCGAGAACATCCGGATGCCGGTGAACACCAGGAAGCCGCCGAACAGCAGCAGGATCCAGGAGAACGAGTGCACCAACGCCGCGCCGAGCCCGATGAAGATGGCGCGGAACACGATCACCCCGAGGATGCCCCAGAACAGCACGCGGTGCTGGTAGATGCGGGGTACGGCGAGGAAGCCGAAGATGGTCGCGATGACGAACATGTTGTCCATCGCGAGGCTCTGCTCGATCAGGTAGCCGGTGTAGAACTCGAGCCCGGCCTCCTGGCCGCGGGTGAACCAGACCCAGACGCCGAACAGCGCGGCAACCGTGACGTAGCCGGCATAAAGCGTCAGGCTCTCACGGGTCGAGATTTCGTGCGCATTGCGGTTGAGAATACCGAGGTCGAAGGCAAGCACGCCGACGACGATGGCGAGGAAGATCGCCCAGAAATACAGCGGTGTGCCGAGGAAATCGCCCGATAGGGCTACGAGAAGGGCATCCATGTGCCGGACCTCTCTCCATGTTGAAGTGGAGCAGTTCCGACATCACGAGGCATAGCTGCCGCGTCAGAGGGGCCCGGTACCGCGCTGCTAGAGATAGCGCAGCCGATGGCTCCCGCAACCCCGGGGGCACGAAATTGGGGCTGAACGCCGCAGCTAGAGCAGCAGCGGCACCAGGGTCACGAGGCCGAAATAGGCGACGAAGCTGGCGAGTCCAAGTCCGATCAGCCAGATCGGCAGCTTGTTGGGTGCCACCCCGACGATGAGTCCGACCCAGATAATCAGCGCGCCGGTGCCGAACAACGAGATCGAGATGCGTCCGAGCCAGCCGATGGTGTTCTCGATGAAGATCACCAGGATCGGGAAGAGCAGGGCCAGGATGGCCGGCACGATGAGGCGCCGCGTACGCGTCACCTGCTGGAGGACCGCGACGATGAGGCCGATGACCAGCAGCGCCACGCCTGCAGCCGCAACCACGCTCAACGCGGTCACGTTGCCGGTCAACACGGAGGCGGCGTCGGCGAAGTAGGCGGTGGTCAGCGACCACCAGCCTCCGAAATAGGTGTCGAGCATCGCCCCCGTCCGGGTGTCAGGTGTTGAACTTGAACAGCATCACGTCGCCGTCCTTGACGACATAGTCCTTGCCTTCGTCGCGCGCCTTGCCGGCTTCCTTGGCCGGCACTTCGCCGCCCAGCGACACGTAGTCGTCAAAGGCGATGGTCTGGGCGCGGATGAAGCCGCGCTCGAAGTCGGTGTGGATGACGCCGGCCGCCTGCGGGGCGCGATCGCCCTTGTGGATGGTCCAAGCGCGCGCCTCTTTCGGTCCGACGGTGAAATAGGTCTGCAAACCAAGCAGTTGATAGGCTTCGCGGATCAAGCGATTCAAGCCGGGCTCGTCGAGCCCGAGTGAACTCAGGTATTCCTGCTGCTCGTCGTCCGGCAGCTGGGCGAGCTGGCTCTCGATCTCGGCGGAGATGACGATCACCGCGGCATTGTGCTGCTTGGCGTATTCCTCCACCTGCTTCGACATGGCGTTGCCGGTCGCGGCGGACCCCTCGTCGACGTTGCAGACGTAGAGGGCGGGCTTGCTGGTCAACAGCTGCAGCTCGCGGAACGGCTTCTCCTCGTCCTCGGACCGCTGCACCAGCCGCGCCGACTTGCCGTCGCGCAGCAGCACCAGGGCGCGATCGATCAGGTCGAGCGTCAGCTTGGCTTCCTTGTCGCCCTGCTTGGCCTTCTTTTCGACGCCGGCGCGGCGCTTCTCGAGGCTTTCGAGGTCGGCGAGCATCAGTTCGGTCTCGACCACCTCGGCGTCGGCGAGCGGGTCGATCTTGTTGGCAACGTGGATGATGTTGCCGTCCTCGAAGCAGCGCAGCACGTAGGCGATGGCATCGCATTCGCGGATGTTGGCGAGAAACTGGTTGCCCAGCCCTTCACCCTGGCTCGCACCCTTCACCAGGCCGGCGATGTCGACGAAGCTCATGCGGGCGGGGATCACCTGCGCCGACTTGCCGACCGTCGCCAGCTGGTCCAGCCGCGCATCGGGGACCGCGACTTCGCCGGTGTTCGGCTCGATCGTGCAGAAGGGGAAATTGGCGGCCTGCGCGTTGGCGGTACGCGTCAGCGCGTTGAAAAGCGTCGATTTGCCCACGTTGGGCAAACCGACGATGCCCATCTTGAAACCCATGGGTGTCTCCGGAAATTGCTGGCCTCCACATCGGGTGAAGGCCGTTGGAAGTCAATCCGTTTGGCGGATCGGTTCGATGGCCGGGCGAGGGGCCTGTTTGCGCCTTAGTCTTTCTTGCCGAAGATCTTCTTCAGCATGTCGGCCATGGGTCCGGTCTCGGGCACCGTGGCCTGCGGCTCGGCGCGGCGGGCGGCTCGAATGTGCGACGGGGCAGGGGCCTTCTTGCGGGTCGGATCAGCCGTCGGAGGACGTTGCGGCCGCTCGGCGCCGTCGCCCTGGGTGGCGATGGCGAGCTTGTTCATCAGCCCGTTGTCGTCACCCTTGACGATCATGCCGGCGTTGTCGGCGAGCGCCTCGAGCAGCGGGTTCAGCCAGCTGTTCTGTTCGGCCTTGGAGAAGTCGCCGAGCACGTGCGGCATCACCAGGTCCTTGTGTCCGGGATGGCCGACACCTAGCCGGACGCGGCGATAGCCAAGGCCGATCTGCGGGTCGATCGAACGCAGGCCGTTATGGCCGCCATTGCCGCCGCCGACCTTCACCCGCGCCTTGCCGGGAGCCAGGTCGATCTCGTCGTACAGCACGGAGACATCGGCAGGGCCGAGCTTGTAGAACTTGGTCACCTGCTGCACGCTGTCGCCCGAGGCGTTCATGAAGGTCTGCGGCTTCAGCAGCAGGACCTTCTCGCCGTCGATGGTGCCCTCGGTAACGAGGCCCTGGAATTTCTCGCGAAAGTTCGGGAAACCGTATCGGCGGGCGATGGCATCAACGGCCATGAAGCCGATGTTGTGCCGGTTCCCCTTGTACTTGTCCCCGGGATTGCCGAGGCCGACGATGAGATGCATCGGCTGCACTCCAACCCTGCGCTGCTCGGCGATGGGGAGGAGGAGCGGGCTGACCCGCTCCTCTGGAGACGTTATTCCTTGGCTTCGCCTTCGGCCGGAGCGGCCGCGGCTGCCTCCGCTTCCTCGGCGCGCAGGCCCGACGGAGCGGCGATGGTGGCGATCGTCAGATCAGCTTCGTGCGAGTGATCGGTGACGCCTGCCGGCAGCTTGATGTTCGACAGGTGCACGGAATCGCCCACGTCGAGGCCGGTCAGGTCGACCTCGATCGCTTCGGGAATGGCGCTGGCCGAGACCGTCAGGTCGAGGGTGTGGTGCACGATGTTCAGCACGCCACCGCGCTTGATGCCCGGCGAGGCTTCTTCGTTGAGGAAGCGCACCGGCACCTGGACGTTGATGTTGGTGTTGCCCGAGACGCGCAGGAAGTCGACGTGCAGCACCTGGTCCTTGACCGGGTCGAGCTGGTAGTCGCGCGGCAGCACCTGGTGCATGTCGCCATCCACATCGACGGTGATGATGCGGGAGAGGAAGCCGCCGGCGTAGATGCGCTTCATCGCCTCGTTGAACGAGAGCGAGATGGCGAGCGGTTCTTTCTTGTCGCCATAGATGACGGCGGGGATGAGCCCCTCACGACGCAAAGCACGAGCGGCCCCCTTGCCCACCCCGCTGCGCGCCTGAGCCTTGAGCTCGGTCGGTGCAGTTGCCATGGAAATGTTCCATTCATGGGTTGGTGTGAACTTCGAACACTCAAAGCTCACGCACCCGTCCTCCAGGGGTGACGGGTGCTTCATGGGCGGTGGCTATAGTGGAAGGCGGCGCAGCGGGCAAGAGTACACGAGCCCGGAACCGTTTGCCGCGTAAAATGCTTGTTCCTCCAGCGTCATGTGGGCGCCTAAGGAGAAACTGCAAATGGGAATTCTCTGGACGATCCTCATCGGCTTCATCGCCGGCGTCATCGCCAAGTTCATCATGCCCGGCAGGAACGAGCCGTCCGGCTTCATCCTCACCACCATCCTCGGCATCGTCGGTGCGTTCGTCGCCTCGTTCCTGGGGCAGGCGCTCGGCTGGTAACAGCCGGGAGAAGGGGCGGGGCTGATCGGTGCGGGGGTCGGCGCGATCATCGTTCTGGCGATCTGGGGTGCCGTGGCGCGCCGCCGCGCCTGAGGAGGTTGAGATGGCTAGAGGTATGCCTTCAATGATGGCCCTGCTGGGCCTTCTCGCGGTCGCAGGATACCAGAACCGCGACAAGATATCGGAGGCCCTGAAGGGCCTCCAGTCGGGCGCCGGCGGCGCCGGCAAGAATGAAGGACTCGGTGGGGTGCTCGGTGGGCTTGGCGACCTGCTCGGAGGCCGCGCCGGTGCCGGTGCAAGCGGCGGTGCCACTGCCGGCGGAGGACTGGGCGGCGGGCTCAACGAGCTGCTGAACACCTTCCGCGGCGCCGGACAGGCGGAGACGGCCGACTCCTGGATCACTCCGGGTGTCCCCACCAAGGGCCTCACCCCGCAGCAGGTGGAGCAGGCGATCGGCAGCGAGAACCTGGACGAGCTGTCGTCCCGCACCGGGCTCAGCCGGCAGGATCTGCTGCAGCGGCTGGCGACGGCGATTCCCGAGACGGTGGACCAGATGACGCCGGACGGTCGGATGCCC
>JBQCFF010000193.1:0-8111 GCA_051959485.1 Devosia sp. | reverse complement strand
GGTTCCGCAACGCCCTGCGCGGCATCCATGCGGGCGACGTGCACGAAGCCGTGCTGCTGGCACGCCTGCTCGAGAACGAGAGCGGGGAGCCGCTGCGCTTCATCGACTTCTCGGCGCCGATCCGCAGCCCGGATGGCTCGGTCTGGGGCGTGCTCGGGGCTCACCTGAACTGGCAATGGGTGCGCGACCTGGTCGGCCAGGCCAGCGATCGCCTGGCCGTCGACACATTCATCGTCAACACCGCCGGGTCGGTGATCCTGACCACGGGACCGGCCGACGAGTCGCTGAAGGACCTGGCCATCTTCCGGTCGGCCGCCCTTGCGCTTCCGGGCTCGTCGCAGGAGGTCTGGCCTGACGGGCGGACCTATTACGCGGTCACGCTCGCCGAGCCCGGCTATGAGACGCTGCCGCCGTTCGGGTGGAGCTACGTGTTCCGCCTCGACCCCACCTTCGTCTATGGCGCCGCCGACCGGTTCACCACGGAGCTGCTGTTCAGCGCCATCCTCGGGCTGTGCGCGGCCGTGCTGCTGCTGGCGCTGCTCGTGGGCTTCTTCACCCGCCCGCTGCGGGCGCTGGTCGAGGCCGTGCAGAGCCTGTCGCGGGGCGAGGCGGTCGGCTACCACCGCGAGCGCACGCGCTACCGGGAGCTCTCCATCCTGTCGGATGCCATCGCCAGGCTGCAGTCGCGGCCGCTAGCGGATCGCCCCGGCGACGACCCGGCGGAGTAGGCCGGCGGCGAGTGTGGCGCCGGCCACGAGGCCGGTGCCGGGCGTCCCGCCCTGCGTGTGCAGCTTCTCGACCAGCAGCGGGCGCTGTTCGGCCGACAGGCTGATCGCAGCGTCGAGGCTGCCGCCGACGCTGAGCCTCGCCACCGCGCCGACGATGCCGACCTGGGGCACTGAGAGCGTGAACTCCGTGCCCGGCGCGAGGTCGATGCCCCGCAGGCGCACGGCCTCGAAGTTGATGTCGGCGAGCCAGGCATGGCTGCGGCGCCCGCCCTGCGTCACCACCACCTGTTCGGGGTTGCTGCGCAGGATCGAGCCGCTGCGGGGCAGCTCGACGCAGACCAGGCACGTGCCGGCGAGCACCACCAGGTTGTACATCGTCCAGAACAGGATCACGACCTTGCCTTCGCCGGCATGCGCCTCGAACGCGTAGTCGATGGTGAGCCCGATCAGCAGACCGATCACGGTGGCCGCGAACAGCAGCACGAAGCGCCGCATGATCGACCACTGCACCACGACGCGGGTGCGGTCGCCGCCCTTCATCGTCACCTTGAACGCATGGCCCCGCGGCCGCAGCAAGCCGGTGAACGCACCGCGGCTGATCTCCAGGGCGCCCACGAGCTGGCTGATGTCGTTGAGGATCGGCACGAACATGCCGATCGACACGAAGTTCAGGAACACCATCGTCGCCAGGTAGTAGGGGACGAAGTTGGAGACGATGTCGTCGAGCCGCGCATCCACGACGATGACGCCGAAGAACCAGTAGAGCAGCGGATAGACGATGCAGGCGATCTTGAACGGGAAGGTCGTCAGCCAATAGACGCAGGAATCGAGGATGCTCCAGCGGTCGCGCAGCCGCAGCTTCTCCTTGCTGAACGGCCCCGCCGGACTGCGGACGATCTGCATCAGCCCCAGGCACCAGCGGGCGCGCTGCGTGATGTATTCCTTCAGCCCTTCCGGCGCGAGACCCTCGCTCAGCGCCTCGTTCAGGTACACCGTGCTGTAGCCCTTGAGCTTCAGCATCGAGGTCAGCAGGTAGTCTTCGGTCACGCTCTCGGTCGGGAAATCGCCGATCGCCTCGAGGGCGCTCCAGCGGACGATCGAGGACGTGCCGCAGCACACCGCGATGCCCCAGGCGTCGCGGGAGGGCTGCATGTAGTCGAAGAAGAAGCGCTGCTCGTCGGGGTAGGAGCGGCTGATCCCCAGGTTGTGCTGGATCGGGTCGGGGTTGAAGAAGTGCTGCGGCGTCTGCACCAACCCGACGGAGCTGTCGTGGAACAGCGCCAGCGACCGCTTCAGGAAATCGTGGTGCGGCACGAAGTCCGCGTCGAGCACCGCGACGAAGTCCGGCGTCCTGCCCTCGGCGCGGAAGCGGGCCAGCGTGTGGTTGATGTTGCCGGCCTTGCCGTGGTCGTTGTTCGGCCGCGTCACATGCTCGACCCCGAGCGCGCGGCACTTCTCGCCCAGCCATTCGCGCCGCCCGTCGTCGAGCACGTAGATGTCGAAGCGTGGGTAGTCGGAGGCGAGCGCCCCGGCGATGGTGCGCTCCAGCACCGCCCACTCCTCGTTGTAGGTGGCGATCAGCACGGCGATCCGCGGCGGCTCGGCGCCGTACCAGCCCAGCTGCCGGTCAGCCTCCGGCGTCCGGTCGCGGTTCCGGGTGAGGATGGTGAAGGCGGAGATGCTGGAGACGATGGTAGCGCCTTCGATGAGCGCGAAGGACCAGCTCGCCAGCGCATCCCAGGTCCAGCCGAGCGGCGCCAGGGTCTCGGTGAACCGCCAGACGAGGTAGCGGAGGCTGAAGAACACGGCGATGAGGTAGAACGCCAGCCGGTGCCAGGTCACCTTGCGGTTGAGCAGTTGCGCCAGCACCAGGCCCAGCCCGCCGACCAGCAGCCCCGGAGCCCACGCACGCAGCCATTCGGGGAGGAGCAGCACCTCAGAGCCCGGTGCGCGTCCAGAGTTCGCCGATCATGGCGAGCGGCCCCTCGCTGAAGATGACCCGGCCGGTTCGGCCGACCGGGCAGTCGGAGGCATTGGCGAGGGAGGGGGCGGACAGCAGCACGGCATAGCCCTCGAGCTGGCGGGCCGTCGGCGTGATGGCCAGCGTCTCGAGCAGGGTGCGCGGGCCCGTGCCGGCGAGCAGCGCGACGCTCACGTCGATCGTTGGGCCGCCGTGGAAGCGGAACTGCGCCGCGTCCCCGACCTGCAGCCGGTTGAACAGCCGCTGGTCGACGCTGGCGTGGATGAAGGGCGTTGAGCAGTCCGCGATCGTCAGCAGCTCCTCCGCCTCGGGTACGTACTCGGTGCTGGTCGTTTGGACGCTCCACAGCAGCCCCGGGACGGGACTGCGAAGCGCGCTGCTCGCGGTGCGCGCGACCTGGCCACGGCGCGCCTCGACCAGCCCGCCCAGCGCCTCGACGCGGGCGGAGGCGCGCTGGCGTTCCAGCGCGGTGCCTTCGGCCGGCAGCGACTCGAGTGCGCCGGCTTCCGCCTTGGCCTCGGCCAGCCCGCGTTCCAGGCCCTGCAGGTACCCGTCATCGGCCTGCGCGCCGACAATGTTGCCGAGCACTTCGGACTGCCGCACCCGGGCGCCCAGCGGCGGCAGGTTCAGCTCGACCACGCCGCCCTGCGGCGCCCTCACCGCCGCGAGGCGGGTGTTCACGAACGCCTCGCCGCTCGATCCGACGAGCTGCTCCCCGACGATGACATAAAGCGCAAACACCACGGCCAGGATGGCCAGCACTCGCATCAGCAGCTTCATCGGAGCTCCGCACGGTTCGATTTGGTGCGTAACCGACCACCGCGAAGTTAACGATACCTTAACGCGCCCCTCGCAATGCACCCGCGCCGCTTCACTGTGGATAAGGGCTGGTAGGGCAGGGTCGGGTGCTCAATTCCGACCAAGGTATCCGCTTGACCCCCTCCACCTTCATCGGCCTGCTCAGCGTCCTCGTCGTGGGCGCTGCGTGTTTCTATGCGTCGCTGATGGGCGCGCCGAACTGGCTCGCCGGCAATGAAGCCGCCGTGGTGCTGAAGGTGGCCGGTGCGGTCGGCCTGGTGATCCTCGGCGAACGCTTCTGGCGCGCCCCCCGCCGCAAGGACTCCGACTAGCCCACCGTTACGGCGAGGTCGGCGTCCACCCGGGCCAGCAGACCCTCCGCGCGGATATCGACATACTCGCCGGCGAGATCGTCGCCCCTGCCGGAGGCGAGCCACGCGATCGCGGCGGCCGGCCGGCCGGGAGGCAGGAGTTTCTCGCGGGGAATGTCGGAAATCTCGTTGATCCGAGCGGCGCGGATACCGGCCTGCATTCCGGTATCGACCAGCCCGGGGGCAAAGCCGAAGGCGAGGATCCCGGCATCGGCGCCTTCGAGCGCGATCGACCGGGTCAGCATCAGCAGCGCGGCCTTCGAGGCGCAGTAGGCGGCCCAGCCGGGGAGGGGCCGATTCGCCGCACCGCTCACCACGTTGATGACGCGCCCGCCGCCGAGGTGCGGCCAGAGCGCCGCGACCAGCGCCGCCGGCCCGCTGACGTTCACCGTCATTGCCCGGTCGAAGGCCACCGCGTCGAGGTCGGCGAGGCGGGCCATCGGCGCGATGGTCGCGGCATTGTTGACCAGCACGTCGACCCGGCCGTGCAGCGCCACCGCCGCGGCGACGCGACCCGGTATGGCGGCGAGGTCGGCGACGTCGAGGGCGAGGTCGGTCGCCTTGCCGCCGCTGGCGTTGATGCGGGCGACGACATCGGCGCAGTCGCCCGGCTGGCGGCCGGTGGCGATCACCGCCGCGCCGGCGGCCGCCAGCGTTTCCGCCGTTGCCGCCCCGAGTCCCGTGCGCGCGCCGGTAACGAGCGCCACCTTGCCGGCGAGGAGCTTGTTCATTTCGATGGTCCTCGACGGGCTGCTTCGCGAACGGCAGCAGCGTCCGGGGTGGCGGCGTAGGCCTGGAAGCCGCCGGTGATGTTGATCATTTCCCCGGTGACGAAGCTCGTATCCGGCCCCATCAGCCACGATACCCCGGCGGCTACGTCTTCGGGCGTGCACCAGCGGTGCAGCGGGATCGTCGAGACCACGTCCGCCTCGAACGCGTCCCAGCTCTTCCCGAGCTTCTCGGCCTTGGCGCGGAAGGCCGCTTCCATGCCGGTACCGGGTCCGACATGGCCGGGAGCGATGGCGTTGACCCGTACGCCGCTCGAGGCCATCTCGATCGCGAGGCACTGGGTGAGGCCCCAGATGGCGTTCTTGGAGGCGATGTACACCGAGGAGAACGGGTTGCCGAAGCCGAGCTTGGTGATGATGTTGACGATCTGGCCGGACCCCTGTCCTGCCATCACGCGCGCCGCCTCGCGGCACATCAGGAAGGTGCCGCGGCTGTTGACGCGGAAGATGCGGTCCCAGTCGTCGGCGCTCGTCTCGACCACCAGCGACTGCATGTGGATGCCGGCGTTGTTGACGACGCCATGGAGCCCGCCATGCCGCGCCGCGACCGCTGCGACGCCCGCCACCACCGAGGCTTCGTCGCCGATATCGATGAGTTCGAAGCCGCAGCCGACGGCCGTGGCTGCCGCTTCGCCGGCGGCCCGGTCCCGGTCCGCGATGACGGTGTCGTAGCCGTCCGCATGCAGCCGCCTGGCGATGGCGCGGCCGATGCCGCCGCCTCCGCCGGTAACGATGATGGCGCCGCTCATGCGGCGCTCCAGGCGCGGAACAGGTCGCGCATCTTCACGGTCTCCGTCAGCACGTCGTCGTGCAGGGTGTCGAAATAGCCCTGGTGCACATACTCGCAGGCGAGCCAGCCGTCATAGCCGGCATCGCGCAGGGTCGCCAGCACGGCCGGGAAGTTGATCGTACCCTCGTCCAGCTTGGCCTGCAGCGCGCCGGGCCGGGCCTGGCGCAGGTGCACGTGCCCGGCATGCGGGGCGAGGGCATCGATCTCGTCCTGCCGCCAGCCGCCCACGACGAAATGCGCGTAGTCGAGCGCCAGCCTGACGCCGGCGGCGCGCTCGCACATCTCGGCGGCGAGGGCAGGGCTCTCGAGATAGGAGTGGACATGCGGCTCGACGCAGACGGTGACGCCGCTGCCGGCCGCCACCTCGAGCAGTGGCTTCAGCGACTCCACGGTCTCGTCGAGTGCCTGCCGGCGGCCCTGGGCGCCGTTGAGGACGCCGGGCAGGATGAACACACTCGGTGCGCCGACTGCGGCGCAGAACTTCACCACGTGGCGAAAGTCGGCGAGGTTGGCGGCGCGGTGGGCCGGATCGGCAAGGTTGCGCTCGGCGACCCCATTGCCGAACAGGTGGTAGAGGTTGGAGACCGCCACCGGCAGGCGGCCGCGGATCTCGTCGCCATAGGCCTCGGGCGCCTCGAGCAGGCGCGCCTTGTCGAGCGCCGAGCGGTAGAAATAGCCGATGTCGAGCCCGTCCAGGCCGAGCACGCGGGCGAGGCCGCCGGCCTCCTCGAGGCTGAGCTGCGGGAACGACCAGCTGGTGACCCCGAGCTTCACCGGACATCCTCCATGCGGCCCGACTGCGCCGAGCGGTACATGGCGTCGAGCAGCACGCTCGAGCGCATGCCGACCGTGCCGTCGGCCGGGTTCTCCGCCGCGGCGCCGCGGGCGAGGTCGACCAAGAGCGTGATCGGCGCCACCTGCTCGTAGTCCCCGGCGCCGGGCGGCAGCTCGGCGATGTGGGTCTTGCCGTCGTGGCGGATCACCTCGACCCGCGGCCGCTCGATGTCGAACAGCATCATCCCCTCGGTGCCGAAGATGCGGATATCGATCTGATAGCCCCGCGACTTGGGAACCGTGGCCGAGCCGGACAGCGCCATGGTCGCGCCGTTGGCGAACTCCACCACGGCCGCATCGTAGTAGTCGACGCCGGCCGGCGACAGCCCGGTCCGGGCGAAGACCCGCGAGGGGTCGAGGTCGACGATGCGGAACAGCGCCCCGAGCCCATGCGTCAGCTGGCCCCAGCCATACCCGCCGGATTTCTTCGGGTCCGCCCAGGTCGAAACGGGCGGGCGAAACAGGTGCTCCGTGGTTTCGACCATCGGCTCGCCGCCGAACAGGTCGGCGAGCGCCGAAGCCATCTGCGCCACCACGTGCCGCACGTCGCCGACCCAGCCGTCCTTGATGAGCTGGTGCGCAGTCTGCACGATCGGCCGGTAGTTCCAGCCATAGGGCAGCACGATCTGCACGCCCTGCTGCTGCGCCAGCGCCACGAGGGCGCGGGCATCGGCCGCGGTCGTGGCCATCGGTTTTTCGATCAGCGTATGCAGCTTGCGCGACAGGGCAAGCCTGGCGTGCTCGGCGTGGAGGACATGTGGCGAGGCGACGACCACCGCCTGCAGGTCCTCCTTGTCGAGCATCTCCTCGGCGTCGAAATAGGGTCTTACGCCGGGAAAGCTCGCAACCACCTTCTCCATGCCCTCGGGGTCCGGGCGGCTCACCGCCACGATGCCGACCTCGGGATTGTCCCGCAGCGCCGGGATGTGACTCAGTGTGGCCCACCAGCCCGCGCCGATCACGCCGACATTGATCTTGTTGCCCATGGTTCGCCTACTTCAGGTAGTCGTGGATGATTTCGCCGGTCACCAGCGTGAAGTCGGCGCGCCAGTAGAACGCCTCGAGCGGCTCGACCACCGGCAGGCGGAACACGGGCGCCTGCGCGTTGGGGCGCAGTTCCACCGTCGCCGGACCGCGCCAGCACTCGTGCACCACCACGTCGGTGAGCTTGCGCGAGGTGATCTGGCGGATCGCCGGCGTGCCGTCGATGTTGTTGATCGCCTTGAGGTTGAGATTGGTGCCGAAGTCGAAGTGGCGGCGCATCTCGGACTGCTCGGCCTGGCGCTGCTTGTAGGGCGTGGTGACGGTGATGACGTCGATGCCGTTGCGGGTGACGCCCGCCACTATCAGGTCGCCGCGGAACTCGAGGAACGGGTCGGCGAGCTTCTTGGGCTGGCCGTGCACTTCGCGCCCATGCGCGACGCCGCCGTCGGAGGCGAGGAACAGGTACGGCGAATAGGCGCCGCTGCGGCCGTTCGGCAGCGTGGCCCCGAACATCACGTTGGCCTCGTGATAGGGGCCGATCCAGCTGGTGTCGTTCATCCGGTAGATGTGCACGCAGACGACATCCCCCACCGCCTGCACCGGCGGTGGGGCGAGGAAGGCCATGGCGGCGGGGTCGGTGCGCCAGAACACCGTGAGGACCTCGGCGTTCCGGAAGGTGAAGGGGAAGGGCGGGACGAACGGCGCGTCCCACGGGGTCGAGAACTCGCCCCGCAGGATGTCCGCCTCGGTGACCTTGTTGATGCCCCAGCGACGCTCAGTCATTGCCGTTCTTTGCCTTCAACGATGCCTGGGTGGATTGGAGCACATGCTCCATGT
>JBQCFF010000192.1:0-13737 GCA_051959485.1 Devosia sp. | reverse complement strand
TCGAACAGCGGGTTGTTCTGCGCCGGCTCCTCGACGAACACGTCGAACGCCGCACCCGCCACCTTGCCCGACTTCAGCGCCTCGTAGAGCGCCGCCTCGTCGACCAGCCCGCCGCGGGCGCAGTTGATGATCCGCACCCCGTCCTTCATCTTGGCGATGGCATCGGCATTGATGATGTTGCGCGTCGCCTCGATCAGCGGCGTGTGCAGCGTGATAAAGTCGGCCCGCTTCAGCAGTTCGTCGAGGTCGACCTTCTCCACCCCGATCGCCTGGGCGCGCTCGGGCGTCAGGAACGGGTCGTAGGCGATGACCTTCATCTTCAGGCCCTGTGCCCGGTCGGCCACGATCGAGCCGATATTGCCCGCCCCGATCAGCCCGAGCACCTTGTTGGTGACCTCGACGCCCATGAAGCGGTTCTTCTCCCACTTCGACGCCTTGGTCGAGGCGTCCGCCTCGGGGATCTGGCGGGCGAGCGACAGCATCAACGAGATGGCATGCTCGGCCGTGGTGATCGAGTTGCCGAACGGCGTGTTCATCACGATGATGCCGGCCTTGGTGGCCGCCGGGATGTCGACATTGTCGACGCCGATGCCGGCGCGGCCGATGACCTTCAGGTTCTTGGCAGCAGCGAGGATCTTCTCGGTGACCTTGGTCGCCGAGCGGATGGCGAGGCCGTCATACTGGCCGATCACCTCGAGCAGCTTGTCCTTGTCCTTGCCGAGGTCCGGCAGGTAGTCGACCTCGATATTGTTGTCCTTGAAGATCTGGACCGCAGTCTTCGACAGCTTGTCCGAAACGAGAACCTTGGGCATCGAGCCCTCCTTGGTTGCGCCTCTCGGCGCATGAATTGATCTGGTATGGAAGACCTTAGGTCGCCCTCATGGTGAGCTTGTCGAACCACGAGGGCGCCGGCATTACGTGTGTTTAGGCGGCAGCCTGCGCCAGCGCGGCCTTTTCGGCGGCGAAGGCGTAATCGAGCCACGGCAGCAGCGCCTCGACATTGGCCGTATCGACGGTCGAGCCGGTCCAGATGCGGAGGCCGGTCGGCGCATCGCGGTAGCCGCCGATGTCATAGGCGACGCCGGCCTTGTCGAGCCGGGAGACGATCGCCTTGGCGAATGCCGTCTGGGCGTCGTCGGAGAGCGCGGTGATCGCCGGGTCCTTGATGACGAGGCACATCGAGGTGTTCGAGCGCTCGGCCTCGTTCTTCGCGAGGAACGCCGCCCAGTCGGACTTCGCGACCCAGTCGGCCAGCGCCTTGGCGTTGGCGTTGGCGCGCGCCTGCATGGCCTTGAGCCCGCCGAGCGACTTGCCCCACTCCATCGCATCCACCGCGTCCTCGATGCAGAGCATCGACACGGTGTTGATGGTGGCGCCTTCGAACACGTCGCGCATCAGCTTGCCGCCCTTGGTGAGGCGGAAGATCTTCGGCAGCGGGCGATCCGGCTTGAACGTCTCGAGCCGCTCGACGGCGCGGGGCGACAGGATCAGGATGCCGTGCGCCGCCTCGCCGCCCAGCGCCTTCTGCCAGGAGAAGGTGACGACATCGAGCTTCGAAAAGTCGAGGTTCTGCGCGAAGGCGGCCGAGGTCGCGTCGCAGATGGTGAGGCCCTGGCGATCCGCCGGGATCCAGTCGGCGTTCGGCACGCGGACGCCCGAGGTGGTGCCGTTCCAGGTGAAGACGACGTCGTTGTCGAAGTTCACTTCATTGAGGTTCGGCAGCTCGCCGTACGGCGCCTTCAGCACCCGGACGTTGTCGAGCTTCAGCTGCTTCGTCACGTCTGTGACCCAGCCCTCGCCGAACGATTCCCAGGCCAGCATGTCGACGCCGCGGGCGCCGAGCATGCCCCACAGCGCCATCTCGACGGCGCCGGTATCGGAAGCGGGGACGATGCCGATCAGGTAGTCGTCGGGGACTTCCAGCAGCTCGCGGGTGAGCTGGATCGCCTTCTCGATGCGCTGCTTGGCCGGCTTGGCGCGGTGCGAGCGGCCAACGAGCGCGTTGGCAAGCACGTCCACTGTCCATCCAGGACGCTTGGCACAGGGGCCCGACGAAAAATTCGGATTAGCCGGTTTCACCGCCGGCGCGGTCAGGGGCATATCAGCCATATTGCGACCCTCCCAGGTCGAAGGTCTTGCGTTAGGGCAAGATGTCCTGAGGCGGCTGATACCCGAGTGCTTGGTGATGCGCAAGAGGAAAGGGCCGCAGCCGATGGGTGCGCTTTCCCGTCCTCCTCCGCTCGCATATGCCGGTCCGGCCTAGTGATCAGCAGGCTGGGTTCGGGCACTAGACCTCGAAACCGTACTCACGCGCTAGCTTGCTGCAAGCGGCGACCGTGTCAGGAGAGAGATAGTCAACGTAGCCCCTGACCTTCCCGCGGCGAACCTTCTGCGCGTCACCGTCACCCGTGTCCCCATGCAGCTTCAAGGCCTTGTCGGCCCCGGCACGTTCGAGCTTTTGCATCTCTGCAAAGTCGCTTCGGCGCACAATGTCGTCGATGTTTCTGCCAGATCGCCGAAGGTGCGAAAGAACCCGCGAAAGCACCGCTTCAGGATCCTGGCGGGCTTCCTCATAGGTCACGACCAGCATCCGTTCGCGTTCCGCCTGTTCCAGCCATGCTCGGTTGAAGCGCAGGATGTTCTCCATTCCCCACGTCGGGTGGCCCACGAACTCCTCGATGACGGTTGGCGGCAGGCTGACCCCTCGGCTGACAAGCGTGCCTTTAGTTTCTTCGAAGCCCGGTGCCCCCTCCCGAAACTCAACCTTGTGAATCTGGAAGTACATCGAGACCGCGGTGTCGAGCGGGTTCCGATGCATGAAGATATTTCGGGGGCCCAAGGCAGCCAACTTTACGCCCTCGAAGGCCTGGCCCATTCCCCTTGCAGAAGTCCCATGGCCGGCATGGGTGAACCGGACGCGGACCTGCGCCAGATGCAACATGTACCGCATCCAGGTGCGACCGGACTTCGGATAGGACACGAAGGCGGGCCGCCCGAATAGGCGACGAAAGATCTGCGATGCTTCCATTAACTGCCAGGCTCTTGTTGGGCCACGTGGCCAGATCGCATGAGACCAGTCGTCAAAAAATCAACGGCCGATTCGAACTTGCGGGACTGCGGTCCCAGGAAGGAGGCGTTAGTCTTTCGCATTGTCGCGATGAGGGCATCGTAACAGTCGTATCGAAGGCTGTTGGAGGCGTAAGCGCGGCTCGCAATGGCGCCGTCAGTCCGTCTGTCGAGGTCCCGAGTGAATTTGAAATGTGCCATCGCGAGTAGCAAGTCGCTCGGAGCGACCGCTTTCGGCAAGTGGTTTCCTTGCAGGAACGTATCGCTCGACCACTTTATGAGAGGTGTCTTGTGGGCGGGCGTTCGCGGGGGGTCGCCAACCAACCAGCGGAAGAATCGCGATGGCGGGAAGTAGCCCGGAAACGGGCTCCGAACCTCAAACTTCCTGAAGAGCCGCATGGATGCCGTCTCGCCCTGCAGCGCGCCTTCGCCTGCGTTCAGCTCAAACAACGGGTGAGCATCGAAATAGGGATACAACCCCAGCAGGTCGTTCAAGCAGACGGGAGCAGGGGACGGGCCCGGCTGCCAAATCCGGTCCGGATAAAACTCCACGAGGCTGGACAGCACAACCTGCAAATCTGGGGAATCGAGTGATGCAATTAGGTCTTTGAAATCGGTGAACTGTGACGGAAGGAGGATGAACTCATCGGCATCGACCCCGATTGCCCAGCCCTCCAATCCCACCTTCTTTGCCATGAATGTCTTGGCAAGCACCCCAACCCTGCTGACAGTATTTCGTAAGGGCGCATCAACAATGTCGACACTTGCCCCATACGAAAAGCTGCAACTGAGGACCACACAGTCAGGCTGCGCCTTCAGGTAATCCGATGACCCGTCGGTCGAACCGTCATCCCAAAAAAGGAACTGCTCGCCTCCAAGAGATCGATAGTGATCGAGAAAGCTTGGAAGGAAGTACATTTCGTCTTTGATGATGCAATGGACCGTGAGGCGATCGCGCCTGAACGTGCCATGCACAATCTGGACACGCTCCAGGAACTCTGCCGCTGTCATTCTCTGAGGCGGCAAGCCTGCATTACTCAATTGCTGCCCCCAGCAACCCTACTCTGCGCCTGCCCGATTCCCCGTACACCGTTTCCCCGTGATTGACCTCTGCTGCCGGTAATTGGGAGCAGACATACGACCGGTTCTACCACTGCCCGGCGGCAGTTGGTTGTCAAGCAGCTTCACAGCCGTGCCCCGCGCGGCCAGGCGCCCCCTAACCAACTCGTTGATCGCGACGCCCCAAGTCGTTCTGCCCGCTGCGTTACGTGCGCGCCGGCCCTTGGGCTGCGACGTTATGCCAGGCGCTCGATGGCGGTGACGTCGGTTGAACCGGCCCCGGCGGTCCCCATGTATGGGGGGACATGAGCAAGCCGTTTTTCACATTGCTGCTGTTGTCGCGGGTCCGTCTCCTGACGGGACCCCTGCCCTAGGTCCGCGGGCCGCCGCGCCGTCCGGGCTTAGGGATTTCCCCGATCACAGAAGCTGCATCGCGATCCTGCGGGATCGCTGGTCAGCACATGCTTCCGCTTCGCCGGGAGTGACGCCGCGCGGCTGCGACGAGCCGCCCGTCCCGTCGTGATCCGTCAGTCACCATTTCAGAAAGGAACAATAATGCTGTTTGCACATCCCCCTACTCTCCTGCCCTCGACCGAATATCACCGCCTGCAGCGGTTGCTGCGCACCATGATCGGCAGCCGGACTCCGCTCGCCTCCGTCCTGCGCCTCAAACTCGGCGCTGCCGCACCGGCGCTCGCTTCGACGGTGCCGGACGACGTGGCCCTCAGCGGCGCGCGGGTCCGTTTCCGTACCGACCGGCAGCGGCCCGAGGAACGCGTGCTGACCTGGCAGGCCCCCGAGCGGGGCGACGATATCCACCTGTCGCTGCGCTCGCCTCGCGGGCTGGCCCTGCTCGGCCTCAGCCCGGGGGAGTCGGTCTCCTACCGCACCGATCGCGACAGGACCGAGTACCTCGAAGTGGAACGCGTTTCGCAGGCAGCCTAGTCTAGGAAAGGAGAGCACGACATGACGATATGGCAAGCCACGCGCAGCGGATTGCGCCAGCGGCCGGTCGCGCTGCCGGATCGGCTGGACGCCTGGCACCGTGACGCCTCGGCCCGCGCCTTCGCTATCGCCCGGTGGGAAGACGATGGCGGCTTTGCCGGCAGCCTCAGGGTGGGACCGGACCGGCCACTGTCGAGTGAAGGGTCGATGAGCCCCTCCGGCAGCCGCGATATCTAGCCTCCCCAGCCACCGCCCGGTCACCTGACATGGGCGGCGGCAACCCGCTCCCGAGCCCGAGGTTCAGTCCACGGCGACGCCGGCCCCGTCGATCGTCCGCCATTCGCCGCTGGCCGCCGAGGCGAGGACGGCGTCCGTCACGGCATCGGTCGCCAGGGCATCGTTGAAGTCGGGGACGGTGCGGACCCCGGTCTCGAGGCTCCGCAGGAAATCGGCGAACTGGTGGATGAAGCTGTGCTCGTAGCCGATCTGCAGGCCGGGCACCCACCAGGCGTCCATGTAGGGATGATCGCCGTCCGTCACATGGATCGAGCGCCAGCCGCGGGTGATCCCCTCGTCGGCGCTGTCGAAGTAGCTGAGCCGGTGCAGGTCGTGCAGGTCCCACGCCAGCGAGCCGCGTTCGCCGTTGATCTCCAGCGTGAACTGCGCCTTGTGGCCGCGCGCGTAGCGGGTGGCCTCGAAGGTGGCGAGCGAGCCGTTGGCGAAGCGGGCGAGGAAGGCGCTGGCGTCGTCGATGGTCACCGGCTGCAGGGTAGCGGAGTCCGCGTGTTTCCGCTCCTTGATGAAGGTTTCCGTCATGCCGCAGACCTGCGTGATCGGCCCGTTGAGCCACATCGCGGTGTCGACGCAATGCGCGAGCAGGTCGCCGGTGACGCCGCTGCCCGCAGCGGCGGCATCGAGCCGCCAGGTGGCGTTGCCGCCCTGCGGCAGGTCGGCCGAGATGGTCCAGTCCTGCAGGAACTTCGAGCGATAGTGGAAGATGCGCCCCAGCACGCCCGAATCGATCATCCGCTTGGCCAGGGTCACCGCCGGGATGCGCCGGTAGTTGTACCACACCATGCTGGCGACGCCGGCCTTGGCGACGGCTTCGGCCATGCGCTGCGACTGCTGCAGCGAGGTGCCGAGCGGCTTCTCGCAACTCACCAGCTTGCCCGCCTGCGCCGCCGCGATGGCGATCTCGGCGTGCAGGTTGTTGGGCGTCGCGATGTCGATCAGATCGATGTCGTCGCGCGCCACCAGCTTCCGCCAATCGGTCTCGAAGCTCTGGTAACCCCATGTACGCGCAAAGCTTTCGGTGCGTCCGGCGTCGCGGCCGCAGACGGCCGCGAGTTCCACGCTCGTGTCGCCGGGGAAGAACACCGGAGCCTGCCGGAAGGCGTTGCTGTGGGTCCGCCCCATGAACCCGGTGCCGATCAGCCCGACCCGTAACCGCCCCATCCATCCCTCCCCGAAAGCGCCCTTGCTGCTTATTATATTAGTGTAATATATTGCAAGTGGAAGCATCAGTTTTAGCGTGTGCGTCCGAGTGCCAGCTTCCGGACCCTACGTGCGGGCCGTACGGGAGCGGGCATTCATGGGGCGGGCCAGGGGCTGTACGGGCGATGAATGACAAGGCGAGCCTGACCGACTTTTTGCGGGGCGTGACCCTGAACCGCGGTATGCCGCTGCGCGACCAGATCTACCTGCTCGTCCGAAGAGCCATCGTGACCGGTAAGCTGGCGCCGGGCTCTCCGGTCAACGAGATCGAGATTGCCGAACACCTCGGCACCTCGCGCACGCCGGTGCGGGAGGCCGTCAAGAAAGTCGAGGACGAAGGCCTCATCGATGTCCGGGCCCAGGCCGGGACCTTCGTCACCCCGATCCGCAGCGCGCAGGTGCTGGAGGCGTACATCATCCGCACCGCGCTCGAGCGCGAGAGCGCCCGCCGGGCCGCCGGGGTCATCACCGACGACCAGGTACAGCGTCTCAACGACAACATCGACATCCACGCGCTGGCGCTGAAGCGAGCGCGTTTCGAGGAAGCCATCGATCACGACGACACCTTCCACCGGCTCATCGCCGAAGTGAACGGCTTCGGCATGCTGTGGAAGGTGGTCGACATGAGCAAGGCGCAGATGGATCGCTGCCGCTTGCTCTCGCTTCCCTCCCCAGGCGCCGGCGACACGACCATCGAGCAACATCGCGCCATCGTCGACGCCCTTGCGGCCCATGACCCGGAGGCGGCCGAGCGGGCGATCAATGCACATCTCGAAACCTCGCTCGACAACACGGTCAACGTGCTGAAGCGCATCGAGGCGGAAAAGTCAGTACCCGCGTGAGGCTTTCGTCGCCACGCGCGCCGGCGACCCCAAATCAACCCAGTATCTTATTGATCCATCAGCGTTTTGCCGCTTGGGCGGCTACAAACTAACGTCTGATTTGACTCATTGCACTAATATAACGTAGCGTCGAAGAACGCTGCTGGAGGATGCGGCGCGAGTTTCACAGCCGGCCGCCCGGGAGGTCGCCGGCGCCAAGGGAGGGAATGAAATGACGTTGTATCGTCTGGCCGGCGCTGCGCTGGCAGCGTTGGGGCTTGGGCTGGGCGCCGCCCAGGCGCAGCCCGTCGAGCTCACCTTCGCAAACGCACTGTCGCTGCCGCAGGTCGAGCCGTACCAGAAGGCCGTAGACGAGTTCAACGCCGCCAATCCCGACATCAAGGTGACGATGATCAACGCGCCCTGGTCTGAATACTGGCAGCAGCGCCCGGTGGACACCGCCTCGGGCAAGCTGCCCGACATCTGGCTGTTCGTGCCGGGCTTCGGCGCGCAGTGGCTTTATGGCGACCAGCTGCTGCCGCTCAACTCCTACGTCGAAGCGGATCCGGACATCGACCTGGCGGATGCCAACCAGACGATGCTGAAATATCTGACGCTGAACGACAAGCTCTACGGCATCGGCTACGACTTCAACGGCCAGGTCGTCTACTACAACCCCGAGCTGTTCGACGCCGCCGGGGTGCCCCATCCGGCCGAAGGCTGGACCACCGACGACCTCAACGCCGCCGCCCGCACCATCAGCGAGAAGCTGAGTACGGGCAGCCGGAAGGTCTGGGGCCTGGCCGGCGGCGGTACCGACTGGGTGCTCGAAGGCTGGTATCGCGGCTTCGGCTCGCGCATGATCACCGACGACGGCAAGTACGGCGCCAACAATGAGGGCGGGGTCAAGGCCATCCAGCTGTTCGCCGACCTGATCCATGACGGCTTCATGCCGATCCCGGACCCCAAGGATCCCAACGGCCAGGCGCAGTCGCTGTTCATCGGCGGCAACGCCGCGATGATCCTGGGCGTCGGTCACACGACCTACATCCTCGATGACGCCGGCGTCGACTTCAACATCGCGCGCCTGCCGGTCGGTCCGGTGGCGCAGGTCGGCACGGGCCTGGGCGGCGCCTATGTGATCACCGCCAGCACGCCTCACACCGACGCGGCCTACAAGTTCCTCGCCTACATCACCAGTGGCCCGGTGCTGGCCAAGGTCGTCACCACAGGCGTGCCAGCCCGCAACTCGGCCTGGGGCCAGCTCTCCGACCACATGACCGAGTTCGCCGGGAAGGTGCAGGGCTTCGAGCCGTTCAACGCGGTCAAGGGCTCGTTCCAGGTGATGGACATCCAGAAGCGCATCATGAGCGAGGTCTGGAACGGCACCAAGGACGTGCCCACTGCGCAGGCCGAGATCGAGGCCGAGGCCAACGCCGCCCTCGCCGACGCCGCGGCCAACTGACAGGCTATGAGTTGGGTGCCGCCGGTCCTCCGACGGCACCGATTTTCGAGCCCGGTTGCCTTCGCGGCGACCGGTCGGGCAGAGGGGCACTTGTCCAATGGCAGTCATTTCAGCAGCCGAAGAGGCCTCCAGCCTCTCGTCGCCCAGCTCCCGCCGTCCGATCCGGGAGGAGATCGCCGCCTGGCTGTTTCTCCTGCCCTCGGTGATCCCCTTCCTGATCTTCACCCTCGTTCCCGCCGTCGCGACTTTCGTACTGAGCTTTAATCGCTGGGACTTCATTTCGGCGCCGCGCTTCGTCGGGCTTACCAACTGGGTCAACCTGTTCTCCGGCGGTCCGGCGGGCAAAAGCGTCGTCACCACGCTGATCCTCGGGGCCGTCACCGTTCCGGTCTCGATGGGACTGGGACTGGCGCTGGCCATCGCCCTCGACCGCATGCCCTTCGCCAAGCTGCTGTTCCGCTCGATCTTCTTCATGCCGATCGTGACGTCGCTGGTGGCGATCTCCTTCGTGTTCGGCAACATGTTCGCTACCGAAACCGGGCTCATCAACTACGTCATCGGCCTGTTCGGCCTGCCGTCGGTGGCCTGGCTCACCTATTCCACGCAGGCGATGATCTCGGTCAGCATCATGATGATCTGGTCGATGACGGGCCTGTGTATGCTGATCTACCTGGCCGGGCTGCAGCAGATCGATCATTCGCTGATCGAGGCCGGGCAGCTCGACGGGGCGAGCCGCTGGCAGCTGTTCTACCTCGTCGTCCGCCCGCTGCTGTTCCGCTCCACCGTCTTCCTCGCCATCACCCAGACTATCCATGCCCTGCAGACCTTCGAGGCGGTGTTCGTGCTGACCGATGGCGGTCCGGGCGACGCCACCACGACCATCGGCATGTACATCTATAAGGCCACGTTCCGTCGCTTCGAGGTCGGCAGCGGCGCCACCGCGTCGATCGCGCTGTTCGCCCTGATGCTGGTGGTGACCATCATCCAGCTGCGCGCCCAGAGGAGGATGGATCATGTCTAGGAAGAAATCCGTCGAGCTGCTGCGCTACGCCTTCACCATCGCCTTCGCCGCGCTGTTCCTGCTGCCCTTCGTCTGGATGGCGTCGCAGTCCATCAAGGGCCTCGGCGACTACTACCGGCTGCCGCCCGAACTGCTGCCCGACCGCATCCGCTGGGACAATTACAGCAAGATCATCGCCAACTATCCGATCATCCCCGCCGCGATAAACAGTCTGATCGTCGCCGTGGCGGTGACGGTGATCCAGCTGGTCACCGCGTCGATGGCCGGCTTCGCCTTCGCCACGCTGCGCTTTCGCGGCAGTCGCTTCACCTTCGTGGCCCTGCTCAGCCAGACCATGCTGCCGGTCGCCGTCGTGCTCGTGCCGATGTTCCAGGTTGTGCAGTACCTGGGCCTCGTCGGCTCGCTCTGGGGGATGATCCTGCCGTTCGCGTTCACCGCCTTCGGCACCTTCCTGCTGACGCAGTATTTCAAGGGCGTGCCGCGCGAGATTTTCGAGGCGGCCCGGGTGGATGGCGCGTCCTACTTCCGGATCTGGTGGCAGGTGTACCTGCCGCTCGCCCCGGCAGGGCTGGCGACGCTCGGCGCCCTCTGCTTCGTCTTCTACTGGAACAGCCTGCTCTGGCCGCTGCTGGTCTCCGGCGGCACCGCCAACCAGACGCTGCCCGTGCTGCTGGCGCAGATGATCGGCATCAGCGCCTCGAGCCCGCAGCTGGTGATGGCGGGAGCGGCCTTTGCCGTATTCGTGCCGCTCTGCCTGTTCCTCGCCCTGCAACGCTTCTTCGTGGCCGGGGTGACCTCCGGCAGCGTGAAATAGCCGGCCCGGACCAGGCGGCGCTCATTCCGCGGTCTCGACGCCGCGCACACCATACTGGGAGGTATTCATGTCGAAATACTCGGTTGTCATTGCCGGCTGCGGACCACGCGGCGCATTCCACGCCGAAGGCTTCACCGCCAATGCCGATCGTTTCGACCTGCTCGCCGTGGCGGACCTCGACGACAGTCGCGCCCAGGCGATGGCGAAGCGATTCAACGTCGAGAATGTCTACAACGACGCCGACGCGATGCTCGCGGCCCACAAGCCGGACGTCTTCTGCTTCGCCACCCTGCCCCATGTCCGGCTGTCGCTGATCGAGCTGGGTATCAAGCACAAGGTGAAGGTCATCGCCTTCGAGAAGCCGGTGGCCACCGAGCTGCCGGAAGCAAAGGAAATCTTCGACCGCGCCCGCGCCGCCGGCATCAAGCTGATCGTCTCGCACCAGCAGAAATACGGCAAGGCCTGGCATGTCGTGAAGGACCTCGTCGATTCCGGCGAGATCGGCGAAGTCACCAAGATCCATGCGACCGCCCGCGCCTGGCTCAGCCAGCTCGGCACGCACATCATGGATTACATGCTGTGGTTCAACAACCGCTCCAAGGTGAAGTGGGTGGTCGGCCAGGCGATCGGCACCGGCATGCTGACCGACACTCATCCGTCGGCCGACTACGTGATCGGCAGCATGGAATTCGAGAACGGGGTGCGCGGCGTCATCGAATGCGGCGCCCACGCCCCGCATTTCGTGCCGGGCGACAACCCGTTGCGCGATATCAAGTTCTGGACTGACAGCGCCATCACCATCCACGGCACGCACGGCTATGCCCGCGTCACCACCGGCAATGGCTGGCAGGCCGTGACGAAATCCAGCAAGGGCGAGATGCTGAGCGGCGACGGCTTCTTCAATCCGTCCTACGAGCAGCCGCTCTACATCCGCGATCTCGCCGACTGGCTCGACGGCAAGCTGGCCGTGCATCCCTGCGACGGCGAGATCAGCTACCACGGCTTTGAGGCGGTGATGGCGCTCTACATGTCGGCCCTCGACCACCGGAAGGTCGACCTTCCCCTCAAGGACATCCCCCCGGGCTCGCTGGTCGAGCGCCTGGGCCAGGAACTCCCCGCCAGCGACGAGTATGCAGGACAATGATCAGGCTTGGAGGATACGGCGTACCGCTCGATCTCGATGATCCGCGTGATATCGCCAGGGCACATGTGGACTACGGCTACCGGGCGGCCTACTGCCCCAAGGTCGACCTCAAGGACAAGTCGCGGATCAACGCGATCCGCGACGCCTTCGCCGAGGCCGACGTCGAGATCGCCGAGGTCGCCGCGTGGTGCAACGTCTCCGCCCCCGAACCGGTGCGGCGCAAGAAGAACCGCGCCTACGTCAAGGACCGGCTGGCGCTCGCCGACGAGGTGGGGGCGCGCTGCGCCATCACCTATATCGGCTCGCTGGCCGAGGGTGGTGAGTTCCACCCCCATCCCGACAACCTCAGCCAGAGGGGCTTCGACGAGTTCGTCGAGTGCGCGCGCGAGATCATCGACGACGTGAAGCCCAAGCGCGCCAAGTTCTGCCTCGAGATGATGCAGTGGGAGCTGCCCGACAGCCCCGAGGTGCTGCTCGAGCTGATCAAGGCTATCGACCGGCCGGCCTTCGCCGCGCATCTCGACCCGGTGAACCTGATCGTCTCGCCGCGCCAGTTCTACGACACGACCAGCCTGATCAAGCGCTGCTTCGAGCTGCTGGGCCCCTACATCATCAGCGCCCACGCCAAGGACCTTGTCCTCGGCGACAAGCTCTCGCTGCACCTGAGCGAGGTGATCCCGGGCCGCGGCGGCCTCGACTACCGCACCTATCTCAGCCTGCTCGACGGCCGGGGTATCCCGATCATGCTCGAGCACCTGCCCGACGTCGACTATCCGGAGGCGCGCGACCACCTGAAGCGGACCGGCAAGGAGCTCGGCATCGACATCTAGCAGGCCGGCGGCCGGCCGGATTTCTGCAGGCACGAGGGGGCGGACCGCCGGCGCTGGCGGTCTGCCCCTTGCTTTGAAATCATGGCGCAAACACCTCCCGCCACTGGCGGGCAATGATCGTTTCGGGGGCGGCGCTTTTTTGCAATTCTGTGGCTGGCGTTGCGGGGGATTGTCGATACATTCGCCGCGGGGCTTGGCGGCAGGGGCGAGTTTTTCCGCAGACCGCCGGGCGGGAATGAAGAGAGTGACAATGGCTATCAAGCACAACGTATTCGTGGTCGCGCTGCTGGCGGCGGTCGCGATGGTGATGCCTGCGCTGGCGCAGGAGAAGACCCCCAACGATCCGCGGCTGTTCACGCCGGGCAAGCTGACCGTCTCCACCTCCGAGCCGGCCTATCCGCCATGGGTGCTCGACAACAACCCGGAGAGCGGCGAGGGCTTCGAGGCGGCGCTGGTCTATGCGCTGGCCGCCGAGCTCGGCTTCAAGCGCGAGGACGTGGTCTGGGTCGACGTGACCTTCGACGGCGCCATCGCGCCGGGCCCGAAGGCGTATGACTTCTCGATCCAGCAGATCTCGGTGACGCCCGAGCGCAGCAAGGTCGCGACCTTCTCGGACGTCTACTACCAGTCGGACAAGGCGGTGATCGCGCTGCCGACCTCCGAGGTCGCCAATGCGAAGAGCTTCGCCGACCTGAAGCAGGCCCGCTGGGGCGTCGCGGTGGGCACCACCGACTTCGACTACGTGACCCGCGTGCTCGGCATCGACAACGCCGCCGTCTACGACGACCAGGCCGGCGTGTTCCAGGCGCTGCAGGGCGGCCAGATCGACGCCACCATCGCGGCCCTGCCGACGGCGCTCTACGCCACCGCCGTGCAGGTGCCGGAGGCGAAGATCACCGCGCTCTTGCCCAAGGACCCGAACGACGAAGGCCTGGGGCTGCTCTTCGCCTTCGACAACCCGATCGTCCCCTGGATCAACGAGGGCCTCGCGGCGCTCAAGCAAAAGGGCACCATCGACGAGCTCGTCGCCAAGTACCTCGTCGCCGATCCGAACATCCCGGTGATCAGCGAATGACAC
>JBQCFF010000191.1:0-4110 GCA_051959485.1 Devosia sp. | reverse complement strand
TCAGCACGACCGGGCCGATGTCGGATAAACTCAAGCTTCGCCTACCGTCTCGAACATCACTTCGCTGAGCGCGTCCGCGGCGCTCTTCCCAGCCCATATCACGAACTGGAACGCCTGGTAGTAGAGATCGCAGCTGTCGGTGGCCGAGCGGAGCAGCGCTTCGCACTGCTGCGGCGTCACTTCCGCCCCGCCCGTGAGCAGGTGCGAGTTGCGGAAGAGCACCACGCCCTCGTGGTTCCACATGTCGAAATGGCCGATCCAGAGCTGCTCGTTGACCAGGGCGATCAGCTGCCGAACCTCGTTCCGGCGCGGGTCCGGCACCTTGAGGTCGAAGGCGGCCGCGATGTGAAGGCTCTCGAGATCCTCCATCCAGTTGAACGAAACGTGGTAGTCGGCCCAGCTCCCGCGCACCGAAATGGAGATCTCGTCGGCATCCTGCCGCTCGAAGTTCCAGTCGTTGATCGAAGCAATATGCTCGATGATGTCCACCGGATGCACGGCGCGATCCGGCTCGAATTCGAGAAGTTGTGCCATGGCTGAGCGTCCCATTGGGCGAAGCGTTGGAGGCCGCCGGTCATCCGGCTACGCGGTTACTTGCGAAGAACTTGCCGCACGCGGGAAAGCCTACGAATCGTCCTGTGGTTTCGAACCTACACGGCGTCCCCGATTCCGGGGACCACGCCACAGCGCCTTCCAAGGCTTTCTTCTGTGGATGATCGGGGCCGTAGGGTTAACAGGGTATTAACCGGACGAGTCTGTCCCCCACCCTTGTGCACGATTTTGGCACAGCGGCGCGGGGCCGACTCGCGATACGCTTGCGCGCCTCAGAACAGCCCTTCGGCTCCCGGCCAGCCGGTGGCGAGCGCATCGTGCCAGAGCGGGAAGCCATGCTCCACCGCCAGCTTTGCAGCCGCGTCCCAGTCGTAGCGGACCATGTGCAGGCTGGCCGACCACCGGCCGCCATGGCGCTCGAGCATGGCGTAACGGGCGTCGGGCGCGCCGTAATAAAACTGCAGGCCCACCGAACCGGGGTTCACGATCAGCCGCCCGTCGCGCAGGCGGACGATGCGCGACACGTGCGTGTGGCCGCAGAGCAGCACCGGGAAATCCAGCCCCTCGGCTTGCGCGCTGACCGCCGCCTCGTCGGGCAGCACGGCGCCGCGACCCTTGCGCCAGCTGTCAAGCCAGGGGTCGAGGTCGGAGGTCGGCGTGCCGTGGCACATGAACACCTCACCCTCGATGTCCCGCGTCTGGGGCAGGCTGCGCAGGTAATCGAAGTGCCTGGGGGCGAGCCGGGCGGCAACGAAGCTGTCCACCGGATCGAGCTTCGCGGGCGGCCGCTCGAGCAGGTAGCGGTCGTGGTTGCCGCTGATGGTGGGAAACGTGCGCTCCATCAGCAGGTCGATCGTGCCGACCGGGTCGAGCGGCCCGCTCACCAGGTCACCCAGGTTGACCACGGCATCGGCGCCGCGCAACGCGATATCCGCCTCCACCGCCTCGAAAGCCAGCCGGTTGCCGTGAATATCGGAGATGACGGCGAGCCGCACCGGTTTACTGGCCCGCGCCGGTGGACTTGCCCTTCAGCGACCCAAGCTCGGTCTGCAACGTCTTGATCTCGGCGCTCTGCGCCATCACCAGCTCGCGGAGCGCGTCGTAATCCTCGCGTTTGACCAGGTCCATGTCGTTGATCATCCGCTCGAGCTGCGACTTCACGGCCGTCTCGATCTCCCGCCGCACCCCGTCCGCCACGCCCGCGGCATTGTTCATCAGCTTGCCCAGCTCGTCGAATAGCTTGCTGCCCTGCGTCATCGGGTCGTCCTCTTGCGTGTCGGGTGCCAGCGTTTTAGGCCGCGACCGGCGCCTTGACCAGAGCCCCGGGGCGACTAAAAGGTCGCGACAGCCCCCGCCGGAGCCCACGCGTGCCCTTTCCCGACTTCCTGCAGCCAGTCGCCTTCGCGCTCGGTCCGTTCGAGATCCGCTGGTACGCGCTCGCCTATCTCGCCGGCGTGCTGCTCGGCGCCGCCTATGCAACCTCGCTGCTGAGCCGGCACCGCTTGTGGAAGGACAACCGACCGCCCTTCCCCGCTCCTGCGATCTGGGATTTTGCCTTCTGGGCCGTCCTCGGCATCGTGCTGGGCGGCCGCATCGGCTACGTGCTGTTCTACAACCTGCCCTACTATGCCGCGAACCCGGGCGAGATCCTCGCGCTGTGGGACGGCGGGATGAGCTTCCATGGCGGCCTCGTCGGCATCATGCTGGCGATGGCGCTGTTCACCCGCTTCCACAAGGGCAACATCCTCTCGGGCTTCGACCTGCTGGGCGCCATCTCGACCATCGGGCTGTTCCTCGGGCGCCTCGCCAACTTCGTGAACGCCGAGCTGTGGGGCGCCCCCACCAGCCTGCCCTGGGGCGTCATCTTCCCCAACGATCCGGAGGGCCTGCCGCGGCACCCCAGCCAGCTCTATGAGGCGCTGCTCGAGGGTCTGGTACTGTTCGTCATCATCAACCTGCTCGCCCGCAACACCCGGGCGCTGCGCCATCCCGGCCTGATCGCCGGCGTGTTCGGCATCGGCTATGCGGCAAGCCGCATCTTCGTGGAGTTCTTCCGCCTGCCCGACGCGCAGATCGGCTACCTGTATGGTGGCTGGCTCACCATGGGCATGGTGCTGAGCGTACCCATCCTGCTCGCCGGCCTCGGCCTCGTCGTCTTTGCGCTGAGGTCTTCACGTGGAGAATGAACAACTGCCGCTGGCTGACCTGATCGACATGCAGATTCGCCAGTCGGGCCCGATGTCGATCGCCACCTACATGGGGCTGGCGCTGACCCACCCGCGCGAGGGTTACTACTCGGGCGCCGATCCGCTGGGAGCGACTGGTGACTTCGTCACCGCCCCCGAGATCAGCCAGATGTTCGGCGAGCTGATCGGTTTCTTCCTCGTCAACCTGTGGCAGCAGCTGGGCGAGCCGCCCTCCTTCACGCTGCTCGAGCTCGGGCCGGGCCGCGGCACGCTGATGCAGGACGCATTGCGGGCCGCCGCGCGGGCGGAGGGCTTCCTCGATGCCTGCCACCTGCAGCTGTTCGAAACCAACCCGGCGCTCCGGGAGCAGCAGGCGGAGCGGCTCGGGCAACACCACCCCTACTGGGCGAGCGAGATCGACGCGGTGGCGGAGGATCCGCTGTTCGTCGTCGCCAACGAGTTCTTCGACGCCCTGCCGATCCGGCAGTTCGTCAAGGCGCCCGACGGCTGGCACGAGCGGCAGGTGGGGCTGCGGGATGGCCAGCGCGCCTTCGGCCTCTCCCCTACGCCCATCGCCGACGAGGCCATGCCCAAGGTGGTGCGCAACGCTGCGATCGGCGAGGTGTACGAGGTGAGCCTTGCCGCCGCCGACGCGCTGCAGCGCCTGGGCAAGCGCATCGCCGCCCAGCGCGGCGCCATCCTCGCCATCGACTACGGCTACGACCGCACGCAGACCGGCGAGACGCTGCAGGCGGTGCGCAACCACGCCTATGCCGACCCCCTCTCCGCGCCGGGCGACGCCGACCTGTCGGCGCATGTCGATTTCGGCGCCCTCGCCCGGGTTGCCGGCGACCTCGGCCTGAAGGTCGAACCGCTGGCGACGCAGCGCGACTTCCTCGGCCGCCTCGGCATCGCCGAACGGGCGACGGCGCTCGCCAAAGCCAACCCGGCCCAGCTCGAAACCATAGCCGCCGCCTTGCGCCGGCTGACCGATCCTTCCGAAATGGGTACACTGTTCAAGGTCTTCTGCGCCTCCGCGGGCGACCTGGAACCTGCCGGATTTGCCTGATGTCGATGCCTTTTGAAACCAGCCGTGCCCTCGAGCGCCTGAGCGGCGTCCGCCACGGCTTCTTTGGCCGCCGCGGCGGCCACTCCACCGGTGACTTCGCCTCGCTCAACGCCTCGGAATCGGTCGGCGACAAGCCCGGCCAGGTGCAGAAGAACCGCGAGAAGATCACTGGCATCCTCGGTTTCTCCCCTGACGCGCTGGCGCAGGTGAAGCAGGTGCACTCGGCCCGCGTCGTGGTGTTGACCGATCCGGCTGCAGTCGCCGCGCGCCCTGAAGCAGACGCCATCGTCACCGACCTCCGCG
>JBQCFF010000190.1:0-5690 GCA_051959485.1 Devosia sp. | reverse complement strand
CCGCGCGCCAAGGTGATGCAGCAGGCCGCCAACGACGTGCTGGAGCAGCTCGGCGCCGACAACCTGTCGCCCACCCTGCAGGTCGCCCGGGAGCTCGAGAAGATCGCGCTCTCCGACCAGTACTTCATCGACCGCAAGCTCTACCCGAACGTCGATTTCTACTCGGGCATCATCCTCGACGCGATCGGCTTCCCGACCTCGATGTTCACCGCCATCTTCGCGCTCAGCCGCACCGTGGGCTGGATCGCGCAGTGGAAGGAAATGATCGCCGACCCGCAGAAGAAGATCGGCCGCCCGCGCCAGCTCTACAACGGCTCGCCGGTGCGCGACTACGAGCCGATCGGCAGCCGCTGAGGCGCATGCGCGAGCACCCGCTCCGCCGCATCCACCAGGGGCGCCTCCGGCGCCCCTTCCTGCATCAGCGCCCGAACCTCGCGGAACGCTGCGAGCTGCGCCGAGATCGCCGCGGGATCGTCGAGCAGAGCACGTAGCGCGGGACCTGCCCTCGAGCTGTCGACCTCGCCCGCGAACAGCAGCTCCGGCACGACTTCCCGCCCGGCGATGATGTTCGGCAGCGCCACCATCGGTGGCCTCTCGAGCCGGGCATAGCGCTTCGCCTGCCCCCGGTCGCCGACATAGGTCACCACCATCGGCACGCCCGCCATCGCCAGCTCCAGCGTCACCGTGCCGCTCACCGCGAACGCGCCGACCGCCTGCGCGAAGGCCTGGTCACGCGCCGGCCCGGTAACCACCTCGACCGCTGCCGGCCAACCGGCCACTTCCGCGCTGAGCCGGTCCTTGAGCCCGCCCAGCGTCGGCAGCACGAAGCCGCTCACCTTCGGGTGGCCGGCCAGCGCCTCGACCGCGGCCCGCATCAGCCCGAGGTGCCGCCTGAGCTCGCCCACCCGGCTGCCGGGCAGCAGCAGCAACGGCCCGCGCTCGGGCTGGGTCTCCCGCATCGCCTGGCGCGTCAGTGCGGGGTGGCCGACATAGCTCGTCGGCGGCCCGTCCAGCCCGGCCATCGCCTTGGGCTCGAACGGCAGCACCGCCAGCACCTCGTCGAACAGCGGCTTCAGCCGCGCCGCCCGCTCCGGCGCCCAGGCCCACACCGCCGGCGCCACGTAGAGCAGCATCGGCACCCGGCTCCCGGCCTTGCGCACCCGCTGCGCCACCACGCGGACGAACACCTGCGAGTCGACCAGCACCACCACGTCCGGCTTGCCACGAATGATCGCGTCCGCCACCTGCCGCGCCCGCCACAGCAGCAGCGGCAGCCGGACCAGCACGTCCGACCAGCCCATCACGGAGAGGTCCGACATCGGGAACAGGCTGCGCAGCCCCTCGCTCCCCAGCTCCGCACCCCCTACCCCGGTGAGCTCGAGCCCCCTCCGCTCCCGCAGCCGTCGTACCAGGTCGGCGCCGATCCGGTCGCCCGAAGCCTCGCCGGCGAGCACGAACAGCCGCAGCGGCTCAGCCATCGATCGCGAGCCCGACGATGGAGATGCCATGCTGGTCGGCCGCCACGATCAGCTGCTCCCGCTCCAGCAGCAGCGTCCGCCCTGCCTCGAGGGCGATCAGACTTATCGCCGCGTTCCTCACGCCGGCTATGGTGTCGGGGCCGATGGCAGGGAGATCCACGAACAGTGGTTGTTGCGGCTTGCAGGCCTTGGCGAGAACCCCGGGCGCAATGGAGGTGTCCCCGATGAGTCCATCCGCCCGATACCGCGCCACCCGCGCCAGCAGGTCGTCGGTCCCGGCGACGTCCTCCACCGCGACGATCCGCTGCCCGAAGGCAATGGCGGCCTGCCCCAGGTCCATTCTCCCGACTTCCCGTGCCGCGGCGAGCGCCAGCCGGGCCGACGCGAGCTGTCGAGGCTCGGGCCTGGGCCCACCGATCCGGCCCTCGGGGGTCAGCAGGTCGGGCGCCAGCAGGTGCGGGCCGACCAGCACCGCGCCGGTGATCTCCTGCAGGCGGCGCACCAGATGGGACAGGGCGGCGTCGCCGGTCGGCTGTTCGTCCGCCCCCAACGCCAGCAGCAGCTTCTGGCGGTCCGCATCGCTCAGGGTGACGGCTCCCGCCAGCGTCACGTGCGAAGCGCCGAAGGCCCGGATCGCATCGAACAGCGCGGCAGGCTCGCCCGCCGAGGCAGGTTGCTGCGGGGCGCCGGTCGGCAATGCCTGAGATGACAGCACGAACGCCCGCACTTCGTCGCCCGCGGCCAGCGCCGCCTCGATCACCCGCGGAGCGAGGGCACCGGCACCGGCCACCACGGCGAGCCGGCGCGGCATCAGTCCTCGCCCGGCACGTTGACCGGCAGGCAGATCGCGCGACCGTTGGCCCCGGCGACGAACTTCACGATGTCCTGCACCATCGCTTCGCCCTTGAACAGGGTCGCCGCGTCCTCGACACGCTCCTTCAGCGTCCCCTCGGACGAGAAGATCATGCGATAGGCGGCGCGCAGCGAGTGGATCGCCTCGCGGTCGAACTTCCGGCGCTTCAGTCCCACGAGGTTGAGCCCGGCCAGCCGGGCGCGGTTGCCCACCGCCATGCCGTAGGGGATCACGTCGGCATCGATCATCGAATGCGCGCCGATGAAGGCGTGGGCGCCGATGCGGACGAACTGGTGCACGCCGCACATGCCGCCGAAGGCGACGTAGTCGCCGATCTTGCAGTGCCCCGCGACCGCCACGTAGGCGGCGATGACGACGTTGTTGCCCACCTCCACGTCATGGGCCACGTGCGCCGAATTCATCAGCAGGCAGTCGTCGCCGATCCGCGTCTCCATCGTGCCGCCGGCGGTGCCGGGATTGACGGTGACGTTCTCCCGGATCTGGCAGCGCGCGCCGATGGTGAGGCTGCTGGCCTCGCCGCGATATTTCAGGTCCTGCGGCTGGTGGCCGATCGAGGCGAAGGGGAAGATGCGCGTTTCGGGGCCGATGCTCGTGCGTCCCGCCACCACCACGTGCGAAAGCAGCTCGACCCCCGGGCCGAGCGCCACATCCGGTCCGACATGGCAGAACGGGCCGACCTTCACGCCGTCGGCAAGTTGCGCACCCTCCTCGACGATTGCACTTGGATGAACGGAGACGCTCACTTTTCGCTGGGGCTCACCATGGCACCGACTTCTGCTTCGGCGATCACCACCCCGTCGACGATGGCCTTCGCCTCGTACCAGCCCATGGTCATGCGACGGCGCATCTTCCTGATGTGGTACTCGATCCGGTCGCCCGGCCGCGCCGGCCTGCGGAACTTGCACTTGTCGACCGTCAGCAAGTACACGATGTGGTCGATGCCGGCCGCCGCGCCCGCGGCGATAGCGATTGCACCCGCGGTCTGCGCCATGCCCTCGATGATCAGCACGCCTGGAAAGACCGGCTCGCCCGGGAAGTGGCCCTGGAAGATCGGCTCGTTGAAGCTGACGTTCTTGATGCCGATCGCCGAGTCGTCGCCGTCCACCTCGATGATCCGGTCGATCATCAGGAACGGGTAGCGATGCGGCAGGGTTTTCAGGATGTCGCCGATCTGCATCGAGGTCAGTTCCCTCGACTGTGCGGCCGGTGCCTCACTCGTAACCGTCACTCTCGTCCCCTTTTGTTCAGTCGCCGCAGCGTCGCCAGTTCTCGCTGCCAGGTCCTCAGTTGCTGTGCCGGCTGTCCGCCAACATGCATGCCGGCCGGCACGTCCTTGGTCACCAGGCAGCGCGCCGACAGGATGCTGCCATTGCCGATGCTGAGATGGCCCACCGTTCCGGAGCCGCCACCGACCAGCACATGGTCACCGATAATCGTGCTGCCGCCGATGCCACAAGTGCCGGCGATCAGGCAACGGCGTCCGATGCGACAGTTGTGGCCAATCTGCACGAGGTTGTCGATCTTGGTGCCCTCGCCCACCACCGTGTCGCCGAGCGCCCCGCGATCGACGGTCGAGTTGGCGCCGATCTCGACGCCGTCCTGGATGATCACCCGGCCCAGCTGCGGAAACTTGCGGTTGCCGCGGCCCTGCGACAGCCAGCCAAAACCCTCGGCACCGATGCGGACACCCGGATGAAGCACGACGTTGTTGCCGAGATGGGCGTATTCGATCGTCACATTGGCGCCGATAACGGCGTTGCGCCCGATGGTGACGCCGCGCCCGATGACGGTGTTCGGGCCGATGATGCTGCCGCGCCCGATCTCCACATTGGGGCCGATCACCACGTTGTCGCCGAGCCGGACCTCGCCCTCGATCAACGGGTCGGGGCCGTCTTCATCGAACTGGGCCGCGGCGGCCGCCTGGGTGCCGCCCGGATAGAGCCGCTCCAGGATTTCGACGAACAGTTCGTGGGCACGCTCATCGACGATGGCGAGCGCTTCGGCGGGCACGCAATCGCGCAGGCTCGGGTGAACCACCACGACGCCCGCGGCAGTGTCGCGCAGCGCCTCGCGATAGGACGGACGGGCGGCGAGCGCCAGCTCCGTTCCATCGGCGCGGTCGAGTTCATCGGCACCGGTCACGGTGATCTGGCCGAGCCGCCTGTCGTCGACCAGCGGCGGCGTCGTCAGCGACGCGAGCAGCGCACGCAGCGGAATGGGGCCCGACGAAGTGTGGAAGCGCGTATCGACCATAGCCGTCTCTACACAATGAAGAAGCCGCGGGGCAACCGCTCCGCGGCTTCGAACCATTTCCCCGGCCCGGTTTCCGGGCCAGCCCGAACCTTACAGCAGGTTCTGCAGGGTCAGCGAGAAGACCTGGGTCTTGTCGTCGGTGGCCTTGTTGATGACGTAGGCGAAGTCGCCACGCAGCGGGCCGAACGGGCTGTCCCAGATCAGCGAGGCACCAACCGACGACTTGAAGTTCTCGTCGACGCTGGTCGGGTCGGGAGTAACCGTCGGGCCCGTCGAGCCATAGCCGTCGATCAGGGCAGCATCCGCCCACACCGAGCCACGGACACCGTAGGTCTCCGGCAACACCGGGATCGGGAACTCGATCTCCGCCGAAGCCGCAACGTAGCCGGTGTAGCCGAGAGGCTCGCTGCCTGGGGTCGGGCCAGTGTAGCGCGGACCGAAGCCATTGCTCTGGAACCCACGCACGATGCCGTTGGAACTCCGGAAGGCCTCGAGCGGGCTGACTTCCCCGTCGAACGAGTAGATAAGTCCGGCCTGCCCCTTGACGCTACCCACGATACCAGCGTCCGGCATCAGCGGGATGAAGTAGCGGGCCTTGGCCTCGGTCTTCAGCAGGCTGTAGTCGACGCCGATGTACTGCTGCGTGAAGTTGGCAAGCAGGCCCTCGGTCGGATGCTTGTTGTCGTCCAGGGTGTTGTAGTTCAGCGAGTAGCCGACCCACGCCTTGTTGAAAGTCTGACCGTCGGTAAACAGGTCCGAGCGATTGCAGGCGACCTCAGGCGTAAGCGGGTCGTCGTCGGTGTCACAAGTCGAGGTATCGGCAATCGTCTTCTGCTCGAGGCCGAGGAACACCGAACCATTCAGATCGCTGGTGATCGGCGCGCCAAAGCGCAACTGACCACCGGTCGCAGTAACGCCGTACAGGTTCCTGTCCGTCTCATTGGTGATGCGATGGTACACATCGACACCAGCGGAGACGCGCAGGCCCATGAAGCGCGGTTCGGTGAACGAGAAGTCGAACGACTGGCCGGCTTCCGAGGCGCCCACTGCGACACGGACATACTGGCCGCGGCCGAGGAAGTTGC
>JBQCFF010000189.1:0-4147 GCA_051959485.1 Devosia sp. | reverse complement strand
ACGAAGGCCGGGGGGATTTCGATGCCGTCGACGACTTCGTAGCGCTTGCGATGCCAGCTGAAGCGGACCGGGGCGGTGGAGCGGTTGGTGAGCGTCCAGTCGCAGCCGGGGGGCAGGAACGCGTAGCCGCCCGGTTGCAGCGCATGCGCCTCGCCGTCGATGGTCAGGGAGGCCTGGCCGTCAAGCACGAACAGCACGCCCTCGGCGGTCGGGTCCGGCTCGGGACGGCTGCTGCCGCCGCCTGGCGCGACCTCCATCAGGTACTGCGCGAAGGTTTCGGAAAAGCCGGTCATCGGGCGGGCGATGACCCAGGCGCGCGTGTCGCTCCAGTGCGGCAGGTAGCTCGACACGATATCGCGCATCACACCGCGCGGGATGACGGCGTAGGCCTCCGTGAAGACGGCGCGGCCGGTGTGGATGGCGCTCTGCGGCGGCAGGCCGGCGGCGGGGGAGGCGTAGGTGTTGGCCATGGGACTCTGGTGGGTGGCTGGCGTCGACGAGTGTTAGCGCGAAACGGGAGTGAGAGGGAGGGGGCTGACCGCGCCGCATCGCCTTCTCCCCTTGTGGGAGAAGGTGGCGGCAGCCGGATGAGGGGTGGCTGCAAGTGCCACGACCTCGCTTGTGTGTTGCAGTCGACGACCCCTCATCCGCCCTTCGGACACCTTCTCCCGCAAGGGGAGAAGGCGTGCAGTCGGCCGTTTCCCCTCGAGCAACTTTGACGTACCGGTTCCATCGCCTTCTCCCCTTGCGGGAGAAGGTGGCGGCAGCCGGATGAGGGGTGGCGTCCGGTGCCACGAGCTCGGGGTAGCGCTGCAGTCGACGACCCCTCATCCGCCCTTCGGGCACCTTCTCCCACAAGGGGAGAAGGCGTGCCGTCGGCGGTTTCCCCTCGCGTAGGAAGCCGTCGCCTCGGGTTCCCATTCCCGCCTGAGTCGGAACGGTCACGAAACGCTTTCTAAACTATGAGTCCCGATGCGGGTGGAAAGCCGAAGCGTTCATCCCGCGCTCAGGTGGAATCGCCTAACCATTGCCGCACTCGGTTGAGGGACCGCCGAAATGGCGAAAGCACTGTACCTGGTGATCAGCAGCCGCGATAACTGGTGGGTGGATTTCGAGGGCGTGGCGCAAGGCCCCTTCGAGACGCGCGAGGCCGCGGCGCTCGAAGCCCGCAACCTCGGCCGTTTCCAGGCCCATAGCGGCCGCGATGCCGAGGTCCTGGTGCCGGACGAGAACGGCCGCTACTGGGTGATCTGGTCGTCGCGCCATGACCACGGCGAGGGCCGGAACTTCGTGCCGCACCGCGCCGGGGCGTGAGGGGCGTCCTTCGACAAGCTCAGGATGAGGGCGTTGCAAGGCAGCGCTTTCCGGGCTCCGGGGCGGATCGCCCTCATGGTGAGGCTGTCGAACCACGAGGGCGCCGCACCGGCTCCTACTGCTTGTCCAGCCACAGCCCGATCTGGTCGACGAGGTAGTTGGTCCCCGCCTCGCGCTGCGCCGACGTATCGAGGCCATCGAGGAAGGCGCCGTCCTCGCGCAGCACCATGCGGGTGCCGCCGTCGGCCGCGGTGAACTCGATGGTGGCGACGCTGACCGAGATGCGCTTGCCGTTCATGTGCATCTCGTAGGTGTAGATGATGCGGTTGTCCGGCACGATGTCGCGGTAGGTGACGTCGAAGACGAAGTCGGTCTCGCCCATCTTCTCGGCGTTGTACTCGCGGCCGCCTTCCCGGAACTCGAAGACGTTGTTGGGCTTTGCGGGATCGGGCGAGCCGAACCACTGGCGCTTGAACTCGGGGTTGGACCAGGCCGAGAACACCTTCGGCACCGGGTGCTTGTAGTGACGCTCGATGGTGAAGCTGCCATGGGCAATGGAACGCTCGGTCATGCTCGATCTCCTGGGTTGCGAATACGTGGTGAGGTGAAAGCCGCGGCCGTGGCCGGCCAAGGGCCCGGCGACGTTCCGTTGCTGTGGACCCGGCTATTTGCCGGGCTTGTCCGGGGGCAGGGCGTCGAGGAACGCGCCCAGCCGGTCGAGGCGCTTTTCCCAGCCGATGCGGCGGTCGTTGATCCACTTCTCGACCATGCTGAGCGCTCCTGTGTCGATGGTGCAGGTGCGGACCCGCCCCACCTTCTCGGTCTTCACCAGCCCGCTCTCCTCGAGCACCTTGAGGTGCTGCACGATGGCGGGCAGCGACATGTCGAAGGGCTGGGCCAGCTCGCTGACCGACGCCGATCCGCGGCTGAGCCGCTCCACCATGCGCCGCCGCGTCGGATCGGCGAGCGCCTGGAACATGGCATCGAGGCTGGGCTCTTGGTTAAGCATGAGATTAAGTATCATGCCGCGGCGGCGCGGCTGTCAAGAGTTAAGTTGCAACTTAAGTGACATTCCGAACGGCCAACGTGCGCGTGCAGCCGCACGAACGCCTGCGGCGGTTGCGAGCAGTTGACGATGTGGGGGAGAGTTTGGCGCGCCCTAGGGGAATCGAACCCCTGTTCCAGCCGTGAGAGGGCTGTGTCCTGACCGCTAGACGAAGGGCGCCTCCGGAAACGTCACTGCTCATATTGGGCCCCGCCCGGATCGTCAAGCGGGTTTGGTGCACTTCCCCGAACAACGTCCCGGCATCCCCACTATCGGCCGCCAGCGGTCCGTGCGGCCGCGAGCGCCGGCAGCGCATTTCGGAGCGCGTGCGCACGGGGCAGGGCGCCACGCCAGCCTGAAGATCCGCTGACGTTGTCGTTCAGCCGTTTCAAAGCACTGAAATAGTTCGGCAATCCGGGAACAAGCGACGCAAAGCGTCGTTTTCCCCGCGCCAGATAACAACGGAGAAGAACAATGGCGACAATCATTGAAAATGGCGGTGGTGGTGGCGGCTCCGGCGCCGGCATCATCGCGGGAGTGCTGATCGTCCTCCTCGTGGTGATCGGCTTCTTCGTTTTCATGAACAACCACGGCGGCTCGGGCTCGATCGACGTGGATGTGCCCAAGGTGAACGTCGATGTCGTCCCTGATGGCCAGTAAGGCCATCCCGTTCGGCCAACGGCGGCGACTCCATCCCGCGCTGAAGCTCGGGGCGGCGACCCTCGGGTCGCTGGGGGTCATCGCCGGCGGCTGGATGTTCCTCACCGGCGTGGTCAGCGAAGTGGCCGCCAACGCCCCGCCGCCGCGGACCGACCGCCAGGTCTGGTACGTGCCGAGCGAGGCACCGGTGGTGAACGCCATGGCGCTCGACGTTGCCCGCTCGATGCCGGTCAAGGCTGAACTCCCGGTGCCCACTGCACCGGATCTGGGCACCTACACCCACAAGGTGGGTGTCGAGTCGCTGCGGGTCCGGTCCGGTCCTGCGAAGGGTGCGGACCAGGTGTTCGCGCTGAAGGGCGGCACTGCGGTGTCGCTGGGCGAAACGCGGAACGGCTGGGTGGAGATCACCACCGAGGACGGCCGCAAGGGGTGGGTGTTCGCGAAATTCCTCAACCCCAGGCAGGGCTGAGGTGACTGGGAGGGTTCCAGGTGCCCCGCCTTTCGGCGGGGAGCGATGCCCTGCCGCTTAGCAGGGCAACGAGTAGGAGAATCAACAATGAAGACCAGTTCGTCCATCGTCAGCGTCGTCGCGCTGCTGAGCGCCATCTCGTTCGCCGTACCGGCCTATGCGCAGGATGCCGGCGCGCAGGCCGGCGCCTCGACGTCGACCCAGACCGACACCTCCACGCAGGCCGGCGGCGCCGGCGGCAGCACCACGACCGACACGCAGGCCGGTGGCAGCGCCCAGGGCGGCGCGACTGTCGACCAGGGCGGCGCCCAGGCCGGCGGCGGCATGAACGTCGACGTGTCGAGCGAGCAGCAGACGGAGATTCGCAGCGCGATCACCGAGGTCAATGTCCAGCCGGTGACCAACATCGACATTGACATCAACATCGGCGTGGCGGTGCCGCAGACGGTCCACCTCGAGCCGCTGCCGGCGAAGGTGATCGCCATCCTGCCGCAGTTCAAGGGCTTCCTGTTCTTCCTGCTGGCCGACGGCCGCATCGTCATCGTGGCGCCGGACACGCTGAAGATCGTGTACATCGTCGCCGCCTGAGCCAGCCTTCGATGCACAGACACCGGCTCGGCGCCACGCGCGTCGGGCCGGTATTTTCATGGGGGAAGGGG
>JBQCFF010000188.1:0-5973 GCA_051959485.1 Devosia sp. | reverse complement strand
TCGCCCGGGATGGCGCGGGCGAGCCCGGCGACCACCGCGTTCTTCACCTGCCTCGCGACGGCCACGACGGCCTCGAAGTCACCGTTGGAGGCGATCGGGAAGCCGGCCTCGATGATGTCGACGCCCATCTCGTCGAGCGCTTCCGCCACCTGCAGCTTCTCCTCGAGCGTCATCGTGGCGCCGGGGCTCTGCTCGCCGTCGCGCAGCGTGGTGTCGAAGATGTAGACGCGGTCTTTATTGGAGGTCGTGGTGGTCATCTGCTTCTGGTCCTGACGAAACGGCCGGGGAGGAATCGCGCACGGCCGGACAAAGTGCTCGGTTGCATAGTCGTTATCCCCTGACCACCCGCCCGCCATCGCGAGCCGCCGGTACTCAGGGGCTGATAAGAAGGAGAAGCAGGGCCGCCGGCAGCAGCAGCAAAGACGCAGCAACGATCAGCCGGCTCTGGCGAGCCTGCTGTTCGGCGGCGGCAATGGCGATGGCGCGAGCGCGCTGCATGGCGAGTTTCCGTTAGCGGCGCGGATAGTGCGGGATTTCGCCGGGCTTGGCAAGCGTGGCGACGCATGACCGGGCACCCGACCTCAGCGCCGATACTGGATTTCCACCAGCAGCCCTTCCGGCCCGGTGACGAAGATCTGGCCAATCGGCGTGCCCGGGATGCCGGCGAGCTGCCAGGGGTAGCCGCTCGCCTCGACCCGCGCCCGGGCGGCCTCGAACTCGTACACCCCGAAGGCGACGTGGTTGGTCATCCCCTGCGGGAAATCGGTACTCCGCTCCACCACGGTGAGGTGGATGACCGGCTGCTCGTCCAGATAGACCCAGTGCCCGGGAAAATCGAACGGCGGCCGGAAGCCCTCGCGGGCTTCCAGCACCTGCTCGAGGAACCGCACCATGCGCGGTCCGTCGACCACGTGGATGTTGACGTGGTCGAGACGCGGCATCAGGTGTTGAAGGCGAACACCGCCGAGAAGATCACCACCGCGAAGGCGGCGGCGGTCAGCTGGCCGAAGGTCTTGCTCCGCCGGGCGGCTTCCATGTCGCCCTGCTTGGCGCTGTGGGCGAGGCGCTCGTTGATGGCGATGAGCACGATCATGGCCACGACGGCGGCCATCTTGATCCAGAACCAGATCGCGTTCGGCGGCGCCCAGTTATACTTGAGCCACAGGGTCAGCACGCCGGTCACCAGCAGCGTGCCCAGCGCCACCTTGCCGATCTTCGAAACCTTCTCGGCAATGTCCCACAGCTGGGTCCGCATCTCCGGCGTGGCCGTGGCGAACTTTGGCCCCATCACCGGCATCAGCACGGCGTTGGCGCCGCCGGCGACGAAAGCTCCGATATGGATGAAGAACAATAGCAGCGCGATGATGTAAGCGAAATCCATGGTGCCCCTCCACTTCCCAAGGACGGCAGGCTAGACCTCCGCTGCTGAGTCTCCAACTGCGTAACCGTTTAACTGTCGAGGTCCAGCACGCCTTCCCCCACAACTACTGCGTCGCCGCCGATGCCACCGTGGGTGAGCTTGCCCTCGTCCATCCGCAGCTGCAGCTGGATGGTGCTGGGGCGCCCCATTTCATGTCCCTGCCGCAGGGTGAACTCCGTCTGCCCGGGCCCCGCGCCACGGGAGAGCAGGCCGATCAGCGCCGCGGCCGCCGAGCCGGTCGCAGGATCCTCGCCGAGGCCCATGCCGGGTGAGAACATGCGCGCGGCGAGGTCGAAGCCAGCCTCCTCCGGCGTGCGGGTGAAGACGTAGACCGAGCCGCGGCCGTAGGGGTAGATCTCGTCCCAGCCCCGGCGCTCGAGCTGCAGGCGCCGCAGCGCCGCAGCGTCGCGGACGGGGACCAGGTAGAAGGGGTTGCCGGCCGAGAACAGCGCCGGCTGCAGTTCGCCACAGCCGATGTCGTCCGGGTCGAGGCCGAGCGAGCCGGCAATGGCGAGAGCCGACGGCGCCTTGCCGACCTCCTCGGGCAGCTTGGGCAGGGCGAAGCGGGCCTGTCCGACACGCTTGTCGATCCGCTCGATGACACAGGTGATGACGCCGACCTTCTCTTCGAGCCGGACAGCGCTGGCGCGGGTCTGCAGCCCGAGCGCCACGGCAGCGCCGACCGTCGGATGGCCGGCAAACGGCAGTTCCACCTTCGGCGTGAAGATGCGGACGGCGGCGGTGTGGCGCTCCAGCTGCGGACGGTGGATGAACACCGTCTCCGACAGGTTGAACTCGCTGGCGATGGCCTGCATCTGGTCGTCGAGCAGCCCGTCCGCCTTCAGCACCACGGCGAGCGGATTGCCCTTGAAGCGCTCGCGCGTGAAGACGTCCAACAGCAGGTAATTGAGTTTCATTTGCCCCTCCTAGGCCCGGCCAGCAGATGCCGGGCCAGTGGAGGGCAAGTCAAGCGCCAGTCGTCTTAGAGCGGAGGCAAGGTATACGGGGTCTTGTCGACGCCGAGCTCTTCGCAGATCGCGTCCACCGCGAGTTGATGATCGTCGCGCTCGTGCAGGCCGGAGACGGTGATGCAGCCGATCACCCCGGCGCCCTTCACCCGGATCGGGAAGCCGCCGCCCGCCAGCACGAAATCGGCGTTGTCGAGCCCGCGGCGCGGCAGGAAATGGTCGGCGTCGGTCTTGTTCTCGAGCACGGCCCGGTACGAGGCCTTCTGCACCTGCCGCACCAGGTTGGCCTTGCGGCGCACCCATTCCGAGTTGTCGGCGGTGGTGCCGGGCAGCGCCATCCAGTAGAGCTGCCGGTCCCAGGTGCGCACATCGACGACGATCACCAGGTTCTCGCGCAGCGCCCGCTCGCGGATGCGCTCGCCCAGCGAATGGGCGACGAGTTCGTTGAACTCGGCGAATGCCAGCTCGGTCTCCTGCTGCTTGATGAGCGCGATATCGGTCTGCTGGGTCAATGTGCCCTCCCCTGTTGTCGTCCGGCCTTCTAGCGGGCGCGCCAGCGCCCGCGCAAGGTCAGCTGGTGGCAAGTCAGTTGGTGGCTTGCGCCCAGGCGTCGAACAGCGGTTGGCGATCGGCGGGCTGGCCGGGGAAGTTGACCTGCGTCGCATCGATCGCCACCCAGGGGAGCCGCGAGTCGGTCCAGATGTTGCCGATCGGCACGGCCCAGCTCGGGTCGTCGAGCGTGCCGGGCTTCACCACGACCATGGCGGTCGAGGCAAGCGGCTCGTTCCACACCTTGGTGCCGCAGATCGGGCAGCCGATCATGCGCACGATACGCCCGCTGTCGGACGGCTTGTCATAGGCGGCCACCTCGCCGGCGATGTGCTCGAAATGCTCGCGGCGGGTAGGCATCGACATCGAGTGGGTGGCGCCCGAGTGCTTCTGGCAGTCGGTGCAGTGGCAGTTGTAGACGGCGAGCGGGCTCGCGGTGATGCGGTAGCGCAGGGCGCCGCACTGGCAGCCGCCTTCCACCGGGAAAGCCGGCAGCGTGATCTTCTCAGTCATCTTACCTCCTGAACCGCCCATTCAGTTTCTATTCAAGGCGAAGGTCCGAAATACCGCAACCGTCGCCGGCCATCACGCCGGACGAAAGACTGACCAGGACGAACGAGGCATCCAATGTCATATCTCTCCACCCTGTTCCGCCGTGCGGAACGCAACAAGACGCTCAGCGACCTGATGAAGCTCGATGACCACCTGCTGCGCGACATCGGACTCACCCGGGCCGATCTCACCCTGATGATGCGGCAAAACCGTCACCACACATCCCCGTCCCGCGGCCATGAGTAACCACGCGGCCGCCGACCCATACAGCTGAAGGGCTCCAGCGCTGCACCGCTGGGGCCCTTGTGATTCTGAGGCAGAGAATGCGGAAAAGGGGCCGGTTGGCCCCTTTCGTTCGTGTCAGTGTGCTGCGGTGGTCCCGACGGGATACCCGGCTTCCGCTGCCATCCGCTCGGCGCGGCGCGTTTCGCAGCGGCCCTGGCAGATCGCGAAGGCCGGGCAGGCCCGGCCCTTGCAGCCCGGCGGCAGGGCCGGCACGGTGGTGAGCCCTGCATTGTCGCGGCGTACCGTGGCGAGATCGACGAGAGTGCCCATCAGAGTGCTCCCACCGGCTGGGCGAACAACGCCTCGATGGTTTCGCGGTCGGGACCGGGGAAGCGGCTCGCGTCCATCGAGCCCAGAAGGTTGCGCAACACCGTCCTGATCATTGGTCCCGAGGTTGCCGGCAGGTGCCCCGAGATGATCGTCGAGGGATCGAGCCGCTCGACGTCACCCAGCAGCCGGCCGAACTGCGTCTTGTCGGCCCAGCCGAGCCATGGCGCGTCGACAGTCGCCCAGGCCGTCTGGCCATCGCGCAGTGACGCGGCGGGAATGGCCTCGGTCGCCTCGTACGGCGCATCCATCAGCGCGCCGAACGCATCGGCGCTGAACAGGACGCGCGTCCTGGTGTCGAAAAAGCCGTTGGTCTCGGGAGCGTCGTAGATCACCGGCTTCAGCGACACGAGCTCGCGGTCGCCGACGTCGAGCCGCTGACCGGCCTCGAGTATGTGCAGGCGGCTCATGTCGAAGTCGCCGCGCAGCCCGAACTTCGCCGCGCCGAGCCCGGCAATCACCACCTTGGCGTTCGGCGCCATCTGCATCACCGCCTCGAGGTTGAACACATGGTCGAGGTCGGTGTGGCTGATCCAGATCCAGCGCAGGTCGGCCGGGTCGATGACCCGCTGCACGGCGTCGAGATAAGCCTGGCTGACGCCGACCCAGCTGGTGTCCACCAGCACCGGCTCCCTGGCGTGGATCAGGTGCGCGTTGATCGGCAGGATGCCCAGCCCCGGGATCGGGGCGAAGCTGCGGAAGGAGGTGGTATCCGGCGCCACCCTGCTGGCACCGATGAAGGTTGGGCTGTCCATGGTCATCTCCTCTGGAGTTGCGTTTCATTTCGCGATACACATATGTGCAATCGAATATGAACCGCAGCTGAATGGCTGCACAGATGCGTGCATTGGAATGAGACGAAGCTACACCAAGTTGAAGCGGGCCGAGCAGGAGGCCGAGACGCGGCAGCGCATCGTCGCGGCGGCGCTGGCCCTGCACAGCGAAGTCGGACCGAACCGGACGACCGTCAGCATGATCGCCGACCGGGCCGGCGTGCAGCGCCACACCGTCTACGCGCACCTGCCCGACGAGCGCGCGACGCTGATGGCGTGCTCGGGCCTGCACTCCGAGCGCGAGCCCCCGCCTTCGCCCGACCTCTGGGCTTCGCTCAACGATCCCGCGGCGCGGCTGCGGGTGGCCCTGACCGCGCTCTACGAGTGGTACGCCCGCACCGAGGCGATCTCGGCGCATGTGCTACGCGACGCCGAGCAGAACCCGCTTCTCCGCGAGGTCTCCAACCTCCGCTTCGGCGAGCCGCTGGGCGCCATCCATGGGTCGCTCGCTGCCGGCCTGTCGGAAAAGGAGCAGGCGTCGGTCGCCCTGGCGATGAGCTTCTATACCTGGCGGACGCTGACCCGGGAGGCCGGCATGGCGCCCGGCGCCGCGGTGGAGTTGATGGTGGGGACGGTGCTGAACGCCGGCACGGCCTGAGTTCGGCATCGGCGTCTGCCTGAATGCGCTCCAGCTGACGGGCAGAGGCTGCCTGAAATACGAGAAGGGCCCCGAAGGGCCCTTCCGAAGCGATTGCCGCTGGCGTCAGTTCTTGGCCTTGTCGACCAGCGCGCCGGCCTTGATCCACGGCATCATGCCGCGCAGCTTTTCGCCGACCACCTCGATCGGGTGCTCGTCGGCGAGGCGGCGCGTAGCCTTGAAGCGCGAGGCGCCGCCCTTGTATTCCTGCATCCACTCGGAGGTGAACTTGCCCGACTGGATGTCGTGCAGCACGCGCTTCATCTCGGCCTTGGTCTCCGAGGTGATGATGCGCGGGCCCGACACGTACTCGCCCCACTCGGCGGTGTTCGAGATCGAGTAGTTCATGTTGGCGATGCCGCCCTGGTAGATCAGGTCGACGATCAGCTTCACTTCGTGCAG
>JBQCFF010000187.1:0-8546 GCA_051959485.1 Devosia sp. | reverse complement strand
CCTGGCGCGACCAGGTCGCCGCTGCCGGCCTCCGGGAGGCGGCCAGCATCGTCCGCGCCAACAACCTCCGCGTCACCGGCCTCTGCCGTGGCGGCATGTTCCCCGCCGACACAGCCGCCGGCCGGCAGGCCGCGATCGACGATAATCGCCGCGCCATCGACGAAGCGGCCGAACTGGATGCCGATTGCCTCGTCCTCGTCGTCGGCGGCCTTCCCGGCACTTCCAAAGACATTGGCGAAGCTCGGAAAATGGTGGCCGACGGCATCGCCGCGATCCTGCCCCACGCCCGCGCCAGCAAGGTGCCCCTCGCCATCGAGCCGCTGCATCCGATGTACGCCGCCGACCGCGCCTGCGTGAACACGGTCGACCAGGCCCTCGACATCGCCAACCATGTGGGTGAAGGCGTCGGCGTCGCCATCGACGTCTACCACGTCTGGTGGGACCCGAACCTGAGCGCCGCCATCGCCCGCGCCGGCAGCGAGGGCCGCATCTACGCCCACCACATCTGCGACTGGCTGGTCCCCACCACCGACATGCTGCTCGACCGCGGCATGATGGGCGACGGCGTCATCGACCTCAGGGCCATTCGCACCATGATCGAAACCGCCGGCTACCACGGCCCGCAGGAGGTCGAAATCTTCAGCCGCGACAACTGGTGGAAACGCCCCGGCGACGAGGTGGTCCGCACCTGTGTCGAGCGTTTCGAGACGGTGTGCTGAGGGCGGTCATACTTTCGCCCACCCCTCATCCGCCCTTCGGGCACCTTCTCCCACAAGGGGAGAAGGACGTGCTGGCCATGGTTTCCCCCGAAACACACACGGCGTAGCGGCTCCATCGCCTTCTCCCCTTGTGGGAGAAGGTGGCGGCAGCCGGATGAGGGGTCGCCTCAAGTAGCGCTGCGAGGACTGCGACCAGCTTCCGGCTTGCGCCCGGCGCGCGGCTCACTAATGTGCGCCGCCAAACGGAAGGGGAATCCCATGCATATTCTGATCATCGGGGCGGCCGGCATGGTCGGCCGCAAGCTCACCGCGGCGCTGGTTGCTTCGGGCCAGGTCGGCGGCGAGCCGATCGGGCGGCTGACGCTCGCCGACGTGGTGGCGCCCGTCGCGCCCGCCGGCTTCACCGGCAAGGTCGAGACGCACGCCTCCGACCTGTCGGCTCCGGGCGCTGCCGCCGCGCTGATCGCCTCGCGCCCCGACCTGATCTTCCACCTCGCCGCCATCGTCTCGGGCGAGGCCGAGGCCGATTTCGACAAGGGCTACCGCATCAATCTGGATGGCACCCGCTACCTGCTGGAGGCCATCCGGCAGGAGGGGCTGCGCGAGCGCTACGTGCCGAAGCTCGTCTTCACCTCGTCGATCGCCGTCTTCGGCGCCCCGTATCCCGAGGTGATCGAGGACACGTTCTTCTCCACCCCGCTCACCAGTTACGGCACGCAGAAGGCGATCTGCGAGCTGCTGCTCAACGACTATTCCCGCAAGGGCTTCGTCGACGGCATCGGCATCCGCCTGCCCACCATCACCATCCGGCCGGGCAAGCCGAACGCCGCCGCCTCGGGCGTCTTCTCCAACATCCTGCGTGAGCCGCTCTCCGGGCAGGAGGCGGTGCTGCCGGTCTCCAAGGACGTGCGCCACTGGTTCGCCAGCCCTCGCGCCGCCATCGGCTTCCTGATCCACGCGGCCGAGCTCGATACCACGCAGCTCGGCTGGCGCCGGTCGCTGTCGGCGCCGGGCCTGTCGGCGACCGTAGGCGAGGAGATCGAGGCGCTGCGCCGCGTCGCCGGCGACAAGGCGGGCAACCTCATCCGCGAGGTGCCGGATCCCCGCCTCATCTCGATGGTCGACGGCTGGCCGAAGAACTTCTCGGCCAAGCGCGCCGAGTCGCTGGGCTTCCGCGCCGAGAAGGATTTCGACGAGATCATCCGCATCCATGTCGAGGACGAACTGGGCGGCAAGCTCGGCGGCTGATGACCTCTGCTACCCGGCCCCATTGCGGGGCCGGGCAGCCTTCGAATTGGTGCCTAGCGGGGCGGCAGCCACTTCTTTTCGACCTTGCACACCATGGTGTAGGCGGGGTCGTAGACGTTGCCGACCTCGTAGCGCACCACCTGGCCGAGCAGGTGGCTCGCCGCCGTCTTGCTCAGCCCGTAATCGGTCATCAGCCAGTTGAACATGTCGTTGGTGGCGTGCTGCAGCGCCTGGTCGAGCGGCCGGGCGTTGCCGACCGAGAAGATCTCCCGCTCGTTCTCGCCGCGCGGCCAGACCAGCTTGCGGCCCTTTTCCACCGTCAGCCGCACCTCGACCTCGTAGCTGGTCTCGACGCCGGTACCGACGATCTCGCCGTCACCCTGCACGGCGTGGCAGTCGCCGAGGAAGAACAGCGCGCCCTCGACGGCCACCGGAAACCACGCCGTCGCGCCGGGGCCGAAGCCGCGATAGTCCATATTGCCGCCGTTCTCGGCGCTGGTCGCGGTCGAGAAGGCCTGGCCGAGCGCCGGGGCGACGCCGAAGCAGCCGATCATCGGCTCGAGCGGCAGCACGAAATGCTCGAGGCCGGGCACGGCGTTGGCGAGTTGCAGCGTGCCGCCCTGCCGGTCGATGGCCCAGGTGGCGACCTCGCGCGACGGCAGGTCGCGCGCCGTCTCGGGGTCGACGACGTTGGCCGAGAGCGAACTGCGGGTCCAGCCGGTGACGCGGTTCGGCGTCATGCGCAGGATCTCGACCTTCAGCGCGTCGCCCGGCTCGGCGTCCTCGATGAAGATCGGGCCGTTCATCGGGTTCGGGCCGCGGCTGACCTGAACGCCGTCCTTGTTCCAGCCCGCCGCATCCAGCGTCTCGGTGATCACCGTGTCGCCCGAAGCGACGGTGAGCGCCGGCGGGCGCGTGCCGAGCACATTGTGCCAGTGGTCGGCAATGAAGCGGTGGGTCGTCATATCGTGGTTTCTCCCTGTTTTGCCAAAGCGGTAGCGGGTGGGCGGGGGCTTGTCATCCCCCGCCAAAGGCGCAATTGCCTGCCGGTATCCGCTCAGCCCATCGCCGCTTCGAGCAGCGCCCGATAGTCCGCTGCGCTGGCCTCGCGCGGGTTGGTGGCGTGGCTGTGGTCGGCCAGCGCCCGCTCGATCACCCAGTCGAAATGGTCCTCCCGCACCCCGAGCACCCGCAGCCCCTTCGGGATGTTCAGGCGGGCGTTGAGGGCGTCGAGTTCGGCAGCCACGTCGGCGTCCGCAGCGAGGCCCACCGCACCCTTGAGCCGCTCGAGCTTGCCGCCGATCGCCGGGGCGTTGAAGCGCACCACCGGCGGCATGATGATGGCGTTGAGCGTGCCGTGATGCAGCGACACGTCCTGCAGCCCGCCGAGCGCATGGCTCAGGGCATGCACGGCGCCGAGCCCCTTCTGGAAGGCGAGGCCGCCCATTAGCGCCCCCATCAGCATCTCGCTGCGCGCCTCGAGGTTCCTGCCGTCGCGGCACGCTGTTTCGATGTGCCGCCAGATCCGGCCGGCGCCGTCGAGCGCGATCGCCTCGGCCGGCGGGTTGAGGCGGGGCGAGCACAGCGTCTCGATGCAGTGGCTGAGCGCGTCGAGCCCGGTCGCGGCGGTGAGGCCCGGCGGCAGGCCGAGCGTCAGCTCCGGGTCCGAGATGGCGCGCTTCGGGATCAGGTGCGGACTGATGAAGCCCAGCTTCCGGCCGTCGTCGAGCGTCAGCAGCGCCGCGCGGCCGACCTCGGCGCCGGTGCCGGCGGTAGTCGGAATGGCGATCACCGGCGCCACCTTGTCGCTGATGCGGGCGAGCCCGCCATAGATCATGGCGTACTGCTCGAGCGGCCCCTCGTGGGTCGCCAGCAGTGCCACGCCCTTGGCGAGGTCGATGGGCGAGCCGCCGCCCAGCGCCACGATGCCGTCGCAGCCCTCGGCCCGGTATTGCGCCAGCGCCGCCAGCACGGCCGATTCCGTCGGGTTGGGCGGGGTGTCGAGAAACAGCGGCGTGCCCGCCGGCAGGTGGGCCGTGGCCTTCGCTACCAGCCCTGCCGCCATCACCCCCTGGTCGGCGACCAGCAAAGGCCGCCGCATGCCCAGTTCCTCGGCCGACCGGGCCAGCGTGGCGATCTCGCCCGGGCCGAAGTCGATGGTGGTCAGGTAGGCTATGCGGCTCATGGTCTTCAGTCCGTTTCGTTGGCGAGTTCGATCAGCACGTCGGCGTGGCATGGCGTGCCAGCCTTGCACCAGCAGGCGAGATTGTGGCCGCCCAGTTCGCGGCGGATGGTGTCGCGGCTCGGCGGCTCGCCGGGCGACAGGGCAGGGTCGAGGGTGCCGCGCAGCCACTCGGCGGCCATCGCCACCGCCCGGGCCTGCGCGGCGGCCCGATCGAGGCCGTAGGTTGCCGCCACCTCCTCGATCGAGAACGGGTTGCCCCACGGGCCGGGCCGCGTCACCAGCCTGGCCGGCAGGCCGTTGAGGGCGCGCGACGCCTCCTGCAGGTTGAATCCCGCCTTGCGCGAGACCTGCATGCGCTGCGGTCGAGGCATCAGTGGAGGTCCTTGTCGTAGACGAATTTCGGCATCTGCAGCTTGAACACGATGGCAGCCACGCGCAGCGCGAAGCCGACGACCAGCGTTCCGATGATGACGAGGTCCTGCGGCAGGCCGCTCTGCAGTCCGAGATAGTAGAGCACGCCGGCGACGATCGAAACGGTGGCGTAGAGCTCCGAGGAAAACACCAGCGGCACGTCGTTGCAGAGGATGTCGCGCGCGATGCCCCCGACGATGCCGGTGATCATCCCCGACACGATCACGATCATGGGCGGGTGCCCCATGGTCAGCGCCACGTTGCAGCCGATGATGGTGAAGACCACGAGCCCCAGCGCGTCGAGCAGCAGGAACGGCCAGCGCAGCGCCGCCATGAAGCGCGCCAGCCCGATGGTGACGAAGGCCGCGGCGCAGCAGATCAGCAGCAGCCAGGGGTTGGCGACCCAGGTCAGCGGGTAGTGGCCCAGCACGACGTCGCGGAACGTGCCGCCACCGAGCGCCGTGACGCAGGCGAGCACGCAGACGCCGAACCAGTCCATGTTGCGCCGCCCGGCGGCGAGCGCCGCCGTCATCGCTTCGGCGGTGATGGCGATGTAGAAGATGACCTCGAGCAGCATGTCGACCTGGGGAGAATCCCTGCCGGGCGAATAAAGCAGAGGCTGCCGCCTTCGTCACCGGCGTCAGGATCGGGTTGCACCGTTCTAAAGCCGATGGTCTGTCTTCCGACGGTGAACGATCGGAGCAGAAGATGCGCAAGCCTGGCAGCATGAAGGCGCTGGAGGAACTCGGCCGGGTTCGTCTCAGCCCCAACTTCTTCCTGCGCGATTTCCTCCACTCGGAAATCTCGCAGTTCTACTCCATCCCCAACATCCCCGAGGACCCTGACCTGGCGGTCGCCGCGGGCAGGAAGCTCTGCGAGGAACTGCTGGAGCCGCTGCTGGCGCGGTTCGGCCGCATCTCCGTTCGCTCCTCGTACCGTTCGAAGGCGGTCAACGAGTTCGGCAACCGGAACAACCTGAACTGCGCCCGCAACGAGGCGAACTATGCCGGTCACATCTGGGACGAACGTGACGCCGCAGGCCGCATGGGCGCCACCGCCTGCATCATCGTGCACGCCCTGATCCCCTATTACGAGGCAACCGGGCGCTGGGAGGCGCTGGCCTGGTGGATACACGACCACCTGCCATACCACGACCTCGAGTTCTTCCCGAAATACGCCGCAGTGAACGTCAACTGGCGCGAGGGGCCGGAGCGGCGCATCTACTCCTACATCCCGCCCCGGCGTGGCTGGCTGACCAAACCGGGGATGGAGAACGCCGCCGGGACGCATGAAGGAGAGTATTCCGAGTGGCTCGCCCGCTTGCCGAGTTGACAGGTCTGGGGCCGACCACTAGCACCGCGCGATACGCGGCACTCGGGAGGAGAAGATGCGGCACACCTGGCGATGGTTCGGGCCCAAGGATCTGGCCAAGATCGACGACATCGTGCAGGCGGGTGCGCACGGCGTGGTCACCGCCCTGCATCACGTCCCCAACGGCGTGGTCTGGTCGCCTGAGGAAATCGCGAAGCGGCAGGGCGAAATTCGGGTGCGCTCCGACGGTGCGTCGTCCGGCCTCGAGTGGGAGGTGATCGAGAGCCTGCCGGTCAGCGAGGACATCAAGAAGCAGAAGGGCGACTGGCGGCAGCACGTCGAGAACTACAAGCAGAGCCTGCGCAACGTCGCGAAGGCCGGGCTTGAGGTGGTCTGCTACAACTTCATGCCGGTGATCGACTGGACCCGCACCGACCTGCGCTACCAGGTGAGCCACGGCGGCACCTGCATGCGCTTCGACATCAACGATTTCGCCGCCTTCGATATCCACGTCCTGCAGCGGCCCGGCGCCGTGCACGATTTCTCCGCCGAGGTGGTGGACGAGGCGGCCCGGCGGTTCTCCCGCATGGACGAGGGCCGGCAGCGGCAGCTCGCCCGCAACGTGACCATGGGCCTGCCGGGTTCGACCGAGAGCATGACGCTCGAGGATGTGCGGGCACACCTCGAGGAATACGGCCACATCTCGCCGGACCAGCTGCGGCAGCACTTCGTCGACTTCCTGTCGGAAATCGTCCCGGTGGCGGAAGAGCTCGGCGTGCGCCTGTGCTGCCACCCCGACGATCCGCCGTTCCCGCTGCTCGGCCTGCCGCGCATCATGTCGACGGCGTCCGACTACCGGAAGGTCCTCGGCGCGGTGGACAGCCAGGCCAACGGCATGACGCTCTGCTCGGGTTCGCTCGGCTCGCGGCCGGACAACGAGCTGCCGGCGATCATGGGAGAGTTCGGTGCCAAGGTGCACTTCCTGCACCTCCGCAACGTCAAGCGCGACGGCAAGGAGATCGCCGGCTCGTTCTACGAAGCCGAGCACCTCGAGGGTGACACCGACATGGTGGCGCTGATCGCGGCGATCCTCACGGAGGAGTCGCGTCGGCGCCAGCTGGGCCGCAAGGACCACCAGATTCCGATGCGCCCCGACCACGGGCAGGACATCCTCGACGACCTGCAGCGCCGCGCCCAGCCCGGCTATCCGACCATCGGCCGCCTCAAGGGCCTCGCCGAGCTGCGCGGCATCGAGCGCGCCCTGAGCCACAGCCAGTACGGCATCGTCTGAAACGGCCAGGAGGCGCGGGACTTATCCCCGCGCCTCCGGTCCCGCTTATGCTGCTTTCTGCGTCGCGCAGGCAGCCAAAAGACCTTCCCGAAAAATCCGGTTGACATCCATACCCGTAAAGCTATGAATTAACCCATAGCCGAAGAGGTATGGATTGTGACGGCCGTCGCCCCGGATGCATTGTTCAGGTCGCTTTCCGACCCCACGCGGCGTGGGCTGTTCGAGCGGCTGTGCCGGGAGGGTGAGCTCACCGTCGCGGCGCTGACGGCCACTGCCGGCGTGTCGCAGCCGGTGGTCTCGAGGCACCTCGCCGTGCTCCGGGACGCCGGGCTGGTAGCGGGCCGGCACGAGGGGCGGGAAACGCGCTATTCGGCGCAGGTCAAGGCATTGCGCCCGCTGCTCGACTGGACCGACGAGATGACCGGCTTCTGGAAAAGCCGCTTCGACGACCTCGAAAGCGTTTTGCGCAGGATGGATCAATGAGCAAGTGGATCAGGCAGTTTCACCGGTGGACGTCGATCGTGTTCGTCGCGACCATCATCATCACTACCATCGCCCTGGCGCAGGCCGAGCCGATCGTCTGGGTGTCCTACATCCCGCTGGTCCCGCTCTTCCTGCTGCTGGCCACCGGCCTCTACCTGTTCGCGCTGCCCTACCTGCAGCGCCGGCGCGCCGGTCGGGTAGGGGGCTGAACGGATGGCCAGGAAAGCGGCGGGACGGCCGGGCCTCGATACGCCTTGGGTGGCGCCCCGCGAGGTTGTTTACCTGTCGGGCGGCAATCCACAGGCGCCGCTTGGCTACGGCGAGGAGCCGGTGCAGTGGTTCATCGCCGCCATGCCGGGGTGGAAGAACGCGATGGGCCAGCGCCTCGACGCGCTGATCACCGAGGCGGCGCCGGGCGTGATGAAGGCCGTGAAGTGGAACACGCCGCTCTACGGCATGGAGCTCGACCACTACTTCGTCGGCTTCCACTGCTTCGATCGCTACATCAAGGTGAGCTTCAACACCGGCGCGAGGCTGGAGCCGATGCCGCCCGGGACCTCGAAGCAGGCGGAGGTGCGTTACCTCGATATCTACGAGGACGATGCCCTCGACGAGGCGCAGTTCCGGGATTGGATCAAGCAGGCAAGCCGGCTGCCCGGCGTGAAGATGTAGGGAGTTATCCAGTGGGTGAAGCAGAACGACAGATCGACAACCGGATAAGCGAACTGGGCGGCTGGCGCGGCGAAACCCTCGCCCGGGTGCGCGCGCTGGTCAAGCAGGCCCTTCCCGATGTGGTCGAGGAGTGGAAGTGGGAGAACCCGGTCTGGAACAAGGACGGCATCATCTGCACCGGCGAGAGCTACAAGGCGGCGATCAAGCTGACCTTCCCCAAGGGCGC
>JBQCFF010000186.1:0-5668 GCA_051959485.1 Devosia sp. | reverse complement strand
TTCCATCTTCACAATGTCAAAGAGCTGACCCCGGGGGCGACTTTCGTCATCGGCGTCGGTGAAGGCCAGGCCTTCGAATTCTTCAGAACAGAACCCACCCTCCGGTTGCCCGGCAGTAAGGCTGCCCTGTCAGGATCGCTGCCCGCTAGCCTGCCTCGAAGCCTGCGATTGCAGATTTCTCAGCTTTTTCAGTGGCTTGCGTCGTCGTTGGCGTCTTGCGGCGCCGCGGTCTTCAGCGATGGGCGGGTTATATGGCCGACCCATTTTGGCGTCAACCGCCAAAATGACGAAAACGACATCTTTTCGCTCCCGCCCGGCCGGCCGTCGTCACCCCCGACACGGAGCGTATATAGCACGCGCGCGAGTGCTGTGATCTGGTACCCCCCGCCCGCCTTTTCAAGGGGGAGCGGCGGCGCGGGCGACCTGTGGATAACTCTCCTGACCCTTCCCGCCCCGGATGCATCCCCCGTCTGTTGCGGGCACCCCACCACTTCCGGCAAACCGCCGGGGTTGCCGGCAATCGGCCTAGTTTTGCCGCATTGCCCCCACACCAGTGCACACGCCGGATTGGAAGTGTTGCGTCGCGCGCCAAGCGGATGCATTGCTTTTCCGGACAAGGGCCAAGGCGGGTAGGCAGACCAGTTTGAACGCAACGCAGCGCAATCGCACTGTCGCGCTTCTGCGCACGAGCGGCTTCGAGGACGCTCCGGCGCTGACCGTGCAATCGACCGACGGCGAGATTCCGCATGGCCGCGAGCTGAGCTTCGCCTGGCTCACCGGCACGGTGATGACCGGGCTGACCTCGGTGCTGCTGATGGGCGCGGCGCTCTTCGTCTCGTTCGAGGGGCAGGACACCTTCTCCACCGCCTACGAGGCACTGCAGCTGATCACCCGTCCCGCCGACGATACGGTGGCGGCCTCGCAGGTGAAGGGCGACCGCGTCCGGCCGGTCGCCAAGACCAAGTCCGAGCTCGAGGTGGTCGAGGCCTCGATCCGCACCGACGTCGACGGCCGCGCGATCATCAAGAAGCAGCCCTTCGTGCGGGTGAAGGCGACGCTCGCCACGGCGGCAACCTCCCTGTCCGAGGATATTCCCGACTACGACCCGGTGGCGCTGATCGATGCCGGCCAGCCGATCACGGCGACCGCCGAGGACGCCAACCCCGACATTTACGGCACCGACGTGGAAGGCGAGGTGCAGATTCGCACTGCCGCCCTGCCCGTGAGCTTCGTGCCGGCCCGGGCCATCTCCGACAAGAGCGCCGCCGACTTCGTGCGCCAGTCGGTGGAAAGCGTGTTCGGCGACGGTGGCAGCGGTGACGCCGGGGCCGGCGTCGCATTGGCCTATGCCGACCCGGGCACCGGCGTTCGCGACCTCGGCGTGGTTTCGGGCGGCGGCGTCTCCGGCATCGCCGAGAACGTCACCGTCATGCCCAAGACCACTTCGGCCGACGCCGCCGGGCTCGGCCGGTCGGAGCGCGTGGTCACCGTGCGCGACAACGGCCCGCTGCGCGACACGCTGCTCAAGAACGGCTTCGACGAGCAGACCTACCAGATGGTCGCGACCACGCTGAAGAACGTGCTCAACGCCGCCAACATGCCGGCAGGCGCGCGCCTGCGCATCCTGATGGGACCGTCGCGCACTTCGGAGACGCTGATCCCGCACCGGCTCAGCATCTATTTCCCCGACCCGCGAAGTGGCGAGATCCGCCACGCCGCGACGGCCGCCCTCACCGACCGGGGCAACTACGTGCTCGGGCTGGCGCCGCCGGACATTGCCTTCCCCGAGGAAGACACCGAGGAAATCAACGTCAACAACCTGCCCTCGGTCTACCGGTCGATCTGGGAGACGGCGCGCAAGCACGACATCGACGACGCGGTGACCTCGCGCATCGTGGCGATGTTCGCCTACGACGTGGACCTGACCAAGAAAATCTCGGCCGGCGACTCGATCGAAATCCTCGAGACCGAGAAGGACGCCGAGGGACACCAGGACCTGCTCTACGTGGCGCTGCACCTGGGCACGTCGACGCGCGAGCTGTTCCGCTTCCGCACCAATGACGGCACGGTGGATTTCTTCGACCCCGACGGCGAAACCGGCAAGCGCTTCCTGACGCGGCGGCCGCTGCAGGGCGGCGGGCGGCTGGCGAGCCGCTTCGGCAATCGCGTGCACCCGATCTTCAAGACGCGGCGGCTGCATACCGGCGTCGACCTCGCGAGCCGGACCGGCACGCCGATCTATGCGGCGGGCGACGGGGTGATCGAGAAGGCGCAGTGGGTATCGGGCTACGGCCGCTACACCGAGATCAAGCACGTGAACGGCTTCGAGACCGGCTACGGGCACCAGAGCAAGTTCGCCCCCGGCATCAAGCCCGGGGTGAAGGTGAAGCAGGGCCAGCTCATCGGCTATGTCGGCTCGACCGGCAACTCCACCGGCCCGCACCTGCACTTCGAGATCAAGGTCAACGGCCGCTTCGTCGACCCGCTGAGCGTGAAGCTGCCGCGCGACAAGTCGCTGAGCGCCCAGTACGAGGGCTCGTTCAAGCAGACGATCGCTCAGATCCGCGATCTGATGCGGCGTGATGCGGCGCCGATGACGGTCGCCTCGGCCGACTAGGCCGCGCCCTGCCCTTCCGCTCCTGCGTGAACCAGGCGATGGCGGCCGAGACGAGCGCCAGCGCGGCGTTCGAGTAGGCGATGGCGGCGAAGGCGGCATTGTTCGCGGCGATCCGCACCATCTCCGTCTCGGCCGGCAGCGGCGCTTCGGGCTGCAGGCCGAAGAACAGCGGCAGCTCGGCGCTCACCCCGAGGGCGCGGTCGAACACGAACGCCGCCACGCCGCCCATCAGGGCCACCGCGAGCAGGCCGGCGACGCGGGCGACCGCATTGTTGACGCCCGACGCGAGGCCGGTGTCGCGGTCCTCGACCGAGGTCATCACTGCGGTCGACAGCGGCGAGACGACGCCGCTCATCCCCAGCCCGAGCAGCACGGTGCAGGGCAGCACGGCGAGCCAGATGTTCCCCAGCGGCGCCAGCAGCCCCATCAGCGCGAAGGCGATGGCGACGAGCGTCGCGCCGCCGGCGATCATGGGCGCGGGTCCGAACCGATCCGACAGCTGCCCCGCGAAGGGCGAGAGCACGGTGAGCAGGATGCCCATCGGCAGGAACAGGAGCGACACCTCGGCCGCCGACACGCCCCAGCCGCCGATCAGCGACATCGGCAGGAAGAAGCTGATGGCGGAGAGCGCGAAATAAAGGGCGAAGGTGAGCCCCTGGGCGCCCGAGAATTGCGCGCGGCGAAAATGGTGCAGCGGCAGCATCGGATGGGCGGCCCGCGCTTCCCAGAAGAGGAAGCCGACGAGCAGGACGAGGCCGATGCCGGTGTAGATCGTCACGTGACTGATGATCGGCGCACCCGACTCGTCCCCCGTCAATCCAAAGGCGACGAGCAACAATCCCGCCGTGACCAGCGCGCCGCCGACGAAATCGATCGGATGGCTGCGATCGGGCGCGTCGGCCGGCACCCGAAGCCACAGCAGGGCCAGCGCGATGCCGCCCAGCGGCAGGTTGATGGCGAACACCAGCCGCCAGCTCCAGTCGCCCAGCGTGGTGAGGACGAAGCCGCCGATAACGGGGCCGAGGATCATGGTGAGCGAGGAGAACGACGACCAGAGGCCGATCGCCTTGCCCCGCTGCTCGCGCGGATACGCCTTGGCGATGATGGCGAGGCTGCCTGGCACCATCAGCGCGGCCCCGAGGCCCTGCACGGCGCGCGCGCCGATGAGGAATCCGGCCGTCGGCGCCATGGCACAGACCAGCGAGGCGAGGACGAAGAGCACGATGCCGAGGCTGAAGACGTTGCGCAGCCCGAAGCGGTCGCCGGCCGCGCCGCCGATCAGCAGCAGCGAGGAGAGGAACAGCATGTAGGCGTTCGATACCCACTGGACGTCGGCCAGCGTGGCCCCGAGATCGGCCCGAATGGCCGGGGTGGCGATGGCCAGCACCGAGCCGTCGATGAAGCCCATCGAGGAGGCGAGGATTGCCGCCACCAGCACGTAGATGCGCCGGTCGGCGGGAACGAATGCGGTTTCGGCGGAAACGGCGCTGGTGCTCATGATGGCGGGCAGAGTACTCCCGCCATCGCAGCCCGCAAGCCGGTCAGGCGGCCATGGCGCGGCAGCTCTCCGCACAGCGGCGGCAGGCCGCGACGCACTCGTCCATGTCGCCCAGCCGCTCGCAATCGGCGGCGCAGTTCTCGCAGATTTCCGCACACTGGGCACACATCGCCTTGTGGGCGGGCGAGCCGATCAGCATGAAATGCGCCGCCACCCGGCAGATTTCGGTGCAGGCGATCATCAGCGTGAAGTGCTCTTTCTCGACATGCGCCCCGCCCAGACTGAGGCAGTGCCCCATCGCGGTGGAGAGGCACGTCTGGTAGCAGGCGAGACAATTGTCGATGCATTGCTGCATGCCCGCGTCGATTCCGTGCTGCATGTCCGCCTCCGGTTGTTGTCGGAAGGAACCCTGCGTCGCACGCAAAAGTTGCGCCCCGGCAGCCAGGAATCGGGACGGGCGGTGATGAATGGGCCCTGTTCGCCTCACCCGCTGCCATGCTTGCTCTCCCCCGGTACCTCGTGGAACAGCTCAGGGCTTCTGCACGTAGACGGCGAACTCCACTCCGCCCGGAGCGCGGAAGTGGAAGCGGCGACCACCGGGGAAATCGTAGGCCGGAACGAGGATGGTGCCACCGGCCGCGACGACCTCGCGCTCGGCCTGCTCGAGGTCCGCGGCGCGGATCACCGGCATCGGCACAGCGACCCGGCGGTCGCTCGAGTCGACCCCGAAGGCGAGGCCGCCATGCACCTCGGCATAGTCGGGCCCGTAGGGCGTGTGCGACCAGCCGAACGCGTCGGCAAAGAACTGCCGCATCGCCGATCCGTCGGTGGCGGGGAGTTCGAGGTAATCGAGGGCGTAGCGCTGCGGCATGGGGACTCCTCCGGTGTGTTCTTGGTATGTTCTAGCCTTGGTGGGTGGGAGTGACAAGGGGTGGAGGGTGTTTGGTCGATGGTGCGGTCAGGTAGTGCCTGAGCCGCGGTGCCGGTACCGCCCCCTCCACCAGCCTGCGGCTGGTCCCCCTCCCCCGCTTCGCGGTGGAGGATCAAGGGGAGCGCGGCGCCTCTGACCGCCCCTTCACCATCCTTCGGATGGTCCCCGTCCCCCGCAAGCGGGAGAGGAAGGCGCGTCGCATCGGCGGTGGACGGCAGGGATCCTCCCCTGCGAAGCGGGGGAGGGGGACCGCCGGAGGCGGTGGAGGGGGCGGTACGGGCACGACGCGTCAACCTCCAGGCGAACGGACACCCCCGCCGGCCTTCCGGGCCTCGGGATGGTGAGCAGTGAAGCGGGGCCGGCGAGGCGTGCTCCTCGCGCGGGTAGTCCGCAGATTTGTGAGGCTCGCGCCTCGCCGGCCGACCGGGGTTTTGGGCTTATGGTACCGCAACCCGGGTGCATCCCGTGCCGCATCGCGAAGGGCGTGGGCGGCCGGCGACGGGGCATCGACCCACACTCGCCACCTCTCCCGGCCGCCTCATGCGTGGCAGCCTTGCCCCCTGGAGCGCTCCGCATCGAGCCCTCCCCGCGTCTGCAGCGGCTTGACCGGCGAACCGGCCCA
>JBQCFF010000185.1:0-4054 GCA_051959485.1 Devosia sp. | reverse complement strand
TGCCGTAGCGGTCCTGGATGCGGTCGATCAGCGTCGGCACGATCTTCCGCCCGCCATTGGCGATGGTGGCATAGGCCGCGGTCATCCGCATGTCGGTGGTCTCGCCGGCCCCGAGCGCCATGGCGAGCACCGGATTGAGGCTGTCATAGATGCCGAACATCTTGGCGTAGTCGGAGATCAGCGGCATGCCGAGATCCTTGGCGAGCCGCACGGTCATGACGTTCCGGCTGCGCTCGATGCCGCGGCGCAGGGTCTGCGGGCCGTAGAACTGCTGGGCATAGTTCTCCGGCCGCCACACCGAACCGTCCGCCATGACGATCTCGATGGGCGCGTCCAGCACGACGGAGGCTGGCGTGTAGCCGTTGTCGAGCGCCGCGGAATAGACGATCGGCTTGAACGAGGAGCCGGGCTGGCGCAGCGCCTGGGTGGCGCGGTTGAACTCGGATTCGGCGAACGAGAACCCCCCGACCAGCGCCAGCACGCGCCCGGTCCGCGGGTCCATCGCCACCAGCGCGCCCTCGAGCTCGGGCACCTGCTCCAGCGTATAACTGCCGGGCTTATCCTTGACGCCGGAGACGTAGACCACGTCGCCGGCCTTCAGGATGGTGCCGAGCTTCTTGCTCACCCACTTGATGTCGGGGCCCGCCAGCGTGCCGGTGACGCGGTCGGCAAGGATCTTGCCGTCGACGTCATTGGCCGGGCGCAGCCCGATCGTCGCCTCGTTGGCGCCGATCTCCAGCACCACGGCAAGGGTCCACTCCGGCACGTCGCTCAGCGGCTTGACGGCGTTCACCGCCTCGCCCCAGTCGCCCGAGATGTCGACGGTCGCGACCGGGCCGCGGAAGCCCTAGTTCTGGTCGTAGCGGATGAGGCCATCCATCAGGGCCTTGCGGGCATATTCCTGCAGCTTGGGATCAAGCGTGGTGCGCACCGAGAGGCCGCCGCCATAGAGCTCGGCCTCGCCATAGAGCTTGCCGAGCTGGCGGCGCACTTCCTCGGTGAAATACTCGGCCGAATAGAGCTGGCTGCCGGAGGTTCGCGGCTTGACGTTCAGCGGCTCCTTCTTGGCCTCGGCGACCTCCTCGGCCGTGAGGTAGCGGTTCTCGGCCATGCGATCGAGGACCCAGTTGCGGCGCTCGACCGCCTGCTTGGCGCGGCGGAACGGGTGATAGTTGTTCGGGCCCTTGGGCAGCGCGGCGAGGTAGGCCGCCTCGCTCGGCGTTAGCTCGTAGAGGGCCTTGTCGAAGTAATTGAGCGCGGCAGCCGCGACGCCGTAGGAGTTGAGCCCGAGGAAGATCTCGTTGAGGTAGAGCTCGAGGATCTTGTCCTTGGAGAAGGTCGACTCGATCCTGAGCGCCAGGATCGCCTCCTGGATCTTGCGGTCCCAGGTCTGCTCGGAGGTGAGCAGGAAGTTTTTGGCCACCTGCTGCGTAATAGTTGAGCCGCCGCCCTGGATGGCGTTGTTGCCGTCGATCCGCGCCATCACGTTGTCGCGCAGCGCGCGGACGATGCCGTCCACGGCGAGACCGTTGTGGCTGTAGAAGTCCTTGTCCTCGGCCGAGATGAAGGCGTTGATGACCAGCGCCGGGATCGTCTCGATCGGCTGGAACAGCCGGCGTTCCCTCGCATATTCGGCGAGCAGCGTGCCGTCCGCAGCATGGACGCGCGTCGTCACCGGCGGCTGGTAGTCCTTCAGCACCGTATAGTCCGGCAGGTCGGCATTCAGCTGGTTGAGATAGATGGCGCCTGCCGCAACCGCGCCCAGTAGACAGAAGACGCCGAAGCCGAACAGCCAGCCTAACAGTCTGAGCATCAGATAGAGAACCTCGGATACAGCACCGCCGGCCAGCCCCGATCGCCGTCGAAGCAGCGTGGAATCATAGCAGACAGGGGCGGAAATGTGGACAAGCGCAGCTTTTCAATACCTTGAGAGCAACAGTGGCGCGCTCGTCGCAGAAGCATCACTGCGTGGCAACTGACTTTTGCGTGCCGTCGAAATATTCGGCGATGCCCCGCGCCAGCGCATCGACCGTCCGGTCCCGCCAGTCGTTCTTCTGCAGGTTGGCGATGTCGGAGGCGTTGGACAGGAAACCGAGTTCGACGAGCACAGAGGGGACATCCGGTGCCTGCAGGACGAAGAAATCGGCCTGCCTGACGGGGAAACGCCGCAGGGTCACGCTAGGTTCAAGCTGGCGGATGATCGCCTGCGCGGCGAGATAGGAGCTCTTGCGCATCTCGCGGCGCATCAGGTCGACGAGGATGTCCATCACCGCCGGCGTCGATGCGGGGAGCGCGAAACCGGCGACGATATCGTAGCGGTTCTCGCCGTCGGCCAGCACCTTGTCCAGGACGTCCGTGGCGTTCTCGTCGCGGGTGTAGACGCTGGCGCCGCGGATCTCGGGCTGCTGGAAGCTGTCGGCATGCAGCGAGATGAAAAGGTCGGCCTTGTTCTGCCGGGCGAGGTCCACCCGCTGGTTTAGGGTGAGGTAGGAATCGTCCTCGCGCGTCAGCGCCACGTCGAAGCGCCCGGAATCGATGAGCACCTTCTGCAGCGCCTGCGCGAAGGTGAGGGTGATGTTCTTCTCGTGCACGCCGTTGGGGGTGCTGGCCCCGTTGTCGACGCCGCCATGGCCCGGATCGATCACCACGAGCGGACGGTTGCCGGCCAGCTTGCCGTGGGTTCCCGGGTCGGTGGAAGGCGTCGGGGGAGCCGCTCCCTGGTTGGCCAGCGAAGCCGCGAGGTCCGCCGCCACCTTCTTGGCGAAGCTATCCGGCGTGTCGGTGATGAGGTCGACGACGAGACGCGCCGGCTGATCGACCACGGCATCGAGAAAATAGGCCTGCTGCACCTGTGCCGGCTGCGACAGCTCGAGTGTCGTGCGCGCCCTGCCCTTCTCCGCCATCTCGATCTTGAAGCCCGAGACGATCCCCTTGCCCGCGACATCCGCTGGGGCGAGGATCTTGAGCTGGAACGCCTTCACATCGACGGCAATGCGGTTCGGATTGGCAAGCGAGACGATGGCGAACTCCGTCGGCCCGTCGAGATCGATGATCAGGCGGGCGCGGTCGGGCGTCGTGGTGACGCGCGCATCCACGACGTCGGGATAGTCTTCCGGTGATTCGACCTGCGCCAATGCGGGAGCGGGTAGCAGGGCTGCCAGTGCGACGAACAAGAGGGCGGCGCAAACGCCGACAAATCCGGCGGCGAGGCCACCGGAACGACCAGAAATCGACAAACCGAACTGCTCCCACAAGAACCGCAGCAGGACGCCAGAGTACTCCGGCGATTCTGCGGCGTTACGGACCGGGCGGGCATTGTGCAACATCTGGGACCCGTGGGAAATGGCGCGCGAGCGCGGGTTTTGAGTTTCCTGTTGCCAATTTGCGGCAACATCCCTAAAGCCTTCTTGAGGCGGCCTGCTGCCGCCACCATATGCCCGAGTAGCGCCTCGTGTGCTGCTGGCCGGGCGGTTCGGCAGCGGCGGACCGATACGCACCTCAGGTGCACCGGTCGGCAAGTGCGGCACATTTGGCGCCTCATTGATGGAATTTCGGCCCCTCGGGGTCGAAGGACAGACAGCCGAATGTTGGTCTGTTCTCAGGGAAGAGGTCTGATGGCCACCGGGCGGACAAAAAGTGACGCGATCCCGAATAGCGGTTGCGCTTTTGTCATCGATCGCCCCCCGGCCCTCGCTCTCCATTATCGCAGCGGCGCGCGCGCCGCTGTTCGTTCCGGCGTTTTGAACGCCACTTTCCTAAAACCATTCGCCTCGCGAGACGCCACGACAGGGGGACCGGCTTGCCGGTCGTTCAGTGTCGGCGCGCGAAGGCGCGGAGTACTCCTTTATGGCTACCAAGAGAATGCTGGTGGATGGCATCCACCCGGAAGAGACACGGATCGTCGTTACCAGCGGTAACAGACTCGAGGAATTCGACTTCGAATCCGCCACCCGGCGGCAATTGAGGGGAAACATCTACCTTGCAAAGGTGACGCGCGTGGAGCCCTCGCTCCAGGCGGCCTTCATCGAGTACGGCGGTAACCGCCACGGTGTCC
>JBQCFF010000184.1:0-3870 GCA_051959485.1 Devosia sp. | reverse complement strand
GTGTGGCGGCAGGGGCAGCGGGTCAGCTGATGGTCGAGGGGGCGCTCGCGCTGGTCGTCGGGCCGTCGGGGGCCGGCAAGGATACGCTGCTCGGCGCGGCGCGGGCAGCGCTCGCCGACGATCCGCGCTTCGTGTTCGCGCGCCGGGTGGTGACGCGCGCGGCAATGGCGGAGCTCGAGGATCATGACAGCCTCGACCGCACCGGCTTTGCGCTGGAGCAGCAGCGCGGCGCCTTCGCGCTCGACTGGGAAGCGCATGGGCTCTGCTACGGCGTGCCGGTGGCGATCGAGGCGGCGATGCGCGATGGCCGCGTGGTGGTGGTGAACACCTCGCGCAAGGTGATCGAACTGGCGCTGCAGAAATACCCGCGCTGCCGGGTGCTGCTGGTCACGGCGCGCCCGGAGGTCCGGGCGGAACGGCTGGCGGGCCGCGGCCGGGAAAGCGCGGACGAGGTCGTGGCTCGGCTCAGCCGCGAGGGGGCGGCGATCCCCGCCGGCGTCGACGCGGTGACGATCGACAATTCGGGCAGCCTCGCGGACGGCGTGGCGAAGTTCGTGGCGGCCCTCAGGGAGATGGCCGCGCAGGGCTGAAACCAGTGCGGCGTCCGCTGCGTTGCCCCTGCAGCAACCGGTCGCGGCAGAGCAGGATTTCAGCCATGGACACCTCGCGCATCGACATCATCGCCAGCGCCCTGGCGCGGGCGGCGCGCCAGCAGGGCGTGCTGCGCGTCGACGACCTCGATTTCGAGCAATTGGCCCTGGCGGTCGAGGCGCTGACCGGAAGCGAGCCGGCGGTGGCCGTCTCCCCGCTCGATCCCGAGGGCGACGGACTGACGCCCAAGGAGCTCAACGCCGCCAACGACGGCTGAGCCAGAGACGAAAAAGAAAGGGGCCGCCTGTCGGGCAGGCAGCCCCTGATCTTGTGATCTCGGCCCGTGTCAGACGCGGGTCAGGCACACCTTGCCGACACCGGCGTTCTTGGTGCCGAGCTTGGCGGCGGCCGCCTTGCTCAGATCGATGATGCGGGCGCCATGGAACGGGCCGCGGTCGTTGATCGTTACATTGATAGACTTCCCGGTACGCTGGTCGGTTACCTGCACCTTCGTACCGAATGGGAGTGTCCTGTGGGCGGCGGTCATGGCGTTCTCGTTGAACTTCTGACCGGAAGCCGTCTTCTTGCCGTGGAACCCGGGCCCATACCACGAGGCTCCACCGCACTGGTCAGCTGCACTGGCGGCGGGGATGAATGCAAACAGACCCGTCACCAGCGCGGCGGCCACAACGATTTTCTTACTCAACCTTCAGATACTCACGCACGTTTACGACGGCGGGAAAAGGCTTTAGCGCTGTGGCGACAATATGAACCGAATATGAACGCGGTCTATTCGAGCAACTTTGTTGCGAATCGGCCACGCTGCCCCGGGTTGCTGTCAAGGCGATTTTTGTGAGTTGAATCAACTGGATCGCAGGTGCCGCGGGAAGGTTCCACAGGTGCGACGTTTTTTTCGGTTTTGAGCATGCCATGCTCCGCTCTCGCCGGCTCACGCGGGCCGAGGGCGGCGCAAATGTGGCAAGTTCCTGACCAATTTTGACCAGTTGATAAAATTTCTGAGCGGGTTTAGCGTCCTCGATCTGGAACGGTTCCAAGGGAGAGGGTGCCGATGGGCGAGGGGTTGCTCAAGGACGGGATCGCGGCGGGGCGGCTGACGCCGGCCGACTACGCGCGGAATTTCTCGGATCTTCATCCGGCGCTGGACCGGCACGAGGCGTTCGTCGAAGCCGACCGCTGCTATTTCTGCTTCGATGCGCCATGCATGCAGGCCTGCCCGACCTCCATCGACATCCCGATGTTCATCCGCGAGATTTCGACCGACAACCCGCTGGGCGCGGCGGAGACGATCTTCGAGCAGAACATCCTTGGCGGCATGTGCGCCCGCGTCTGCCCCACCGAGCAGCTCTGCGAGGAAGCCTGCGTGCGCATGGAAGCCGAGGGCAAGCCGGTGAAGATCGGCCACCTGCAGCGCTATGCCACCGACGTCGCCATGGCCGAGGGCCGGCAGTTCTTCGCGCGCGGACCGGAGACCGGCAAGCGCGTGGCGGTGGTGGGTGCCGGGCCGGCCGGACTGGCGGCGGCGCACCGGCTGGCGATGCACGGCCACGACGTGGTGGTGTTCGACGCGAGGCCCAAGGCCGGCGGGCTCAACGAATACGGCATCGCCAGCTACAAGACGCCGGGCGGCTTCGCCCAGGCCGAGGTCGAGTACGTGACGGCGATCGGCGGTATCTCGATCGTCAACGGCAAGGCGCTGGGGCAGGATTTCACCCTGGCGGAACTGCGCGAGCAGTATGACGCGGTGTTTCTCGGCATGGGGCTGGGCGGCGTCAACGCGTTGCGCGCCGAAGGCGAGACGGCCCAGGGCGTGGTGAACGCGGTCGATTTCATCGCTGAGCTCAGGCAGGCGACCGACCTCGCCAACCTGCCGGTCGGCCGCCGCGTGGTGGTGATCGGCGGCGGCATGACGGCCATCGACGCGGCGATCCAGTCGAAGCTGCTCGGGGCCGAGCAGGTGACGATGGTGTATCGGCGCGGCAAGGAGAGCATGAACGCCTCGGAGTTCGAGCAGGACCTCGCGGCGTCGAAGGGCGTGACGATCCGGCACTGGATGGCCCCGAAGCGCGTGGTGGTGCAGTACGGCAAGGTGGCCGGCATCGAGCTCGAATACACCGCGATGGTGGACGGCCGGCTGGTCGGCACCGGCGAGACGGTGCTGATCGAGTGCGACCAGGTGATGAAGGCGATCGGCCAGACGTTCGCCTCGGACGGCGACGGCGTGGTGCTGGCCGGCGGCAAGATCGAAGTCGACGGCGAAGGCCGCACGTCGGTGGACGGGGTCTGGGCCGGCGGCGACTGCGCTTCGGGCGGCGACGACCTGACCGTGACCGCGGTGGCCGAGGGGCGCGACGCCGCCGAGAGCATCAACCGATGGCTTACAGCAGCGCCATGAACTCTTCGACGGTGAGGCCCGACTGGCTGATGATGCTGCGGAGCGTTCCGGGCGGGATATCGCTTGCCCCGTGCAGCGGCAGAATGACCTTGGACCCCGGTACTCCGGGTTTGCGCAGCACGTGGTGGCTGCCGGTCACCCGCTCTACCCTAAAGCCGGCACGCTCGAGGGCGCGCAATACGGCCTTGCCGCTCACGCCGTTGAGCCGGCGGGCCGCCACTTCACGCGGCGATGCTGATGGTGCGCGTCAGCGGTACGATATCGGCAGGAATCTCTTCGCCCTCGTCGCGACGCACCTCAAGGGCCAGTTCGATGGCCTCGTGGGCCATGCGCAGCGCCTCTTCCTCATCGATGCCGTACGTGACGATCTCGGGCAACGCCGGCACGAGAACAGTAAAGCCCCCTTCGGGCTCAGGTCGAAGCTGGATCGTATAGCTCAGTTCCGCGCTCATGGCCGTCCCTCTTCACGCACCGACAACATAATCCTATCGCCGCGAAACGCCAAACTGGAGACCGGCCATGGCTGACATCCGCAACAACTTCGTCGGGATCAAGTCGCCCAACCCGTTCTGGCTGGCATCGGCGCCGCCGACCGACAAGGCGTACAATGTCGAGCGCGCCTTCAAGGCGGGCTGGGGCGGCGTGGTGTGGAAGACGCTGGGCGAGGAGGGTCCGCCCGTCGTCAACGTCAATGGCCCGCGCTACGGCGCGATCTGGTCGGGCGATCGGCGGCTGATCGGGTTCAACAACATCGAGCTGATCACCGACAGGGCGCTGCAGCTCAACCTGCAGGAGATCAAGCAGGTCAAGAAGAACTGGCCCGACCGGGCGCTGGTCGTGTCGATCATGGTGCCGTGCGAGGAGGA
>JBQCFF010000183.1:0-7933 GCA_051959485.1 Devosia sp. | reverse complement strand
GAGGTCGAAGCTCAGCAGCTCCGCCGCCGCCTCCATGATCCGGCGATAGGACGGTAACGCCTCGATCTGCCGCTCGAAATGGAACGGCACGAGGATGTCGTCGCGGGTGACGCGCCGGGCGGTGACCGGTACGCCGGCCTTCTCCATCACCGTCGCCATCACCTCGGCGCCGAACCCGGCGGTGTGGTTATCCTCATGCACGACCAGCAGTTTTCCGGTCCGGCGGACTGACCGCAACACCGCGTCCTCGTCCCAGGGCGAGATCGAGCGGAGGTCGATGATGTCGAGCGAAGCCCCGGCCTTGGTCAATGTCTCGTTGGCGAGCAGGCTCTGCGTCAGCGGGTTGCCCCAGGTCACCACGGTCAGCTCGTTGCCGCTGGCCAAGGTCCGCGCGCGCCCGGGCGCCACGAAGTGCTGCGCCGTGTCGTCGGACGTCCGGCGGTCGCCGATGTTCAGCAGGCTCTTGGGGTAGAGGAACACCGTCGGCCGCTGCGACTGGAAGGCGGCATTGAGCAAGCCGGCCGCGTCGCCGGCCGAGGAGGGCATCACCACGTCGATGCCCGGCACATGCGCCAGCACCGACTCGAAGGTCTGCGCGTGGAACGGGCCGAGTCCCGCCTTGTAGCCGCCGCAGCTGATCATCAGGATCACCGGGCTCTGCCAGGCCCCATCGGTGCGCCAGTACATCGAGCCCAGTTCGGAGACGATCTGGTTGAAGGCGAGCGGCAGGAAATCGGCGAATTGCAGGAACGCCACCGGCCGCTGCCCGGCCAGCGCGCGGCCGATCGAGGTGCCGACAATGGTCGACTCCGACAGCGCCGCGTTTCGCACCCGGCCCGGAAATGCCGTGGAAAGCCCGCGGGTTACGCCGAACACGTCACCCTTTGGGTCTTCGATGTCCTGGCCCAGCAGCGTCACCTCGCGGTTGGCCGCCAGCTGGTCGCGGAGGACACGGTTCAGCGCCTCGCGCATGGTGAGGCTCGGCGCCGTCGCGTCGCCGCGATACTCCCGGCGGGTGGCGAAGTCCGCAGGGTAGGGCGCCTTCGCGGTGCCAGCCGACTGCGGCGCCGGCTCGGCTCGCGCTTCGCTCGCGGCAGCGGTCACCTCGGTGATCAACTGGGTTTCCAGCTGCGTCAGCGCCGTGTCGCCCATCTGCGACTCGCGCAGCGCCTGGCGGATCGCCTCGAGCGGATCGCGTACGCTGGCGGCCCGAATGTCATCCGGGCTGCGGTAGATGCTCTGGTCGTCGGCGTTGGTGTGGTCCGAGAGCCGCTCGAGGTCCATCAGCAGCAACGTCGGCGCGCGGCTGGCGCGGGTCTCGGTGACCACCGCTTCGAAAGCGGCGCGCGTGGCGCTGAGGTCGACCCCGTCGACACGGCGGATTTCGAGCCCGAAGAAGCTGTCTGCCGATCCGCCGGGCAGGTCGAAGAAGGTCTGTCCCGGGGTCCGCGTGGAGATCGACCAGCGGTTGTTCTGCACCACGAACACCACCGGCGCCTGGGTGCGCACGGCTTCCGCCACCGCCTCGAGGAACTCGCCCTGCTGCGTGGTCCCGTCGCCGACGCAGCAGATCACCACCGGCGCATCCGGATGGAACTTCACCGCCTGCGCGTTGCCCACCGCGTGCAGCGCGTTATTGCCCACCGGGCCGACCATCGAGGCGACGTTGAGCTTGCGGGCGGAGAAATGCGCACTCATCTGCCTGCCGGCGGAGTGCGACGGACCGGTCGCGAGCAGCCCGCGGAAGAACTCGACCACCGGCAGGCCGCGCGCCAGCAGCAGCGCCTTGTCGCGGTAGTGGAGGTGGAGCCAATCCTGTTTGCCCAGGTAGTCAGCAACCAGCGCCGTCGACTCGTGACCGGCGCCGGATACATGGAAATGGGCGAGCCCCTGCTTGACGAGATCCTGCTCCACGCGATCGATTTCGCGCGCCAGGAACATCGCGCGGTGAAGCCGCAGCATGGTGGGGATGTCTGAGGTCATCAGCATGGCAACGGCACGCTAAACCCGGCAATTGAGAAAAACCAGAACAACTATCCACAACAGCTTAAATGCATGACCAATTTGCCACAGTATGACAGTGGCTTAAAGCTGGCGCTCAGGCGCTGACGTATTCCGCGAGACGCCGTCCGACGGCCAGGAACTTGCCCGGATCGACCGCCTTGTCCTTGCTGCGCACCTCGAAATGCAGGTGCGGCCCGGTCGAGCGGCCGGTGGACCCAACCCTGGCAATGGGCGTGCCGGCATCCACGACCTGGCCTTCCTTGACGAGGAAGGCGCTCAGGTGCCCGTAACGCGTCACCAGCCCCGGCGCGTGCGTCACTTCGACGAGGTTGCCATAGCCGGCACGCTGGCCGACGAACGTCACCTTCCCATGGCCTGCGCTCTTCACGGTGGTGCCCGTCGGAGCAGGGAAGTCGATGCCGGCGTGAAAGGCACGGCCACCGGTGAACGGGTCCCTGCGGTTGCCGAACCCCGAACTGATCCGCGGCGAAGCTTTCATCGGCCGGTGGATCGGCGCGAGATCGACGGCCGTCTTCGCCGCCTGCAAGCGGGCGAGCGCGAGGAACACGTCGTTCGCGTCATCGACGATGGAGTCGGCGTCTCCGCTATCGATGGCCGGCAGGAATGGCCCGCCCATGGCCTCGGCGCTGCCCTCCGGGAGTTTCGGCTGGATGCCGATGCCGCGCAGTTCGCCCAGAATGGTGTCGGTCGACTCGGTCGCCGTCTCGGCCAATCCGGCGAGCGCCAGGCGGCTTTCGTCCATCATTCTGCTCATGTCGGCGCTAACCGCGGCGATCTGGTCGCTTTCCGGTACGATGGCCGCCGGCGTCGCGGCCACGTCCTCCTCGCCGCCCTTGCCGGGCTGGGGGAGGGACGCCGTGTCGATGCCGAGTGTCGCGGCCTTCTCCGCCAGTTGCCTCACCAACTGATGCTGCTCCAGCAGCATCTCCTGTTGCTGGGTCAGTTCCTGCAGCTGCAGGTTGATGTCCCCGGCCTGGGCGAAGTGCCGGGAGTGGAGGCGGTCGACTTCCACCCGCAGCTGCGCGATGCGGTCCTCATAGGCCGTGACCACGGCATCGGCCCGCCCGTTCATCATCCTTGAGATGTCAGGGGCCATCAGGAAGGCGACGAGGGTGAGCGCATTGGTGGCAAGCAGGCCCCCGAACAGGCCGTAGAAGAGGGCGGGGCGAATGCCCGGTCCCCTCGGCTTCGGAGCCGGCCCCAGCTTGGTGGCACGACTGAACACCTTGGCCGGAGGCCTCTGGGCACTCGCCTTGACACGCACGACCGCAACTCCGGTACGCCACTCTACTGACGTCCGATGATGCTCCGTTAAGGTTAACAAGCCGGAAAGCGGCCTCGTATCAGGCTTTACGGCGGCTTCGGGCTGGCTCCTTGCCCGGCATTGTCAGCGCGCGCACTGCCTCGAGCACCTTGGCCGCGTGTCCCTTGATCCGGGTGGCATGAATGACGTCCGCAACCCTGCCTTCGGCATCGACGATCACGGTGGCGCGCTTCACCCCCATGAACTCGACGCCCCACATCTTCTTGAGCTGCCACAGCCCGTAGGCCTCGATGACGGCGTGGTCGGGGTCGGAGGCGAGCGGCGCGCCCAGGTTGTACTTGTCGCGAAAACTGCAGTGCTTTTCCACGCTGTCGGGGGAGATGCCGACCACGACCGCCTTCAGCTTCCTGAACTCCGGCAGCAGGTCCGTGAACTCGATGTTCTCGAGCGTGCAGCCCTCGGTGTCGTCCTGCGGATAGAAGTAGAGCACGACCGGCCGGCCGCGATGCCGGCTCAGCCGGAACTTCTCGGAGGCGTCGGTAACGAGTTCGAAGTCGGGTGCTAGGGAGCCGACGGCGGGAACGGGCATTGCAAATCCGCGCTGAAGAGGCCGAACACTCTGGCCCCGAGGGGTGTTAGTGCCATATTCCAGCCGGTATCATCGGGCAGGTGAAGCGCCGCTCGGGATGATTCTAGGATAGGGTGACAAACCGGGCGCTCTCAAGTCGGAAAGCAGTGAAACCTACTCCCGCTCCTGGATCCAAGCTCCGCAAGCGCTCGGCATGGCGTATCCTGGGTAGGATAGCCGCAGCGGTTGTGGCTGCGCCAGTAATACTGCTGGTGCTGCTTTACGCGGTGCTCATCATCACCCCGATCCCGCTACCCTTCGTGTCAGCGCAGGTTCGCAACGTCGTGCTCAGCTCGATGCCGGAAGGCAGCCAGTTGGAGCTCGGTGACATGGCACTGGCGCTCGAGGGCTTCATCTGGCCCGTCATTCGCTTTTCACCGGTCACCTACACCGACGTGAGGTCGGGCGGCACCGTCAGCATCGACGCGCTGGAGGTCGGCTTTTCACCGATCCGCGCCATCGTCGGGCAGCCCGGCGCCACCGTGACGATAGTCGGTCCGCACCTGCAGGTGAACCAGGACCTGTTCGGGCCGCGCCTTGCCAAGTTCGAGCTCGTGAACGAGCCGGACGGCACTCGTACCGTGCGGGTGATCGAGGGGCAGGACCAGTTCCCGCAACTCGACATTTCGGCGACGGGAATGGACGTGCAGGGGACGGTGCCCAACCCGGCGCTCGGCATCCGCTCCGACAATGACTGGCTGGTCTACAACCTCGAAGCGGCGGGTAACGGCATCGCCGGTATCATCCAGCAGGCCAAGCTGGGCAACTTTTCGAAGCTGGTGGTGCGCGACGGCGTGCTCGACATGAACGACGCCCTTTACGGCGTCTTCCGGACCTTCCGGAACATCGACCTCGAGATCGCGCCGAGCCCCGATGCCACGTCGGCTTCAGGCAACTTCTCCGCCGACTTCGACGGTACGGTGATGAACGGCATCGTGGAGTGGGAGGGTAACGAGACGCCGGTCGCCCGGATCAAGGCTTCAATCACCAATTTCGATCCAGGCGCCTTCTCGCCGATGATCGGCGACAAGTCAGCGCCGGCGACGGTTGTCGGCACCATGTCGGTCTCGATGGACATCGGCTTCGACACTGGGACCAAGAGGGTCACCGACGGGCTGTTCCACATGGACATGACCGGGATGGACATCAAGCTGCCGGATGGCGGTTACGTCCCCATCGCCACGTCCATCGCGGAGGTGAGGTGGGATCCGGTGGCTGGCCAGTTCACCATGGGCGACACGACGGTGAGCGTCGGTCCCAACACGGCCGTGGTCAGCGGCACCTTCGTGCTCGGGCTGGACCCACAATACGGCCCGATCGTCAGCATCGCCGTCACCGGGCGCGACATCTCGCTGACGTCCGACCTCGGACCGCCGGAGGTGCCCTTCAGCGAGATGAGTCTCGCCGCCTGGTCCGCCCCGCTCTACGGCGCGATGGGCATCGATGACTTCCAGATCAGGAAGCCCGACGGGGCCACGATCGCCGCCAAGGGGCGGGTGGACATGCTGCTCGACGGCATCGGTTTCAAAATGGACATCGCCGGCAACGGCATCACGGCGGACGACCTGAAGCGTGTCTGGCCGCCGATGCTGGCCGCGGATTCGCGCAACTGGTTCGTCAAGAACGTGGTTGCGGGCAAGCTGAAGAAGTCGTCGATGCGGTACAATTTTCCCATCGGCGCCATCGCCCTCGCCGGCGAGGAGGCCAAGCCACTGCCGCCGGGTTCGATGTCCATCGACCTTGTCGGCGAGGGCGTGAAGATCAAGCCGACCGACACCATGGAGCCGATCGCGCTCGCTGGCGAGACGCGGCTCACGATGCGCGATTCCGACATCACCATGTCGGCAGCAGGGGCGTCCGTTCCGACCGCCAAAGGCGACATCGGGCTCGCCAACGTCGCTTTCGTCATCAGTTCCGATCCCGCGGCGCCGAGCGACGTCATCTACGAGATCTCGGGCGACGTCGCGAGCGGCATCCCCGCCTTGATCGACCTCGCCAGGACGCAGCAGCCGGACATGATCAAGCCGGAGACGTTGCCGGTCGACGTCACCGCGCTCGCCGGCAACCTGTCCCTGTCGCTGGTCGCGACCATCGTCAACGACAAGGCAACCGGGGCCAACAAGCGCCTCGACTACGCCATCAACGGCGTCGTGCAGGATTTCGGTTCGAGCGCGCCGCTGCAGGGCCACACCATCGGCGACGGCCAGCTCTCGTTCGTCGCGTCGCAGGCGGGGTATAAGGTGACCGGGCAGGCGGCCATCGACGGGGTCGGTGCCGACGTGGTGATCGAGGGCAAGCTCGAGAAGGATGCACCGCCTCCCGAGCTGCTGCTCAGCGCATCCTTCGACGCCGCTGACCTGAAGAAATTCGGCTTTGACGCCTCGGACTTCTTCTCGGGGTCGGTGAAGGTCGTGGCGCGGCCCATGCCAGATGGCACGATCCAGGTCGCTGCCGACCTCGAGAACGCGGCGCTGACGATCAAGGACCTCGGCATCAGCAAGGCCAAGGGGGTGGCGGGATCGGCCCGGGCGGCCATCAAGCTCGACGGCGAGGCGGCCGAGGTCAGCCAGATCGATGTGGGCTTCGGCAGCGTGGCACTGCAGGGAAGCGTCACGGCGGACCTCAAGAAGGGGCTGCAGGAGGCGAAGTTCAGCCACTTCGCGCTGTCCCAGGGCGACAATGCGCAGCTGAGCCTGAAGCCCATCGACGGCGGCTACCAACTGACCTTGCGTGGCGACCAGCTCGACCTGAAGCCGATGCTGCAACGGTTCTTCAGCCTCTCGGGCGACTCGACCGGCGGGCCGACGGCGAACGCGGTGAATACCGCCATCGTCGCCGACATCGAACTCAAGCGCGCTCTCGGCTTCTACCGGACCACGGCGTTCAACCTGAACCTCGACCTGGCGCTCCGCGGCAACGACCTCAGGCGGGTGAATTTGCAGGCGAATCTTGGCGGCAACCGCAGCGTGTCGGTGACCACCAACCAGACGCCGGACGGCAAAGTGATGTCCGTCGCCTTCAACGACCTGGGCACGCTGCTGCGGCTGATGAACGTCTATCCCAACATCGAGGGTGGCGAGGGCAGCCTGGTCCTGCAGACCGTCGACGACCAGAACATTGACCGCGGGCAGTTCGTCTTGCGGAATTTCGCGTTCGTCAACGAGCAGAATGTCAGCCGGATCATGGGCAACCATCGGGAATCCCAGCAGATGGTAGCGCGTTCCGGCAAACTGGAGTTCCGATCGGGGGAGGTGGATTTCGTCCGCCGGAAGGACCGCGTCGAGATTACCGACGCCGTTCTGGCCGGAGACACCGTGGGCGGAACGGCGCGCGGCTTCATCTACACCGACAGACGGCAATACGACCTCAGCGGCACCTACGTCCCGCTGTTCGGGCTCAACAACGCCTTCTCCAAGCTGCTGGGGCCACTGGCCGGCCGCCAGGGGGAGGGGCTGTTCGGCATCACCTTCGCGATCAAGGGTCCGCTCGATGACCCGGACTTCAGGATCAACCCGATGTCGGCCCTGGTGCCAGGCGCGTTCCGGCGGATGTTCGAGTACCGCTCGAAGGAAATTCCGCGGGTGGAATAATACCTTGTGACTACGGGGTGCGGATCGGGCCAGGCTTGGCGGGCGGGCCTGCTGGGTTCACATGTGGGGAGGGAGGTGCGCCATGTATGCACGAATTCTGATTGCGACCGACGGTTCCGACCTGGCGGACCGCGCGCTCGACCGCGGCCTGGAGCTGGCGAAGCTTGCTGGCTCTGAGGTGACGATCGTCACCGTCACGGAGCCGGCGGCGATCATCGGCGGCGGCTACGCGACGGTTGCCGGGACGGTGGTCGACCCGTTGCCGGAGTTGATCGAAGCGCAGAACAAGGGGGCGCGGGAGCTGCTCGAGCGAGCCGCAAAGCGGGCCGCCGACCAGGGCGTCACGGCCAGGACCGTGCTGGTGGACAACAGTTTCCCGGCCGAGGGGATCGTGAGGGCGGCGGCCGACATCGACGCCCAACTGAT
>JBQCFF010000182.1:0-16363 GCA_051959485.1 Devosia sp. | reverse complement strand
TGATTTCGCCGCCAACCTGCCCGAAGCGCTGAACCGCTTCAAGGTGCTGGCCCTCTACAAATTCGTCGCATTGCCCGATGCCGCGGCGCTGCGGCCGGCGCTGGCGCAGTTCTGCTGCGCGCGGCGCATCCGCGGCACCTTCATCCTCGCGCCGGAAGGGATCAACGGCACCGTCGCCGGCCCGCCGGAGGCGATCGACGCGCTGACCGACTGGTTCACGACCGACGCCACCTGGGCCGGACGCCTCGCTGACGCCGAGGCCAAGGTCTCGTGGGCCGCTGAAATGCCGTTCCACCGCATGAAGGTGCGGCTGAAGCCGGAGATCGTGACGCTGCGCGCCCCCGAGGCGGACCCGAGCCGGCTGGTCGGCACCTATGTCGAGCCCGGCGACTGGAACCGGCTGATCGACCGCAACGACGTGACGGTGATCGACACCCGCAACGCTTACGAGGTGAAGCTCGGCAGCTTCGCCCGCGCCCACGACCCGGCGACGACCTCGTTCACCGAGTTCAAGGACTACGTGGCGACGCTCGATCCCAAGCGGCACAAGAAGGTGGCGATGTTCTGCACCGGCGGCATCCGCTGCGAGAAGGCCAGCGCCTACATGCTGTCGCAGGGCTTCGAGGAGGTGTTCCACCTCAAGGGCGGCATCCTCAAATACCTCGAGACGGTGCCGGCGGCGGAGAGCCGCTTCGCCGGCGAGTGCTTCGTCTTCGACGAGCGCGTCTCGGTGGTGCATGGCCTCGCCGAGGGTGAGGCGGTGCTGTGCCGCGCCTGCCGCGACCCGATGCTGCCGGTCGAGGCAGTGGGCGCGCTCTGCGCCAGCTGCGCCGAGGCGGCGCCGGCCGGTGCGGCCGAGCGCGAACGCCAGATGCAGCTGGCCGAGGCTCGCGGCGAAGCGCATCTCGGCGACGACGCCGCCGCAGTCGCCGCCCGCAACAAGGCCAGGAAGCTGGCCCTGAAGCAGCGCTCGCGGGGGGAGGGGTGATACCCCCACCCCAGCTTTGCTAGCTCACTACGTTCGCAAGCGCCGCTACCCTCCCCACAAGGGGGAGGGAGACCACAGTCCCTGCCCAAGCCACCGCGCTCCCTCCCCTTGATGGGGAGGGTAGCGCAGCTTGGCCGCGTCAGCGGCCTAGCGAAGCTGGGGTGGGGTGGGCAACGCACCCTCTTGCCCGCCGCCTGCCGCCCCCATATCCAGGAGATCGCCCAGCCCGATCCACCAGGAAGGCCGCCGCCCATGATCGAGACCGTCGAGCTCCCCGCCCTCACCGCCATCGGCATCATGGTGGAGGCACCGTGGGAGGAGCTGCCGAAGGCAGTCCCCGCCGCCTGGACGCGGCTGTTCGAGACCGACACCGGCGCCACGAGCTTCCTCGAGGTGTCGATCAGCCGCGAGGGCGGGGTCTATCGCGAGCTCGTGGGCTATCTCGGCGCGCAGCTGACCGAGGTTCCCGACGGCATGGTGCGCTACGCCATCCCGGCGGGGCGCTACCTGCGGATCGTGCATGACGGGCCGCTGGCCGGCATCGCGCACGGCTTCGAGCAGCTTTACGCCTATGCCGCAGTGAACGGGCTCGAGGCGACCGACTTCAAGCTCGATTTCGGCTACAGCCCCGGCCTGCCGCCCGGCCGGCACGAGCTGCACGTCGCGCTTGCCCCCGAGCCGCTGCGTCTCGCCTGAAGCCTCGACAGTCCGGGGCGTCCGCGCTAGAAGCGGCACCAGCTTTCAAGACCCGCTGCGGAGCCTCGCCAGAATGGAACCGAACAACCTCGTGACGATCTTCGGGGGCTCGGGCTTTGTCGGCACGCAGGTCGTGCAACTGCTCGCCCGCGCCGGCTTCCGCATCCGCGTCGCGGTGCGCCGCCCCGACCTTGCCGGCCACGTCAAGCCGCTGGGCAATGTCGGCCAGGTGATGCCGATCCAGGCCAATATCCGCAACCTCGCCTCGGTGCAGCGCGCGGTGCAGGGGGCGGGCACCGTGATCAACCTCGTCGGCATCGGCCACGAGGGCGGCCGGCAGCGCTTCCGCACCGTGCACATCGCCGGCGCCCGCAACGTCGCCGAGGCGGCCCGGCTGGCCGGCGCCAGCACCCTCGTCCACATGTCGGCACTCGGCGCCGATCCCGAGAGCCACTCGGCCTATGCCCGCAGCAAGGCGCTGGGCGAGCAGGAAGTGCTTGCGGCGTTCCGGAACGCCGTGATCATCCGCCCCTCGATCATCTTCGGGCAGGGCGACACCTTCTTCAACAAGCAGGGCTCGATCGCCCGCTTCCTGCCGGTGCTGCCGGTGATCGGCGCGAAGGCCAAGGCGCAGCCGATCTATGTCGGCGACGTGGCCGAGGCGTTCCTCGGCGCGGTGCAGGGCAAGGTGAAGCCGGGCCGCGCCTACGAGCTGGGCGGCCCCGAGATCGAGACGCAGCTGCAGCTGATGCAGCGCGTGCTGGCCGAGACGCAGCGCCACAACCTCCTCGTGCCGGTTCCGGCCGGCATCGGCCGGCTGCTGGCGGCCCCCTTCGCCCTCCTCCCCGGCAAGCCGCTGGTGACCTTCGACCAGGTCGAACTGCTGCAGATCGACAACGTCGTGTCCGAGGCGGCCAGGAAGGAGAAGCGGACGCTCGCCGCCTTCGGGGTGCAGCCGACGGCGATGGACGCGATCCTCGACAGCTACCTGTGGCGGTTCATGAAGAACGGCCAGTTCGATCGCCAGACGGCCTGACGCCGCCTTCGGCCTCCCGCATCGCTCGGCATGGTTAGCGTTTCCTTGCGGCGACGCGGCGATTTTGTTCGGTCCGAAAACGAAACGGTGAGCCTTTTGCCGTAAGCATGGCGCGACGGGCAGGAAGCCCGCGCCCTGCCTACCGAGAAGAGACTCCCTTGCTGCGGCGGACCCAACGCATTGTCCTCAGAGAGGACGACGAGATCCCGGAGACCCCATTCGTGGCCGAACCCGCCGTCGCGACCGGCCCCGCTCCCGACCGCCGCAGCCTCGAGCTGTGGCTGGCCGAGGTGGAACGCGCCGCCGCGACCCAGCCCAGGGCGGAGAAGAAGGGGCTGGAAGCCCTCCGCGCCGAGGTGCAGCGCACGCTGGTGACCAGCGACGGCGACGTCATCTCCAATGGCGGCCAGGTCTGGCGCGCGCTGCTGCGGCCGTCGCGGCTGGCGCTGCTCGCCGTGGCGCTGGTCGCCGGGGGCGTCGCCGCGGATTTCGCGACCACCATGGGCGAGGGCGAGGCGGTCGTCGCGACCCCGGTCCCGGTGGTGGCGCAACCGGTGGCCGAACCGGCGCCGCCGCCCGTCGCCCCGACCCTGCAGATTCTCGTCGCCCGGCAGCCGATTGCGCTCGGCGACCGGCTGACCCCCGACAAGGTCGAGTGGAAGAGCTGGCCGGAAGCGGCGATGCGCGACGACTACATCACCGAGGCGCAGCGGCCCGAGGCGCTCGAGCAGATGGCCGGCGCCATCGCCCGCTTCGAGTTCTTCCCCGGCGAGCCGATCCGCGACGCGAAGCTCGCGTCGCCCGGCGACGGCTACCTCTCGGCCGTGCTCGAGCCCGGCCAGCTCGGCGTCTCCATTCCGGTGCAGCCGGACGTGGGGGCGGGCGGCTTCATCCAGCCCAACGACCATGTCGACGTGATCCTGACCCAGGCGATCGGCGGCCGGCAGGTGGCCAATACGGTGCTTGCCAACGTGCGGGTGCTGGCGATCGCGCAGCGGCTCGGCACTGTCGGGACGCCGGCGGCCCATAGCGACAACCCCGACGACCCGGCGGCGGCCGAGCAGAACGGGCCGACCACCTTCAGCGATCAGGTGCTGGCCACGCTGGCGCTCGACCGCCAGCAGGCCGAGATCATCACCCTGGCGCGCAATGCCGGCACGCTCAGCCTGGCGCTGCGCTCGATCAGCGATTTTTCCGCCCCCCGGGCCAGCGATTTCGATGAACTCACGACCAACCAGCAGATCCGGCTGACCAGCCCGTTCTGGACCAATTGACCCCGCTGCCGGGCGCAGAACACGACCCGGCGTTAAGTCCCCATTGATCATGCGCTGCTAGCGTCACAGCGCGATCCGACAGAGTAAAGAAGTCCTGAATTGAGCGCGCGCCGCCATTCCGCCAGTCCCGCTTCCGCGCCGGGGGTGCTCACCCTGCTGCTGCTGACGCTGCTGGCGCTCTGCCTCACCTCCCCGGCAATGGCGCAGACGGTCACCTACGACCTCGCGACCACCTCGGTGATGCGCATCAACCTGCCCGTGTCGCAGGCGGTGACGGTGGTGATCTCGGCCCCGGTGGGCAAGGTCGTCCCTGCCGACCCGGCGATCGCCGACGCGCAGCCGATCACCGACCGCTCGGTCTACCTGGTCGGCCGCGGCTTCGGCACGACGACCGTCAACCTGTACTCGGCCGAGGGCAAGCCGGTCGGCCTGCTGGCGGTGGAAGTGGGCGCCGACACCGCCGACATCGCCGCCTCGATCCGCGCCGCGGTGCCGAGCGCCAACGTCAAGGTGTCGAGCGTCAACGGCCGGGTTCGGCTGGGCGGCACGGTGCCGGATACCGCCAGCATGGACAAGGTGCTCGCGGTAGTGGCGCAATATGGCAGCCCGCAGGTCATCAACACCATGACGCTGGTGGGCGGGCAGCAGGTGAACCTCGAGGTCCGCATCCTCGAGGCGCAGCGCGATGCCGGCCGGCAGCTCGGCGTGCAGTGGGGCGGCACCATCGGCCAGGCCAGGATCGGGGTCGGCGGCGGCCCGGCGAATCCCGCGGCCGGCGCGGGTACGTTCTCCGGCTTCATGACCAACGTCATCTCCGGCGGCATTGACCTGTCGGTGCTGATCAACGCGCTCGAGAGCAAGGCGCTGGTCCGCACCCTCGCCGAACCCAACCTGACGACGCTGTCGGGCGTGAAGGCGAGCTTCCTCGCGGGCGGCGAGGTGCCGATCCGCACCGCCGATCAGAACGGCAACATCGCGCTCAACTACCGCCAGTTCGGCGTGCTGCTCGGCTTCACGCCGATGGTGCTCGACAATGACCGCATCCAGATCCACCTGCAGCCCGAGGTGAGCGGCATCAACGGCTTCACCTCCGGCGGCGACCCGATCTTCAACACCCGCAACCTCGATGCGACGGTGGAGCTGCGCGACGGGCAGAGCTTCGCCGTGGCCGGGCTGCTGCAGAACGACACGCGGCTGAACCAGAACCAGCTGCCCTGGATCGGCGACGTGCCGATCCTCGGCTCGCTGTTCAAGTCGTCGGGCTACCAGAAGCACGACACCGAGCTGGTGGTGATCGTCACCCCGCGGCTGGTGCAGCCGCTGACGCCGGGCCAGGTGGCGGCGACGCCGTTCGACCAGACGCGGCCGGCCAACGACCTCGAGTTCTTCGGCCTCGGCCAGATGGAAGTGACGCCCAAGATGATCCGCAACTTCCAGACCGGCGAGGGCGTGATCGGCCCCTACGGCTACATCATCGACGTGGGGGACAAGTGATGCGCCGGCTCTCCCTCATTCTCGTCGGCACGGCGGCCCTGGCGCTCGGCGGCTGCACCTACGACTACCTGCAGCGCACCGACAAGGTCGGCTACAGCGCCGGCGATGCGGTGAAGGCCAATCTCGCGGCGCAGACGATCGATCCGGCGCGCGATTCCGCCTACTCGACCAAGGGGTTGGGGAAGAACGGCTACGTCGAGCCGAAGTCGCCGACGGGCGGCATGGAAGAGGCACCGCCGGTCGATACCGGCGGCACCTGAGCCGTCAGGCGCGGTTGGCGGCCGCGGCGTTCTGCAGGATCTGGATGTTGTTGGCGACCACGATGTTCTCGGGGTCGAGCGCCTTGGCCTTGCGGAAGTTGGTCAGCGCCGCGTTGACGTTGCCGCGCAGCATGTAGGAATAGCCGACATTGTTGTAGTACTGCGCCGTGCCGCCGGTGATGCCGTAGAGCGAGGCATAGACCCGGTCGGACAGGTCGAAGCGGCCGAGCCGGTCATACGAGGCGCTGAGGCCGATATAGCCCTCGGCGCTTTTCGGCTGCAGCTCGACGGCCCGCTTGTAGAGCGCCGCCGAGTGCCCGAAATCGTTGTTGCGGAAGTGGCCGCGCGCCTCGCGCAGGGCCCGGTCGGCGGTGTAGTCGCCGATGCCGTCGATCTCCGCGACCGCCAGCTTGTTGTTGCCGAAGCTGCTCATGCCGGTGAGGCCGCCCGCCGAGCTGCAGGCCGATAGCGGCAGCACCGCCAGCCCCAGTACCAACAAGCCAACACCCAACGATCCGCGACCGCGCTGCATTCCCGGTATGCCCCTGTCCGTGCGAAGGGCCGATCACCGGCCCTGCCCGCTGACCGTAGGAGCCGCTGCGATATGGTTCGTTAACGCCGCCACCTAACTCGCGGGCAGGCTTAACGCCAGGTTAGCGCGGCGGCGCAAAAGCTCATTCGGCGATGTAGTCGAACAGCACCCGGCGCAGCTCGGCCTCCTCCCCGGCACACAGGGCCGCCTCCAGCCGCTCCAGCGCCGCCGGCAGGTCGACGGCCGGCCGTTGCGCCGAGGCGGAGCGGAAGATGCGGGGCTGCGCCGTGCGGGTGACGTGCGCCGGATCGTAGAACAGCTCCTCGTGCAGCTTCTCGGCCGCCCGGGCGCCGGTGACGACGATCTCGATGTCGCCGTCGGGATGGGCGGCCGACCGCACCGACAGCCCGGCCAGGCGGACCATGTTCTCGGCGAGGTCGCGGATGCCGATCGGCTCGCCCATGTCGAGCATGAAGATGTCGCCGCCCTCGCTGAGCGCGCCGGCCTGCACGATCAGCTCCGCCGCCTCGTGGATGGACATGAAGTAGCGGGTCATCCGCTCGTCGGTGAGGGTGACCGGCCCGCCGGCGGCGATCTGCTCGCGGAACAGCGGCACCACCGAGCCGTTCGAGCCGAGCACGTTGCCGAAGCGCACGGCGCAGAAGCGCTGCCGCGTAGGATCGCCGGTCCGGCCGTAATGGCGGACGATCAGCTCGGCCCAGCGCTTCGTGGCGCCCATCACCGAGCTCGGCCGCACCGCCTTGTCGGTGGAGATGAGGACGAGGCGTTCCACCCCGGCGTCGCGCGCCGCCTCGGCCAGCACCCGGGTGCCGACGACGTTGTTGCGCACCCCTTCGAGCGCGTTCAGCTCGACCAGCGGCACATGCTTGTGCGCGGCGGCGTGGAAGATCACCTCGACCTGATGGGCCTTGAGCGTGCGCCTGACCAGCGGCGCATCGGCGACCGAGCCGAGCACCGGCACGACGACGCTGCCATTGGCCGGCTTCAGCGTGCGCTCGATCTCGTAGAGGGCGAACTCGTTGGCTTCGAGCAGCACCAGCCTGCCCGGGTTCCAGCGGGCGATCAGGCGGGTAAGCTCGGAGCCGATCGAGCCGCCCGCGCCGGTGACGAGGATGGTGCGGCCGGCCAGCATCGCCTCGAACAAAAGCGGGTCGGCGGGGGCGGCGGGGCGGCCCAGCAGGTCGTCGATGTCGATGGTGCGCAGCTGGCCCACCGGATACTTGCCCGAGGCGAGGTCGGAGATCGCCGGCAGGGTGCGGATCTGCACCGGCTGCCGGCGCAATTGCTCGATGATGCGGGCGCGGGTACGGGCATCGGCGGAGGGGATCGACAGGATGACCTCGTGCACGCCGCGGTTGCGCACCAGCTCGCCCAGCTGGTCGGGCGGATAGACGCGATAGCCGGCGACATCGCGGCCCCAGAGCGCCGGGTCGTCGTCGAGGAAGGCCGACACGTAGTGGCGCCCCTGCGTGCGCAACGCCTCGGCGAGCTGCGTGCCGGCCGTTCCGGCGCCGTAGATCACCACCCCGGCCTCGCGGCCCATGTGGCGCTCGGGCAGCACCAGCAGCGCCTTGACCGCGAACCTCGCGCCGCCGACCAGCACGGTGCCGAAGATGAAGTAGAACAGCGGCACGGTGCGCGGGAACACGGCGAAGCGCATCGCCTCGGCGAAGTAGAGCGCCACCACCCAGAGCAGCGTCGCGACCGCCATCGCCTGGATGATGGTGACCACCGCGCGCTCCGGCAGGTAGCGGATCACCGCGCGATAGAGCCCGAGCCGGATGAACACCGGAATGGCGATGACCGGCGCCGCCGCCATCAGCAGCCAGTGATACGCCGTGGGGCTGAAGGAGCCGCCGAGCCGGAGGGTGACGCTCAGCCACAGCGCGAACAGCAGCGCCAGCGCGTCGTAGCCGATCAGCACCACGCGCTTGGTGCCGCGCGACACTCCGCTCAGCCTGTCCCTCACCTCACTCAGCATGGATAAGCCAGGCCCGATCCGCCGCGATGCCGCCTCCGGGCCTTGTAGCCAAAGCGGGCCGGCCTTTCCAACGCCTTTATGCTGTGGCATCAGAACGGGCAGCATTGATCCGGGACTTCCACATGACCATCCGTCTCCACCGGGGCGACCTGCCCGACCTTTCTCGTTACGGCAGGGAGGTGGCGATCGACACCGAGACGATGGGCCTGATGCCGCATCGCGACCGGCTCTGCGTGGTCCAGCTCTCGCCCGGCGACGGCAGCGCCGACGTGGTGCAGATTCCGGCCGACCTCACCGAGGCCCCCAACCTCGTGAAGCTCTTCACCGACCCCGGCGTCACCAAGATCTTCCACTATGCACGCTTCGACATGGCGGTGCTGAAGCACCGGTTCGGCGTCATCACCGGGCCGGTCTATTGCACCAAGATCGCGTCAAAACTCTGCCGCACCTATACCGACCGGCACGGGCTCAAGGACATCGTCAAGGAACTGCTCAACGTCGATCTCTCCAAGCAGCAGCAGAGCTCGGACTGGGGCGCCGAGAAGATCTCCGAGGCGCAGCTCGAATATGCCGCATCGGACGTGCTCTACCTGCACGACCTGAAGCGCCATCTCGATCGCATGCTGCAGCGCGAGGGCCGGATGGAGCTCGCCAGGGCCTGCTTCGAGTTCCTGCAGCACCGGATCGACCTCGACCTCAGGGGCTGGGACGAGACGGACATCTTCGCGCACAGCTGATGGCCGGCCTTGCCGCCACCTCCGATCCGGCCCGCGAGCGGCTCTACGCGGCGCTGCTCAGGCGCAACCGGCTGGTCGGCGTGCTGCGGATCGCGCTGCCCGGGGCCGGGCTGCTGGTGCTCGCGGCGGTGCTCTCGGGCATCGTGCTCGACAACCTGCGCGAGCAGTTCGGCTTCTCGTCGATCCGCATCGACCGCGACAACCTGGTGGTGGAAACGCCGAAGGTGACGGCAACCGGCGACGACGGTACGCTCTATGCGGCGACAGCAAGGATGGCGACGGTGCGAGTGGGGAGCGCGGACCTGATCGACCTGGTCGACGCGGTGTTCTCGATGACGCCGCCGGGCGGCGCCAGCTTCGCCGCATCGGCCCCCGGCGCGGCGCTGCACACCGAGGCGCAGACGCTCACCGTGCCCGGCACCGTGACGGTCAGCAGTAATGACGGGCTGCACGGCACGCTCGACGATTTCTTCGGCGACATGCTCGGCCACTCCATGGTGGCGCACGGCGCCGTCGACCTCACCTTTCCCGCCGGCATGCAGGTGCAGTCGCAGGGCATGACCTACGACGGCAATGCCGGGCTGTGGACGTTCAGCCGCGCCAGCGTCACCCTGCCCGAGACCCCGGGCGGCACCACCGAAGCGGCCCCACCGGTAATGGAGCTTACGCAATGAGGCTGCGGCTCGCCCTGCTCCTCGCCCTCCTGGCCATCACCCCCGCCCTCGCCGCCGGCACGCCGGTGAAGGTGACGGCGGACAGCTTCGCGGTCGACCAGTCGAGCCGGCACGCGACCTTCACCGGCAGCGTGGTGATCACCCGCGGCTCGATGACCATGTGGGCCGACAAGGTGGTGGTGAACTACGGCAAGGGCGGCGAGAGCGACATCGACGGGCTCGAGGCCACCGGCAATGTCCGGATCAAGACCTCCGGCCAGGAGGCGACCGGCAGCCGCGCCGTCTTCACCCCCGACGATTCCATCGTCCGGCTCAGCGGCGACGTGAAGGTGAAGAACGCGCAGGGGACGATGTCGGGCCCCCAGCTCACCATCAACCTCGCCACCGACGTCTCGGTGTTCCAGGGCGGCAAGGGAGGCCGGGTGACCGGCGTCTTCACCCCGCAATGAACGCACCGGCACACACCGAGGCCCAGAGCCAGCCGGTGGACCAGACCGGCTGGCTGGTGGCGCTGGGGCTGAAGAAGAGTTTCGGCAAGCGGCCGGTGGTCGAGGACGTGTCGCTGGCGGTGCGGCGCGGCGAGGCGGTCGGCCTGCTCGGCCCCAACGGCGCCGGCAAGACCACCGTGTTCACCATGATCATGGGGCTGGTGAAGCCGGACGCGGGCCGCATCCTGCTCGACGGCCGCGAGATCACCGCGCTGCCGCTGTTCCAGCGCGGCCGGCTCGGGGTCGGCTACCTGCCGCAGGAGCCGTCGATCTTCCGCGGGCTGTCGGTCGAGGGCAACATTCTCGCCGTGCTCGAGGGGCACGTGCCGCGCCGCGCCGAGCGCCGGGCCCGGCTGGCGCAGCTGCTCGACGAGTTCGGCATCGGCCACATCGCCAAATCCAATGCCATGGCGCTGTCGGGCGGCGAACGGCGGCGCGTCGAGATCGCGCGCGCGGTGGCTACCGATCCGCTGTTCATGCTGCTCGACGAACCCTTCGCCGGCGTCGATCCGATCGCCGTGGCCGAGGTGAAGACGCTGGTCCGGCACCTGACCGGGCGCGGCATCGGCGTGCTGATCACCGACCACGCGGTGCGCGAAACGCTGTCGCTGGTCGACCGCGCCTACCTGATCCATGACGGCCACGTGCTGCTGCAGGGCCGCCCCGAGACCATCGCCGCCGACCCCGAAGCCCGCCGCGTCTACCTCGGCGACACCTTCGAGGTCTGACGCCCCCGTCCGAGGCGCGCCCTCCCTCCCCTCGATGGGGAGGGTAGCGCAGCTTGGCCGCGACAGCGGCCGTAGCGAAGCTGGGTGGGGTGAGGCGACGCGCGCCAAGCCGCCTCAGACCGCCCTGGCCGTCTCCGCCTCGTAGGCCCTGAGCATCGGCTCGAGGTGATCCTCGAACAGCAGGCCGGGTCGCTGCTGCAGCGCCGCGGGATAGGCCGCCTCGGCGGCGAGCGACAGGCGGAGGAAGGCGGCCAGGCCTGCCACCGCTGCGCCGTCGAGCCGGTAGTAGCCCCCCTCCAGCCGCGCCAGCAGCGCCTGCTTGGAGCGGATCATGCCCTCGGTGACGTTCGGGCCGTTGCTCATCGATTTGCTGAGCTTCACGTAATCGTGCAGCGGCGTGCCGATATGGAAGGTGCCGGGGGCCTGCTGCCAGAGCTGCAGCAGCAGCTCGAGGTCGGTCATGTTGGAGAGGGTCGGGTCGTAGCGGGCATCGGTCCGCCGCCGGTCCCAGACGATCATAGAATCCATCGACAGCGAGGTGAACTTGTAGGCGCCGGGTGTCAGCACCCGGTCCGCGCCGACGCCCACCAGCCGCAGCCGCCGGTAGCTGTCGTCGAGCACCTCGAGCGCCACGGACACGATCGGGTGATCGCCGAGCACCTGCACCGCGCGGGCCAGCTTCTCCGGCTTCATCCGGTCGTCGGCATCGAGGATGGCGGCATAGGCCGTGTCGATCCGCTCGAGCGCCAGGTTGCGGGCGCGCGAGGCGCCGGTGCCGACCTCGCCGGAGGAGAGGAAATGCAGGCGATTGTCGCGCCAGCCCTGCCCGGCCAGCACCCGCTCATAATCCTCGCCGTCGTCGGCGATGACCCAGATCTCCCAGTCCTGGTACGTCTGCGCCAGCACGCTGCCGACCGCCTGGCCGATGAGCTGCTGCGCCCGGAACGCCGGGATGATCACTGCTACGCGTCGGTCCGCCATCCGCCCCGCTCCGCTCCCCAACCCTCTGCCCCGCTGCGGTAATCGGCCTTGAACGGGGTTCGCGACCCTCCCATATCACGGGCATGGATCGGCGCCACTGAAACTCGGGCCGATCCGCGACGTTGCTTTTGAAGGACGGCTGGATGTCACGCGTCTCCATGTTCTCGGCGCCGTTTCTGTTGGGCTTCGATGCCTTCGAGGAACGGGTCGATCGCCTCAGCAAGGCGGCCGACGGTTACCCGCCCTACAATATCGAGCGGGCGCTCGATGCCGAGGGGGCCGAGGCGTTTCTGATCTCCATCGCGGTTGCCGGCTTCGCTGAAGCCGACCTCGAGGTGGTCACGGAAGACAACCAGCTACTGGTCCGCGGGCGGCAAAAAGACGACCCCGCCCGGGAGTACCTGCACCGCGGCATCGCCGCGCGGCAGTTCCAGCGCTCCTTCCTGCTCGCCGACGGCATGGTGGTCAAGGATGCGCTTCTGCGGAACGGCATGCTGACCATCGCAGTTGTTCGTCCAAGGGCAGAAAAGGTCGCCCGTCGCATCGACATCCGTTCTGCCTAGGAAAGGGGAACAAGAATGCAAGAGAATCGCGAAGTTATCGACAATCCCCTCCGTAACCTGACCCCCGACCAGTTCCAGGCGCTCGGTGGCAACGCGGTGGTTTACGTGAAGCACCTGAAGGGCGACGCGCTCGGCAGCGTGCTGCCCGGCGCCGATTTCGCCGACGACGAGGATTACCACCTGGTCGTCTCGGCCGATGGCCAGCCGCTGATGATCGGCGACAGCGAAGAGGCTGTGGCCGAGTGGCTGCAGAACCAGCCCTTCGGCATCGTCACGCTGCACTGAGTGGAGTTCGAACGCCGGTCATCCGAGACCGGCGTTCCGTCATGGGCGGCTCAGGCCGCCTGCGCGATCGGCTGGGTGAGGATGGCGTAGAGTTCGCGCGTCCCCTGGGCATGCCGCAGCGCATCGACCGTGCTCTCGTTGCGGAGCAGCCGCGCCACCCGGGCCAGGGCCTTGAGGTGGTCGGCGCCGGCGCCGACCGGCGCCAGCAGCATCATCAGCAGATCCACCGGCTGGTCGTCCACCGCCTCGAAATCGACCGGCGTGTCGAGCCGGGCGAAGACGGCGACGACGCCGCCCAGCCCGGCCAGCTTGCCGTGCGGAATCGCGATGCCGTTGCCCAGACCAGTGGAGCCGAGCGCCTCGCGGTCGCTCAGCGCCTCGAAGATCGTCGCGACATCGGTGCCGGTGGCTGCCGCGGCTCGTTCCGCCAGCTGGCGAAGCACTTCGGTCTTGGTCTTGAGCCCCGAACAAACAATAACGGACTCCTCTGAGAGGATGTCAGCCAATTCCATAGTAATGTCCCGTGGTCAAAGCGCTGCGACGGACGATCGGTGTTGCCCTAGTTGGCCCGCAAGGCGGGGTCGATCCAGCCAATATTTCCGTCGGCGCGGCGATAGACCACATTTAGCCCCCCATGTCCAGCGTGGCGGAAAACCACCACTTCGGCCTGTGTCAGATCGAGTTGCATCACCGCCTCCCCCACGGATAGCTGGCGCAGCGCCGAGGTGGTCTCGGCAATCACCGGCGGCGAGTAATCCTCCGCCAGTTCGTCGCCCTCGCCGGGCGCACCAAGCACGTAGGCGGTCGCCTCGCCGCCCTCCGCCTCGGCGCCGCTGATGCGGCGGCGGTGGGCCTTCAGCTTCTTGTTGTAGCGGCGCAGCCGCTGCTCGATGGTGTTCGCCATCTGCTCGTAGGCCAGGATGGCGTCGTTGCCGGAGCCCCTCGCCTGCAGCGTGGTGCCCGAGTCGAGATGCACCAGGCAGAGCGCCGCGAAGCCGGACCCCTCCGGCTCCAGCGTCAGGTGCCCGTTGTAGTTGCCGTCGAAATACTTCTTCACCACGGTGTCGAAGTGGTCGGTCGCCCGGCTACGCAGGGCATCGCCGACATCCATGTTCTTTCCCGAAACGCGCAGAGTCATGGACCCCTCTTGTTGGTTGGTTAGCATCGGGCCGGACGCCGCGGCCTGCCAACCGGCCTCGCCATCCGGTGGAGCGAGTCTAGCCCCGCTCCCCCTCAGGGGCAATGCACGCCGGGCAGCGTCGGTTCATTGATCCGGAACAAGAATTTTCCTCGAGCTGGGGATAAGGGCGAAACGGATGCAGCCGCGCCCGCAGCACCGGCCCCTCATCCGGCTGCCGCAACCCTCTCTCGGAGTGGAAGAAGGCGACGTTGAGTCGACGGCACACGCGTCCCGGGGGAAAGCGTGGACTGCACGCCTTCTCCCCTTGCGGGAGAAGGTGCTCGCAGGGCGGATGAGGGGTGGCGTCAAGTGCCACCCGATCGCCCTACCCCGCGCCCGCCAGCGCGCGCTTTTGCCGCCGGCGGATCACCGATGACGGGATGTTCATGCCCTCGCGGTATTTCGCCACAGTGCGCCGCGCCACCTCGATGCCGCGCTCCTTCTGCAGCATGGCGGCGATCGTGTCGTCCGACAGGATGTCGGCCGGCGCCTCCGCCTCGATCAGCTGCCGGATGCGGTGCCGCACCGCTTCGGCCGAGTGGTCGCCTTCGCCGGTCGACGAGCCGAGCGCGGTGGTGAAGAAGTACTTCATCTCGAACAGCCCGCGCGGCGTCATCATGTACTTGTTGGAGGTGACGCGACTCACCGGCGATTCGTGCATCTCGATGGCGTCGGCCACCAGCTTCAGCGTCATCGGCCTGAGGTGGGTGATGCCGTGCACCAGGAAGCCGTCCTGCTGCTTCACGATCTCCGCCGTCACCTTGAGGATGGTCTGCGCCCGCTGGTCGAGGCTTTTCGCCAGCCAGTTGGCGGTGGCGAGGCAGTCGGTGAGGAAGCTCTTCTCCGCCGCGTCGCGCGTCTTCCGCGTCACCTGGGCATAGTACTGCCGGTTGACGAGCACCCGCGGCAGCACCTCGGCATTGAGCTCGATCTGCCAGCCGCCCCATGGCGCCTCGCGCACGAACACGTCCGGCACCACCGCCTCCACCGGCCCGCGCTCGAAGGCCCGGCCGGGCTTGGGGTCGAGCTGCCTGAGCTCGGCGAGCATGTCGAGCAGGTCCTCGCGGTCGCAGCCGACGGCGCGGGCGAGCCCGGCCATGTCGTGCGCGGCGATCAGGGGCAGGTGGTCGAGCAGCCGCGCCATCATCGGGTCGAGCCGGTCCCGCTCCCGCAACTGCAGCGCCAGGCACTCGCGCACGTCGCGCGCGAACAGCCCGACCGGCTCGCAGCCCTGCACCTTCGCCAGCACCGCCTCGACGGCCGCGAGCGGCGCGCCGAGCTGCGCGGCCACGGCCTCGAGCTCGATCGCGAGGTAGCCCGCCTCGTTCAGCCCGTCGACCAGGAACTGCGCGATCAGCCGCTCGGCCGGGTCATCCAGCAGCAGCGCCACCTGCGCGCCGAGGTGCTCGGCGAGGCTCGGCCGCGCCGCCACGTACTGGTCGAGGTCGGCCGCTTCCTCGCCGCCGCCGATCCGGTCGTGCCATTGCGGCGGGTCGTCGAGCCGGTCCTGCGCCGCCTGCTCGGGAAAGACGTTCTCCACCTCGGTGTCGAAGCCGTCGGCGATCGCGTCGGCCGACTGGATGCGATCGGTGAAATCCACGGTGTCTTCGGAGGGGCTCGGCTCCGGCGCCCGCTCGACCGGCTCGTCGCCGGCCTCGGCCCCGCCCTCGCCGTCCTCGCGCTCGAGCAGCGGGTTGCGCAGCAGTTCGGCGTCGACGAAGGCGCTGAGTTCGAGATGGCTGAGCTGCAGCAGCCGGATCGACTGCATCAGTTGCGGCGTCAGCGTCAGGCCAAGACCCTGCCTGACCTCCAGCCGCGGCGACAATGCCATGCTTCAGCTCACTCCGGCGCGCAAATCACGGCCGGAACATGCCTCATCAGGGACAACAGAGCAAGAAGCGTGCCAGATGCGAGGGCGGTGTTCCACACCTCCGACGGCGGCGCACCGGCGGCTACATCCCGCGTGCCCGCTCCACCTCGTCGGCGAACGGTATCGCCGGCTGGGCGCCCGGCTTGAGGCAGGCGAGGCTTGCCGCCACCGCCGCCCGCCGCATCGCCTCCTCGAGCCCGAGGCCCCGATCGAGTCCCGCCGCGAGGTAGCCGCAGAAGGTGTCGCCGGCGCCCACCGTATCCACCGGCTCGACCTGCAGCGCCGGCACCGCGAAGCTGCCCTCCGGGGTCGCCGCACGGGCGCCGTCGCCGCCCAGCGTCACGATCACCGTCTGGTTCTGCGCCTTCGCCCAGTCCGCCATCGCCGCGTCGAGCCGGTCCAGCCCGGCGCCCGAGAGCAGCTCGAACTCGGTTTCGTTGGCGATGACGATCGAGGCGTGCTCCGCCACCGCCCTGGTCGTCGGCAGGAACGGCGCGGTGTTGAGGATCGACACCACGCCCTGCGCCCGCGCCAGTTCCAGCGCCCGCTCGGTCGCCGCCTGCGGGATCTCCTGC
>JBQCFF010000181.1:0-6054 GCA_051959485.1 Devosia sp. | reverse complement strand
TGTCGCCGACGATGTTCTTCATGAACACCGACGAGCCGGCGCCGATGAAAGTGACTTTGGGGTTAGGCATTGAGGTCTCCAGTACGAATCTCTCGCACCGCTCAATCCGCGTGCGGGAAGCAGTTGAGGATGTTGCTGGGTTACCCGCCGCTGCGCAAGGCCGCACGCACCCGTCCGACCCGTGCCGTTGTGGCGTCAGCGCCGCCGGAACACCGGCGCACGCTTCTCCTTGAAGGCAGCCCGCCCCTCTTTTGCGTCCTCGGTGGCGAAGCAGATCGCCTGCAGGTCGCGCTCGTAGGTGATGGCGTTGGCGATCGACAGCTCCCATGCGGCGCGCAGGTTGAGCTTCGCCGTCTCCGCCGCGATCGGCGCCCGCGCCGCGATAGCCTGCGCGATCTTCTGCGCCTCGACCATCAGTTCGCCCTGCGGCACGACGCGGGAGACCAGCCCCCACTTCTCGGCCGTGGCCGCGTCGATCGGGTCGCCGGTCATGATCATCAGCGCCGCATTCGACGGCCCGACGGCATGGGCGAGCCCGGCCGCCATGCCGCCGCCGCCGATCCAGCCGAGCTTGATCTCCGGCGCCGCGAAACTGGCATTCGCCGAGGCGATGCGGATGTCGCACGCCATTGCCGTCTCGAGCCCGCCCCCGAACGCGTAGCCGTTCACCGCCGCGATCGACGGCTTCAGCAGCGCCCGGATGGCGTCGCAATAGTCCGGCCGGTTGCGGAAATTCCACGCCGTGTCGTAGTCGTCGAGGGTGCGGATGTCGGACCCCGCGGAGAACGCCCTCTCCCCCGCGCCGGTCAGGATCACGCACCGGATGCCGTCATCGGCGTTGAACTCGGTCACCGCCGCGACCAGCGCCGCCGCCATCTCCGGCGTCAGGGCGTTGAGCTTTTCGGGCCGGTTGATGGTGACCGTGCCAACGAAGCCGTCGCGGTTGACGAGGATGTTGTCGCTCATACCCCGTTCTCCGCCACCGCGCCCTTGGCGATCAGTGCCTCGATCTCCGCATCCTCGTAGCCCGCTTCGATCAGCACGTCGCGGCTGTGCTGCCCGACGACCGGCGCCCCCCGCGCCACCGTCGACGGCGTCTTCGAGAACCGGATCGGGAAGCCCGGCGTCTTCACGTGCCCCTCGGTCGGGTGCTCGTACTCGACGAACGTGCCGTTATGCTTGATCTGCTCGTCCTCGACGAGGTCAGCATAGCCGTAGACCGGGCCGCACCAGATATCGGCCGCGCGCAGCAGCTCCAGCCACTCCGCCGTCGTTTTGGTCTTCAGCCGATCGCGCGTCCTGGCGAAGATTTCGTCGCGCTTCTCCCAGGTGTCGACTTCGTCGTCCATGGTGAGGAAGCTCGGCTCGCCGATCACCTGCCCGAGGTTAGCCAGCTTCGGGAAGGCGACGATGATGAACCCGTCGGAGGTCGCGAACGCCCCGTAGGGCGCGCGGATATAGACATGGGCATGCGGCTCGGCCGAGCGGGTCTGCGGCTTTTGGCCGACGGTGAAAACCGAGAGCTCCTGCATCTGGATCGTGGTGATCGCATCGAGCATGTTTACCTGCACCAGTTGCCCCTCGCCGGTGCGCTCGCGATGCAGCAGCGCCGCCAGCGCACCCTCGAACGCGGTATAGGCGGTGATCCCGTCGACGAGATACTGCCCCGCCGCATTCGGTGGCTCGCCCTCGCGGCCCGCCGACAGCATGGCGCCCGACATGCCCTGCAGCACCAGGTCCTGCCCCGGCCGGTTGAGATACGGCCCGTCCTCGCCGTAGCCGGAGATCGAGACGTAGACGAGCCGCGGATTGATCGCGCTCAGCGTCTCGTAGTCGACGCCCAGCCGCTTCGCCACGCCCGGCCGGTAGTTCTGCAGGAACACGTCGGCCGTCTTCACCAGCTCGAGCAGCACCGCCTTGCCGTCCGGGTCCTTCAGATTCACCGCGAGCGAGCGCTTGTTGCGGTTGAGCGACAGAAACGAGACGTTGACCTTGTTGCCGCGCGCGCCGCCCGCCGCGGTATGGCGCTGCCACTCCCCGGTCACCGGTTCCACCTTCACCACGTCGGCGCCGAGATCGCCCAGCCGCTGTGCCGCGAACGGCCCCGCCATGGCGATAGAACAGTCGAGAACGCGGTAACCGGACAGGATGCCCATGGATGTCTTTCGGTGTCAGTGCATGATCCAGCCGCCATCCACATGGATGGTCTGGCCGGTGATGAAGGAGGCGGCGTCGGAGGCGAGGAACATCAGGATGTTGGCGATGTCGGCCGGCGCCCCGCGCCGCTGCAGCGCCTGGTGCTCGTAGATGCGCTTCTCGTAGGCCGGCAGGTCGGGATGGATCTTCTCGGCATCGGTCGGAAATGCCCCAGGCGCCACGGCGTTGACGGTGATCCCGTGCCTGCCGAACTCGCGCGCCCAGGAGCGGGTGAGCCCGACCAGCGCCATCTTGGATTGCACATAGGGCGTGAGGTCCGACCAGCCGCCCGAAATCGTCACCGACGAGATGTTGATGATCCGCCCGCGGCCCGTCGCCTTCAGGTGCGGCAGCGCCACCTGCACGCAGACGATGCCGGCGTCGACATTGATGCGCTGCACCAGCTGCATCTCCTCGATCGAGTAGGCCTCGAACGGCTTCGAGGGATAGATCGCCGCGTTGTTGATCACCACGTCGAAGCCGCCGACCTCGGCCGACAGTTCTTCGAGCCCGGCGCGGAGCCCGGTGAGGTCGGACAGGTCCAGCATCGCGACGGTGAGCCCCGCCAATCCGGCCGCCGCTTCCTGCAGCGCCGCGACCTTGGCCGGATTGTTGTCGATCGCCACCACCTTCGCACCCGAGCGCAGCATCTCGACCGTGGTCTCGAGCCCCAAGCCGCCGGCCGCGCCGGTGTAGAGGATAGTCCTGCCCGCGAGCGAGCCGAAGCGATCCGCGCCCATCAGCGTCCCTCGATCTTCAGGTGGTTGCCCGATGGCACCGGATACTCATCCTCCGGTTGCCCGGAAATCCCGCGTATCCGCGCCTCGCTCGCCGCGATGTCGCCGGCGCCGTTCAGCACGCGGAACACGCTGTCGTAGCGCCGCTCGTCGCCGTGCTGCAGCCAGATCATCTCGCCCCGCTCGCGCGCCGCGAGATTGCCGAGCACATGGTTGGTCGACGGCTCGATGCCGAGCGCGTACTGCCCCGCCTGCAGGTTCTGCCACTCGTAGAGGCAGGGGAACTGGTCCTTGCGCGTCTCTACCTCGAAGCCGATCCCGGCGCGGTCGTTGACCAGCGCCACGAACTGCCTGCCATCGCTGTCCGCCCCGAGCTCGTGCTGCCAGACCTGCTCGTGGAAATCGAACCGCGGCCCCGGCAGCGTCCGATAGCCCACGCCCTGCTGCCGATACGCATCGCCGGCATGCGCCGCCCATACCACGTCCCGGATCGGGGCGAGGTAGCGCGAGCCTTCGTCGAGCACCGGGTGCCCGACATTGATGTGGTAGCAGTACATGTGCGGCGTCTTGTAGAAGCCGTGGTTGACCACCCGATCGATCAGCCGGATCTCGTTGCCGCCGACATCCGCCTCGATCCGCCGGATCAGGTGCAGGTCTTCGCCGAACACGGCCGACTGCTGCACGATACCCTCGGCCCACAGCACGCACTCGTCGCCGCGCCACTCCTCGCCATAGCCGGTGAGCCGTGCCGGAATGGTGCCCACCCGGCCGTGCAGCGAATGGCTCACCGTCGGCTTTGGCGAATAGACATAAGTGTCCGCCGGTACGGTGTTCATGAACAGGATGTGGTCGAGCCCGCACGTGACCAGCAGCCCCGAGAACGAGCGCGCCCAGGCCAGCCCGCCCTCGCCTTCGTACTCATGCAGCCCCGGATGCCGGAACCCGGCCGGCGAGTTCCAGCCGATCGCCTGCCCCTTGAACTCGCAGTCCGCGATGTCGAGGGCGCGGTCGACCAGCGCGGTGAAGCGAAGCCCCGAGCCGGTGCGGAACTCCAGCATCCGAATGCCCCGCTCGACCCCGTCCGACAGCTCCATCAGTCGCACGCCGGCGAACTGGCTCAGCATGCCGGCGCGCTCGGCGATTTCGCGCCGCGTGTAGCTGCGCCCGTTGAGCTGCACCACGAGCCCCTCCTCAGTCGAGATGGTAGATTTCGGGAACGAAGCTCCACCACTCGCCGGGCTTGGCGCTCCTGAGCGGCTCCTGGCAGGGGTCGGTGAGCGCCAGCCACTCCTTGTTGATGGCCTTGTCGCCCAGCACCTTCATGTCGGCCTCGAAATCGGTGCCGACATACTCCCAGTAGCCGAACAGCAGCATTTCCGGCTCCCGCAGGTAGATCGAGTAGTTGCGGATGTTCGCGGCGCTCAGCGCGGCGTTGAGCTCGGGCCACGGGTTGGCGTGGAGCCGCTTGTACTCCTCGAGCTTCTCCGGCTTGACCGTGATCACCATGCCCATGCGCTGGACCATCGCCTACTCCTTGGTTCCGCCGGCCGTCATGCCGGTGACGAGATAGCGCTGCGCGAACAGGAACACGATCAGCACCGGCGCAATCGCCAGCAGCGTGGCCAGCGCCAGCGCCGACAGCGAGATCGTCGTCGAGGCAGCATTGGTCGGATTGAACGCCGGCACGTTGGAGAGCAGCTCGGCCAGTCCGACCTGGATCGGCGCCTTCTTCCCCGGCAGCGTCACGTAGGGGAGGAAGTAGTTGTTCCAGTTGCCGGTGAAGTTGAAGAAGCCCACCAGCGCGATCACCGGCGTGGCGAGCGGCATGGCGATCTTCATGAACACCTGCAACTCGTTGGCTCCATCGATCCGCGCCGCATCCAGCAGGTCGCGCGACACCGCCGTCGAGAAGTAGATGTAGGTGAGATAGACGCCGAACGGGAAGAACGAGAACGGCAGGATAGCCGCCAGCGGGTTGCCGATCAGCTTCACCGCGCTGAGTTCGAGGAAGATCGGCAGCACCAGCGCCGTCGAAGGTACCAGCATCACGATCAGCGTTGTCGCCAGCAGCGCCCGGCGCCCGCGGAACTCCGTCAGCGCCAGCGCATAGCCGGCCGGGATCGAGATGATCAGCGTGATGGCGAGCGCCGCCACGCAGTAGAAGGCGGAGTTGGAGATCCACGTCCAGATCAGCCCCTTCTGGAACGTGACAAGTGCATTCCAGTTGGCGATCAGCGTGTCGAGGTCGCCGAACGCGAACGGGGCCTCGAGCAGCAGTTGCCGGTCGGTCTTGGTCGGCGCCAGCACGAGCCAGACCAGCGGCACGACGAAGAACAGCACGAACACCACGAGGGTCAGGATCGCGGCGGCCCGGCCGAGCCACTGGCCGGGCGTCATCGCCCCCGCCGGGCGGTCCATGGCGAAATCAGGCGCGCTCAAACAGACCACCCTTGAAGACGAAGTAGACGGAGAGCGCCAGCGCCACGACCAGCAGCATCAGCGAGATGGCCGCCGAACCGTTGAAGTCCGACTGCTTGAACGCATAGAGGAAGGCGAGCTGGTTCAGCGAATAGTCCTGCCCGACGACGCCGCGGCTCGCCTGGCTCAGCACCTTGGGCTCGACGAAGAGCTGGGTGCCGCCGGCAAAACTCATGATCACCATGTAGGCGATCCACTTGCGCATCAGCGGAATCTGGATCGACCACGCGATGCGGATCGCCCCCGCCCCGTCGACGCGCGCCGCCTCGATCACTTCCTTGGGGATGTTGTTGAGCGCGCCGTACATGACGACGATCCAGCCACCGGCGCCGGTCCAGAACGCAATCACCGCCAGCACCATGGGCAGCCGGTCGACCTGCACCACCGACACCAGCGAGTCGAAGCCGAAGAGCCTGAGCAGCGGCGCCACCGGGCTGACCGTCGGATCGAGCACGAACAGCCACAGCATCACGCTCGAGGCACCGGCCAGTGCGCCGGGGATGTAGTAGAGGAAGCGGGTCCCGCTCGACAGCCAGCGGATGTCGATCGAGTGCACGAGCACCGCAAGCAGCACCACCAGCACGATCAGCAGCACCAGCCAGACGACGAGGAAGATGCCGACGTGCTCGACCGCCGGCCAGAA
>JBQCFF010000180.1:0-3124 GCA_051959485.1 Devosia sp. | reverse complement strand
GTGGGAGAAGCTCAACTTCCACAACGCGCTGTGGCACGGCTTCGTAGTGGCGGGCGCCAGCCTCCACCTTGTCGCCGTGCTCGACTGCATGGTGCTGAGCCGGCTCTAGCCGCGATTGATCCGGTCGTGGATCACGGTGTCCCCCGCCTTGATGCCGAGTTCCTCCGAGCGGCCGCCCGGAATTTCAAGCACGAACTCGACCGGCCCGTCCGACGGGATCGAGGTGGGGTCCAGCGGCTTGGCGTTGACATGGATGTTGGCGATCGTGCCGTCGTGCCGGATGAACAGCATATCGAGCGGGATCAGCGTGTTCTGCATCCAGAAGCTGACCGTCCGGCTCTGCTTGAAGTCGAACAGCATGCCGGCATCCGGCCCGAGCGCCGTGCGGAACATCAGCCCCTGCGCCCGGCTCGCATCGGTATCCACCACCTCGACACTGAACAGATGCTCGCCCGCCGCCGTCCTGACGGTGAGCTGTCCATCATCGGCAAGGGCGGTGAAGCTCAACAGCAGCAGGGCCGCCACGGCGGCGATGAAGGTGCGCAGGATGTGCATGGGTGGGGGGTCGCGGTTGGTGTGATGCGCGAACGATAGCGCGGCTGGCGGCGGCGGGGAATGCACGTTGTGGTGCCCCGGGGCGTGTCTCCCCCCTCTCCTCAGTTCCGCTAGGCGGCAAGCCGCCAAGCTCCACTATCCTCCCCCGCCAGGGGGGAGGAGGCGGGGTGGCGGCCGTTCGGTGTCATTGGCGTAGCGCTGCTCGATGGCGATCGCGATTTGGTATACGACCTGGTCGACATCCTCGAGCACATCCCGGTTCCAGAAGCGCATCGTCCTGAAACCGGCAGCGTGAAAGTGGGCGTCGCGCAGGCTGTCGCCAGTGGACCCGGCATGTTGCCCGCCATCAACTTCGATGATCAGCCTTGCTTCGAGACAGACGAAGTCGACGATGTAGCCATCCATCGGCACCTGCCGTTTGAACTTGAACCCGCCCAGCCGACCGGCGCGCAGGCGCGACCACAATCGCCACTCGGCATCCGTCTGGTTGGTCCGGAGAGCCCTGGCGAATTGTCTCGATCGGCCCGGTATGCGCTGACGCATGCCCCTGCGCCTCCTCCCCCCTGGCGGGGGAGGATAGCGGAGCTTGGTCGCGGATGCGACCTAGCGCAGCTGAGGAGAGGGGGCCCCTGCCCTCAGTGCGAGCTGGGCGCTTCGCCCCAGCCTTCGGGGCGGATTTCGGCGACCATCAGGCCCTTGGGGCCGGTGCCGTAGCGGACGAGGACGTGCTGGCCGGGGCGGAGCTCGGTGATGCCGAAGCGGCGCAGCGTTTCCATGTGCACGAAGATGTCGGGCGAACCGTCGCCGGCCGACAGGAAGCCGAAGCCACGGATACGGTTGAACCACTTCACCTCGAGCCGCTCGAGCTTCGAGGTCGGCTCGACGGTGACGTGGGTGCGCGGCGGCGGCATCTGGGCCGGGTGCCGGGCAGTCGATTCATCCATCGAAAGGATGCGGAAGGCCTGCAGCCCGCCGGGGCGCGCCAGCGCCTCGCAAACCACGCGCGCGCCTTCGTAAGCCGTCTGGTAGCCGTCGCGACGGAGGCAGGTGACGTGCAGCAGCACGTCGGGCCGGCCGTCGTCGGGAACGATGAAGCCGAACCCCTTCGCCACATCGAACCACTTGATGGCACCCACCACCTCGACGACGTCGAGGCCGGCGTCGCCGGTGTGGATAGTCGCCGCGCTGGCCTGCCGGTCGGTCTCTGCGGACCCGAATCCCGGAAGGTCGCCGTCGGACGTGAACTTGGCCCCCATGCCTCAGCCTTTTCATACTCGCCCCGCCGCCCGGCGGGATACTCACAAGACGCCAGCCACAATGTCCGATTCACCGGCATGCGTTAAGGAGGCATTACGCTTTTGTCAGGCTGTGTGCAGTTTCGCCACACTTTCGTCCGGTTGCCCCACCGCATGCTGGATTCTACGGTCCGGCCGACCCGATTCTAGGCGAGGAGAGCCCAATGAAATACCTTCACACCATGGTCCGCGTCACCGACATCGAGCAGAGCCTGCGCTTCTATCGCGACGGGCTGGGTCTCGAGGAAGTTCGCCGCACGGAAAACGAGAAGGGCCGCTACACGCTGATCTTCCTCGCCCCTCCCGGCCAGCACGAAACGCCGGTGGAACTGACCTACAACTGGGATTCGGAGGTCTACACGGGCGGGCGCAACTTCGGCCACCTCGCCTACGAGGTCGACAACATCTACGACTTCTGCAAGCACATGCAGGACATGGGCTACACCATCAACCGGCCGCCGCGCGACGGCAACATGGCGTTCGTGCGCTCGCCCGACAACATCTCGGTCGAGATTCTGCAGAAGGGCAGCCCGCTGGCGCCGGCCGAGCCGTGGCTGTCGATGCCGAACACCGGCGCCTGGTAAGGCTCCGTTAAGCACGCCGGTTAGCCGGCGATTAGCCTCAAATCCGTAGCTTCCCGGTAACGCGCCGGCAACCAGCCGGCCGCAATCGGGAAGCGACTTGATGATTCGACTGATCGTGGCGCTCTGCTGTGCCTCGCTGCTGGCCGGCTGTTTCTCCTTCGGCGGCGCGCCGGCGAGCTACAATGGCTACGTGCAGCGCTACGGCATGTACCTGGCTTCCACCGACGTCGATAACTCGTGCATCTCGCCGCAGCTCAAGGCCGCCCTCGGCTCGTTCGAGCGCAAGTTCGGCCGCAAGGTGGTGCTGAACTCGGGGTATCGCGACCCGATTCGCAACATCCTCGCCGGCGGCGAGGATTCGAGCTTCCACATGCGCTGCATGGCGGCCGACATCTTCATCCCCGGCGTCGACAAGCGCAGCCTCATCGCCTTTGCCATGCACAACCCGCAGGTCGGCGGGCTCGGCTGCTACCCCGGCCGCGAGTTCATCCACGTCGACGTGCGCCAGCGCCCGCACGGCTCCAACCGGCCGGTGACCTTTTCGGGCTGTTGAGAGCGGAATTTCCGCTTGCCAGCCGGGGGGAAGCTTCCTATACGACGGCCACTCCGCGGCGCCCTTCGTCTATCGGTTAGGACGGCACCCTTTCACGGTGCAGAGAGGGGTTCGACTCCCCTAGGGCGCGCCACCCC
>JBQCFF010000179.1:0-9199 GCA_051959485.1 Devosia sp. | reverse complement strand
GCACGACGACGCCCATATCTATGGCGACGGCATCAACATCGCGGCGCGGCTGCAGGCGATCGCCGAGCCGGGCGGCGTCTATGTCTCGGGCAAGGTGCACGAGGAAGTGCGCGACCGCATGAAGGCGGCGTTCCGCGACCTCGGCGAGAAGCGGCTCAAGAACATCGCCCGGCCCGTACGGGTGTTCGAGGTGGTGACCGGCACCCCCGGCAAGCGGGCCCGGCTGCCGGACGGGGTGACGGTGGAGCCGCGACGGCCGTCGGTCGCCGTGCTGCCGTTCGACAACATGGGCGGCGACAGCGAGCAGGAATACTTCGCCGACGGGGTGGTCGAGGACATCATCACCGCGCTCAGCCGGTTCAAGGACTTCGCCGTCATCGCCCGCAACTCGAGCTTCGTCTACAAGGGCCGGGCAGTGGACGTGCGCGAGGTGTCGCGCGAACTGGGCGTGCGCTACCTGCTCGAGGGCAGCGTGCGGAAGGCCGGGCAACGGCTCAGGATCACGGCGCAGCTCATCGATGCGGCGACCGGGGCGCACCTGTGGGCCGACAAGTTCGACGGCACCGTGGAGGACGTGTTCGACTTCCAGGACCGGATCACCGCAACGGTGGCCTCGATCGTCGAGCCGGCGATCCGCTGGGCCGAGATCGAGCGCTCGCGGCGCGAGCGGCCGGACAGCGTCGAGGGCTACGACCTCTACCTGCGCGCCCTGCCGATGCACCTGTCGCAGACGGAAAGCGCCAATGCCGAGGCGGTGGCGCTGCTGCTGCGCGCCATCGAGCTCGAGCCGAACAACCCGACCTACCTGGTCTATGCCGGCAACGCCATGCTGCACCGCTGGTCGCAGGGGTGGCCGCCGATCGGCGACGACGACGACCGGCTCGGCATCGAGCTGGTGGAACGGGCGCTCGCCAACGCGCGGGACGACGCCGTGGTGCTGAGCCTTGGCAGCATGATGCTGATCCACAACCTGAAGGACTACGACCGCGGGCTGGAGCTGAGCCAGCGGGCGGTGACGCTGAACCCCAACAACCTGACGGTGATGATGTTCGCCGGGATCGCGCAGCTGCATCTCGGCGACCTCGACCGGGCGATCGCCTATTGCGAGCACGCGATAAGGCTGTCGCCGGCAGTGGACGGAGCGTACTGGCCGCTGACGGCGATCGCGCATGTGCACGTGATCCGGGGCGCCTACGAGGAGGCGATCGCCTGGGCGAAGCGCTCGGCGTCGTCGAACCCGAGCTTCGTGTGCACCTACTGGATGCTGGCGGCGGCGCATGCCCACCTGGGGCGGACGGACGAGGCGAAGCGGTATCTCGCGCCCCTGAAGCGACTGGCGCCGGAAACGACCCTGCAGCTGATCTGGGCCGGGCAGCCGCAGAAGGACCCCACCCGGCTCGCCGCGGTGCTCGAAGGCCTGCGGCTGGCGGGGCTGGCGGAGGGGTAGGCAGTGGCAGGCAGGTGGTGCTGGTGAGCGCCCCCTCCACCACGCTTCGCGTGGTCCCCCTCCCCCGCTTTCGCGGTGGAGGATCCCGTGCCGTCACCGTCGATGACACGCGAGGATCCTCCACCGCGTTAGCGGGGGAGGTGGACCAGCGAAGCTGGTGGAGGGAGCGTTCACAAATACCGAGGCGGCGGCGATGGGGCCTTGCCCGACTAGCGTGGACGCGGGGCGTTGGGCTAGGAAGGGTGCCCTCCCCTCACAGACTCGAGTTCCCCTCATGGCCAGCAACACCCCCATCGATCCAGTCAAGCTCGACCGGCTCGCCGAAGTGGCGATCAAGGTGGGGCTGCAGCTGCAGCCGGGGCAGGACCTGGTGCTGACGGCGCCGGTGGCCGCCCTGCCGCTGGTACGGCGGATCGCGGCGCATGCCTACAAGGCCGGTGCGTGCTTCGTGCAGCCGATCTTCTCGGACGAGGAGATCACGCTGGCGCGCTACCGCAACGCGGGGCCCGACAGCTTCGACCGGGCGCCGGCCTGGCTGTTCGACGGCATGGCCAAGGCGTTCGGCAACAACGCGGCGCGGATGGCGATCTCGGGCGACAACCCGATGATGCTGAGCAAGGAAGACCCGGACAAGGTGGCGCGCGCCAACCGCGCGACCTCGATGGCCTACCGCCCTGCCCTCGAGAAGATCACCGGCTTCGACATCAACTGGAACATCGTTTCCTACCCCAACCCGAGCTGGGCCCGGCAGGTGTTCCCGGACGACGACGAGGACACCGCGGTGCACAAGCTCGCGGAAGCCATCTTCGCGGCGAGCCGGGTGGACGTCGACGATCCGATCGCGGCCTGGAAGGCGCACAATGCCGACCTCAAGGCGCGCTGGACCTGGCTCAACGGCCACCAGTTCTCGGCGCTGCACTATACCGGGCCGGGCACCGACCTGACGATCGGGCTGGCCGACGAGCATCGCTGGAAGGGCGGCGCCAGCGAGGCCAAGAACGGCATCACCTGCAACCCGAACATCCCCACCGAGGAGGTGTTCACCACCCCGCACAAGGACCGGGTGGAGGGCTATGTGCGCTCGACCAAGCCCTTGAGCCACAACGGCACGCTGATCGAGGACATCGAAGTGCGGTTCGAGGCGGGGCGGATCGTCTCGGCCAAGGCATCGAAGGGCGAGGCGGTGCTCAACAAGGTGCTCGACACCGACGAGGGGGCGCGGCGGCTGGGCGAGGTGGCGCTGGTGCCGCACTCGTCGCCGATCAGCAAGTCCGGCATCCTGTTCTACAACACGCTGTTCGACGAGAATGCCGCCTGCCACATCGCGCTCGGGCAGTGCTACGCCGACTGCTTCGTCAATGGCGGCAAGCTGACGCCGGACGAGATCGCGGCGCGCGGCGGCAACCGCAGCCTGATCCATATCGACTGGATGATCGGCTCGGGGCAGGTCGATATCGACGGCATCAAGCAGGACGGCAGCCGGGTGCCGGTGCTGCGCCAGGGCGAATGGGCCAATGCCTGACGCCTGCAACACCGGTCTTTAACCAGGTTGCTCGACTGCAGAATTTACTACAGTTGAGCGACGTCGGATTAATCATTTGGCGGTGCGGGCAAGTCTAGCATCAGACCTCGAACGAGGTTTCTATGCGCAGGACTGGCAGAACGCCGAAAGCTCTGGAGCCGCAGGAGGCGGCCACACCGGACGGGGTGGATGCGGCCGTGGCGGCCGAAACCCTCCGCCGCCTCGGCGCGGCGGCTAGCCTGTCGGTGTGGACCTGGGACGTCGGCGGGGACGTCGTCGTACCGACCAGCGGCGGCAGCCGGATGCGTGAGCCGGTGCCATTCGACCGCATGCTGGCGGGGGTCGACGCCGGCGACCGCTCGCGGCTGAGGCGCCGGCTGCAGGCGGCGGCCCGCAGCGGCCGGGCCGGCAGCATCCGCTTCCGCAGCACCGCGGCTACCGGTTCGCGCATGCTCAGCGGCACCTTCCTGCCGCTCGATGACGCCGTGCCCGCGCGGCAGCTGCAGGTCATCGTCCAGGACATCACGCAGGCCGTCGAAACCGAACAGAAGCTGCGCGAAAGCGTGGCGCACTATCGCACGGCGGTGGAGCTGAACCCCGAAATCCCCTGGGTGGCGGAGCCGGACGGCACCATCATCGAGGTTGGGCCGCGCTGGCTCGAACTGACGGGGATGACGGCCGGGGAGGCGCTCGGCGCCGGGTGGATGCAGGCCCTGCACCCCGACGACGTGGCCCCGACGATCGAATACTGGCGATCCCACCTCGAGAACGGCGAGTCGGTGGACACCCAGTACCGGGTGCGGCTCAGGGACGGTGCCTATCGCTGGATGCGGGCCCGCGCCGCGGCGGCGCGCGACGAGACGGGGGCGATCCGGAACTGGTACGGCACGCTGGAAGACGTGCATGATCGCCGGCTGGCCGAGACGGCGCTGCGCGAATCCGAGGAGTTCGCCCGCTCGATCCTCGAAAGCTCGAACATGGCGATCGAGGTGCTGGACGCCGACGGGCGGCTGATCTTCATGAACGGGCCCGGCATCCGGATCATGGAAGTGCACGACTTCGCCACGATCAGGCAGCGGCCCTATGACAGCTTCTGGCCGCCCGACGTGGCCCCCGCCGTCCGCTATGCCATCGCCGAGGCGCGCAAGGGCGAGACGGTGCGCCGCACGCTCTACGGCCCGACCGCCATGGGCACGGCGAAGTGGTGGGACCTGTCGGTGTCGCCGATCTTCAACGCCGAGGGCAAGGTGACCCGGTTGCTGGCCCTGTCGCGCGACGTCACGGAGGCCAAGCGCAACGAGGTGGAGGTCGCCGCGGCGGCGCGACGGCTCTCCAACGTGCTCGAAAGCACGATGGACAGCGTGGTGAGCATCGACAGCGACTGGTGCATCACCTACATGAACCGCCGCGCCGCGGCATTCTTCGACGGCGACGAGTCGGCGGTGGGGCGCGATTTCCGCGAGCTGGTCGATGCCCGCGAAGCGGAACCGTTCTTTGCCCGCTACCGCCAGGCGATGCGCGAGCAGCGCAGCATCGCCTTCGAGGACTACCTGCCCAGCGTCGGGGCCTGGCTCGAGGTGCAGGCCTATGGCTCGAGCGCCGGGCTGATCATCTTCTTCCGCGACGTGACGGAGCGGCGGCTGGCGCAGGAGCAGATCGCGCACCTGGCGCGCCACGACTCGCTCACCGGGTTGCCGAACCGGCTCAACTTCCACGAGGCGCTGGGGCATGCGCTGGGCGCGGGCATGGTCGCGGTGCTGGCGGTGGACCTCGACGACTTCAAGCTGATCAACGATACGCTCGGGCACATCGCCGGGGACATGCTGCTGCGCGAGGTGGCGCAGCGGCTGTCGGCGGTCCAGGGCGATGGGTTCGTGGCGCGGCTGGGCGGCGACGAGTTCTCGATGTTCGTGCGGGTCGATGAGGCGGGCGACGCGGCGCGGATCGCGCAGCAGCTGCTGAAGGCGCTGACCGCGCCCTACCGGATCGAGGGCGAGACGGCGGAGATCGGGGCCAGCATCGGCATCGCGCTGGCGCCGCGCGACGGCGACAGCGCCGACACCCTGCTGCACCACGCCGACATCGCGCTCTACCGGGTGAAGGCCGACAACGGCCGCGGCTACCGCTTCTTCGCGCCGGAAATGGATCAGGAGCTGCGCGAGCGGCGCGAGATGAAGCGCGAGCTGGCGGCGGCGCTGTCCCGTGGCGAACTGGCGCTGGTCTACCAGCCGCAGGTCGAGGTGGGGAGCAACCGGCTGATCGGCTTCGAGGCGCTGCTGCGCTGGGACAGCCCGACCCGCGGCCCGGTGTCGCCGGCAGTGTTCGTGCCGCTGGCCGAGGAGAGCGGGCTGATCGAGGAGATCGGCGCCTTCGTGCTGCGTCGCGCCGCGCTGGAGGCGGTGCGCTGGCCGGAGGGGATTACGCTTGCGGTCAACCTGTCACCGGCCCAGTTCCGTTCCGGCGCGGTGGGCGAGGCGGTGCGGGTGGCGCTGGCGGAAAGCGGACTCGCCGCCGGGCGGCTGGAACTCGAGATTACCGAGTCGGTGCTGCTCGACCAGGCCTACGGCGCCATCGGGACGCTGCAGCGCCTGCACGCGGCCGGCGTGCGGGTGGCGCTCGACGATTTCGGCACCGGCTACTCGTCGCTGAGCTACCTGCAGCGGTTCGACTTCGACAAGGTGAAGATCGACCGCTCGTTCATCGCCGGGCTGCCGGGCGACGCGGGCTCGGCGGCGATCGTGCGCGCCATCGTGGGGCTGGGGCGCTCGCTCCGGATGCGGGTGACGGCCGAAGGGGTGGAGACGTTCGAGCAACTGCTGTTTCTCGCCGACGAGGGGTGCGACGAGGCGCAGGGCTACCTGTTCAGCCAGCCGTTGCCGCCGGAGCAGGCGCTGGCGCTGGCATTTACCCGCGTGCGCCCGCCGGGCGACGAACAGCGACTGCGCAGCGGCGGCGGCAACCCTTACTTAACCAAGCGCGCCTAGCGTGCCCCCGGGGGAGGCCGCTGGCAGCAGCCATGTTCGACAAGCAACTCATCGCGACATCGCTCGACTCGCTGGCGCAGACCGACCTGCCGCCGGCGATCACCGATGCCGAGCGGGGGCAGCAACTGCTCGAGCAGGCCACCGGCTACGCACCCTGGAAGCTGATCTTTCCGGGCAGCGTGGTGCTGTCGGACGGCGCGTGCGAGATGTTCGGCTGGCTGCCGACGCCCGATCCGCTGCCGCTGCAGGAGATGGTGAAGCTCTACCAACCCGACGACCGCGGCAAGTTGCTGACGCTGATCGCGCAGGCGCTGGAGGGCCGCCGGGGCTTCCACTGCCGGCTGCGCATCGAGCGCCGCGACGGCCAGGTCCGGATGATCGAGACGATCGCCGACCTGCGGATGGTGAACGGCCGGGTGGCGGAGCTGTTCGGCTTCTCGCGCGACGCGACCCGCGAGATGGAGCGCGAGCTGCAGGTGCAGGGCCGGCTGAAGCTGGTGCAGGAGCTGGTCGGCGACATGCCGGCGCCCATCGTGGTGCTGGACGAGAAGCTGCGGGTGATGGACTGCTCGATCTTCTGGCTCAAGGCGCACCGCTTCATCGAGAAGCGCGAGGTGGTCGGCAAGTCGCTGCTGGCGCTGACGCCGAACCTGCCGCCCGAGCACAAGGACGAATACGAGCGGGCGCTGAAGGGGCAGACGGTCCGCACCCGGCGGACGTTCACCAGCTCGACCAGCAACCAGGCGATCCATTTCAACACGCTGATCGCCCCCTGGTACGTCGCCGACCGGAAGGTGGGCGGCATCACGGTGATGACCGGCTGGAGCGAACTGGCGCTGGCCCGGCCCAACACCATCAACGCCGCCGTGCCGCCGGGCGGCGAGGACCCCTTCGACGGCTCGCTGCTGGATCTGCTGAAGTCGGTGTCCTGAAACGCCGTAGTAGCGCGATGCTGCGCATCGCGACCCCTCATCCGCCCAGCGGGCACCTTCTCCCGCAAGGGGAGAAGGCGTGCCGGGTGCGGTTTCCCCACATGCTCGAGGTCGCGGTTCCATCGCCCTTCTCCCCTTGCGGGAGAAGGTGGCGGCAGCCGGATGAGGGGTCGCGAGCTAACAGCTTGCGGTGCTGATCGTTTTGCCTGATTGAGGCGGCATGAAGCTGCCGCCGCTGCCCATCGATGATGCCCTGCCCCGGTTGCGCGAGGTGCTCGCGGCGGGGCCGTTCGCCGTGCTGGTGGCGCCGCCGGGTGCCGGCAAGACGACGCGGGTACCGCTGGCCCTGCTCGAGGCAGCGTGGCGCGGTGACGGCCGGATCGTGATGCTGGAGCCGCGGCGGCTGGCGGCGCGGGCGGCGGCGCGCCGGATGGCGCAATCGCTCGGCGAGGCGGTCGGCGAGACGGTCGGCTACCGGGTGCGGCTCGACGCAAAAGTGTCGGCGCGGACACGCATCGAGGTGGTGACCGAGGGGGTGTTCACGCGGATGCTGCTCGACGACCCGGAGCTGGCGGGCGTCGCGGCGGTGATCTTCGACGAGTTTCACGAGCGCAGCCTCGATGCCGACCTCGGGCTGGCGCTGGCCCTCGACGCGGCGGCGCTGCGCGAGGACCTGCGCATCCTGGTGATGTCGGCGACGCTCGACGGCGCCAGGGTGAGCGCCTTGATGGACGCCGCGCCGGTGGTGGAGAGCCTCGGCCGGGCGTTTCCCGTCGAGACGCTCTACCGCGACCGCGATCCGGCGCTGCGACTCGAGGAGCAGGTGGCGGCGGTGACGCTCGCGGCGCTGCGCGAACAGCCCGGCTCGGCGCTGGTGTTCCGGCCCGGGCAGGCGGAAATCGCCCGCACGGCGGAGCGGCTGGCGGGCCGGGTGGCCGCGGACGTGGAGGTGACCCCGCTCTACGGGCAGCTGTCGCCCGAGGAGCAGGACCGCGCGGTAATGCCGGCGCCGGCGGGCTGGCGGAAGGTGGTGCTGGCGACCTCGATCGCCGAGACCTCGCTGACCATCGAAGGAGTGCGGATCGTCGTCGACTCGGGGTTCCGGCGCGCCCCCGCTTACGAGCCGGCGATCGGGCTGACGGTGCTGGAGACGCGGCGGATCTCGCGCGCGGCGGCGGAGCAGCGGCGGGGGCGCGCCGGACGCGTCGAGCCCGGGGTGTGCTACCGGCTCTGGGGCGAGGGGCAGAACGCGGCGATGGCGGCGTTCGACCCGCCCGAGATGCTGGAGGCGGACCTCAGCGGACTGGCGCTCGATCTCGCCGGCTGGGGAGTGAGCGATCCGGGCCAGCTGCGCTTCCTCGACCCGCCGCCGAAGCCGGCCTGGACCGAGGCGGTGGCGCTGCTGGGGGAGCTCGAGGCAATCGACGCCCAAGGGCGGATCACCGTCGAGGGCAAGGCGCTGGCGCGGTTGCCGCTGCACCCGCGGCTGGCGCACATGGTGCACCGGGCGGCCGAGGAGGACGACGCGCTGACGGCGGCGGAGATCGCGGTGCTGCTCGGCGAGCGGGGGCTCGGCGGCGACGAGATCGATATCGGCGGGCGGCTGGAGCGGTTCCGGCGGGAGCGCGGCAAGCGGGCCGAGGAGGCGCGGGGGCTGGCGCGGCGCTGGGCCGGGATGGTCGGGAACACCGGGACCGGCGGCGAGGTGGGTCGGCACCTGGCACGGGCCTATCCCGACCGCGTGGCGCAGCGGGCGGGCGGGCGCGGGCGGTTCCGGCTCGCCAACGGCCGGCAGGCGGCGATGGAGGAGACCGAGGCGCTGGCCGCGGCCGAGTACCTGGTGGTCACCGATGTGAAGGGTGCGGCGGCGAGCGGGCGCATCCGGGCCGCGGCGCGGATCGACCGCGAGACGATCGAGGAACTGTTCGCCGGCGAGATCGTCGAGGAGGTGGCGATGGCGTTCGACCGGGCCGCCCGCGCGGTGCGGGCGCGGCGGGTGCGACGGCTGGGGGCGCTCAGGCTCGACGAGGCGCCGGTGGCGGTGGGCGATCCGGAGGCGGCGGCGCGGGCGCTGGCGGAGGGGATCGCCGAGCTCGGCATCGGATTGCTGCCGTGGAGCCGGGAGCAGCAGGCGCTGCGGCAGCGGGCGACATACCTGCGGGGCGCCATCGGGGCGGAGTGGCCGGACCTGTCGGATGCGGCCCTCGCGGCGGACGTCGCCTGGCTGGTGCCCGTACTGGTGGGCAAGACGGCGCTCGCCGAGGTGACGGCGGAGGATCTCGCCGCGGCGCTGGAAGGGCTGCTGCCCTGGGCG
>JBQCFF010000178.1:0-5449 GCA_051959485.1 Devosia sp. | reverse complement strand
GTCGGTCTCCTGCAGGTCGCGGCGCAGCGTCCATTCGCGCGCGCCGTCGCGGATGCGGATGCGCTTGCGGTCCGCCATCACCCGCAGGAACTCGCGCACGTCCTGCGGCCGGATCCGGTACTCGATGCTCACCACGATCGGGCCGGACCGCGGCTCGATCGGCAGCGTGATCTGCGGCTCCTTCCAGCGGTTCGCCGGATCGAGGTCGAGCGTCGTGCGCCGGGGCAGCGACAGCCAGAACCCCACCGCGCCGCCCGCCAGCATGGCGATGGCCGAATAGAGCAGGGCGGTCCGCACCCCGAACTGCTCGCCCGCGACGCCCCACAGCCAGCTGCCCGCCGCCATGCCGCCGAACGTCGCCGTCTGGTAGAGCGACAGCGCCCGGCCCACCACCCAGCGCGGCGTCGACAGCTGCACCGTCACGTTGAACAGCGACAGCGCCAGCACCCAGCAGGCCCCGCCGATCAGCAGCGCGAAGCCGGTCAGCCACGCCGACGGGCTGACCGCCGCGATGCCGGCGCACACGACGAAGCCCACGAACGACATCCGCACGATCACCTCGCTCGAGAACTGCTCGGCCATGCGGGTGCTGATCAGCGCCCCGCCGACCGCGCCGATGCCGAAGGCGCCGAGCAGCAGGCCGTAGGTCAGCGGGCCTCCGTCCGGCAGCTGCGTCGCCAGCACCGGCAGCAGCGCCAGCACCGAGATCGCCGTGAAGCCGAACAGGAAGGCGCGGAACAGCACCTTGCCCAGCCCGGGCGACAGCGCCACGTAGCGCAGCCCGGCCAGCATCGCCGAACCCACGGCTTCGCGCGGCAGGGTGCGCGCCGAGGTTGCCGGCTTCCAGCGCAGCATCGCAAAGATCAGGAACACGTAGCTTACGGCGTTCACCGCGAACGCCGCAGCCGCCCCCGCCGCCGCCACGATGATGCCGCCGACGGCCGGCCCGAGGCTGCGCGACAGGTTGAACCCCACCGAGTTGAGCGCCACCGCGGGTCCCACGCTCGAGCGCGGCACCAGGTCCCCCACCGAGGCCTGCCAGCTCGGGTTGTTGAGCGCCACGCCGCAGCCGATCAGGAAGGTGAAGGTGAGCAGCAGCCACGGCGTGATCAGCCCCAGCCACGCGGTGATCGCGAGGGTGACGGACACCGCGAACATGAAGCACTGCGCCACCAGCAGCACCCGCCGGCGCGGAAAGCTGTCGGCGATCGCCCCGCCGAGCAGCGAGAACAGCATGATCGGCAGCGAGGTCGAGGCCTGCACCAGCGCCACCAGGTCGACCGACGAGGTCAGCGCCGTCATCATCCAGGCGGCGCCGACGCTCTGGATCAGGGCCCCGAAGCTCGAAGCGAGGTTGGCGGTCCAGAGGGCGCGGAAATCCGGATACTGCAGCGGCTGCAGTATGCTCGCCCGCTCTTTCGCCAAGTTGCCCTCCCTAGAGATACCGGCGCTTCAGGTGGTCCTCGAAGTGCATGGAGTTAAGCTTTTCGCCGGTCGCGCGTTCCAGCAGCTCGGGCGTCGAGTACATGCTGGCCTGGCTCCACACCTTGTCGCGCCGCCAGTCGTTGAGCGCCACGAACTGGCCGTGCCGCATCTGTTCGCGCACATCGGGGACGTCGCGCTCGATCGCCGCCCAGAGCTGCGCAGCGATGATCGCGCCCAGCGTGTAGCTCGGGAAATAGCCGAGCGCGCCCGAGGGCCAGTGCACGTCCTGCATCGGCCCGTCCTTCATGTTGTCGATGGTGGAGAGCCCCAGGTACTCGCGCATCTTGGCGTCCCACGCCTCGGGCACGTCCCGCGGCGCCATGGTGCCCTCGATCAGCTCCTTCTCGATCTCGAAGCGCAGGATCACGTGCAGCGGATAGGTCGCCTCGTCGGCATCCACCCGGATCAGTCCGCGCTCGATGAAATGAACATGCGCCAGCACGTCCTCGAGCTCCCAGCCGGCGATCGCCTCGTCGCCCAGCTTCTCGCGCACCAGCGGCATCGCCCATTCCCAGAACTCCGGCGAGCGGGCGATCTGCTTCTCGATGAACAGGCTCTGGCTTTCATGCATCGCCATGCCGCGCGCCTTGCCCGAAGGCCAGTGCGACCATTCCTTGGGCAGGTTCTGCTCGTACATGCCGTGCCCGGTCTCGTGCAGGATGCCCATCAGCGAGGTGAGGAACTCCGCCTCCGTGTAGCGCGTGGTCATCCGCACGTCGGTCGGCACGCCGCCGCAGAACGGGTGGTGCGAAACGTCGAGCCGCCCGTGCTCGAAGTCGAACCCCACCGCCTCCATCATCGCGAGCCCCAGCGCCTTCTGCTTCTCGATCGGGAAGGGCGCGTTGAGCGGCCTCAGCGGCCGGGCGGCGAGCTTCGCCTCCTGCCGCGCCAGCGCTTCGGGCACGAAGTCCTTGAGGAACGTCTTCAGCCTTGCGAACACCGGCGCGATGTCGGCGGCCCGGTTGCCGGGGTCGTACTGCTCCATCATCGCGTCATAGGGGCTGAGTCCGAGGGCATCCGCCCGGAGCTGCGCCTCTTCCCGCGCCGTCGCCACCACGCCTTCGAACGCCGGCAGGAACGTCGCCCAGTCGCCGGTCGGCCGCAGCTGCCGCCACAGCTGCTCGGCCCGCACCCGGGCGTTCACCTGCTTCTGCACGAAGGCCGAGGTCAGGCAGGTCATGTTGGTGTAGTTGCGCCGCCATTCCCGTACGCCGGCTGCCTGCATGCCCGAATCCGGACCATCACCTTGCGGCTCTTCCTCGGCGGCGCTGATCCAGTCGCCGACCTCCGGCGCCGTTGCCATCTCGTGGTAGAGTGCGGCCAGCGTGCCCATCGCCTCGGCCCGCTTTTCCCCGCCGCCCACCGGCATCATCACCGCTTCGTCGACGCCCAGCATCGATTGCGCATGTTCGATCGCCTCGAGGCGCTTGCCCAGTTCGTCGAGCTTGGTGATGGCGGAATTGGCGGACATGTGCGGCTCCTCGGCTGGGGCGAATTGGTTAGCCTGCCGATCAGGTGCGGGCAAGCGCGGCGTCTCCCAATCAGGCAGGGGCGCTGCTGGCGATGTTATGGCGCTGGACGTTCGCGCCGGTGATCATGTCCTGCAGGTCGGAGGAGGGGCCCTCCCCGCGGAAGGCCAGCAGGGCTTCCTCGCTTTCCCAGTGCTCGAGGATGTTGACGAGGTCTTCCTCGATCGGGTCGGCAGCCACAACGAACGCCTTGCACCCCGTGGTTTGCCTCGCCTGCACCATTGCCAGACGGGAGTCCTCGAGGAACCGGTCGCGTTGCCCTGCCCTCAGGCGAATCCACCCGGAAACGATGATCATTCAACTGCCTCCGCCATCGCGGCGTTCGTCGGTATTGCGGCCCTTGCGGGCCCTCCAGGCCAGCATCATCGCGATGCCCACGGCGATGCCAACCCCGATGCCGGTGCCGATGTTATCCGCCGTCACGCCTACGGCAGCGGCCACGGCGACGCCGACGATGATCGGATAGATGATGGTGCGGTCCATGTCGGCCTCCCTGTCCTGAACAGACCAGACAGGAGTCTCGGGGCTCGATCAATGGGGAAGGGCGCAGCCCGGGGGAGGCTGCGCCCTGTTGGCAAGCTCTATTCTGGAACCTGCCCGATGCCGCCCGGCGCCAATGGGGGAGTGCGCGTGGGCGGCGATACTCTTTGCGGCCTCCGCCGTCAGAACGGCATGATCGCGTCGACCACCTGCTGGCCGTAGCGCGGCTGCTGCACCGCGGTGATCTGGCCGCGGCCGCCATACGAGATGCGCGCCTCGGCGATCTTGCTGGAGGGCACCGTGTTGTCGGACTGCACGTCTTCCGGCCGCACCACGCCGGCCACGATCATGTCGCGCACCTCGTAGTTCACCCGCACTTCCTGCCGGCCTTCGATCACCAGGTTGCCGTTCGGCAGCACCTGCGTCACCACCACCGCGACCTGCGTCTCGAGGTTCTCCTTGCGGTTGACCGAGCCGGTGCCGCCATCGGCCATCTCGCCGCCGGTGCTGATCTTGCCCGAAGCCTCGACGTCGGCCAGCGGCACCTTGCCGCCGAAGATGGAACCGAGCACGCCGCCGACGCTGCTTTCCGACGACGAGGTCCGCGAGCGGCCGGTGGTGTTCGAGATCTGCGCGCTGTCGTCGATCGTCACCAGCACCGTCAGGATGTCGCCGATCTTGTGCGCCCGCTGGTCCTTGAAGAAGCCGCGCGCCTCGTTCGAGAACAGCGAGTTCGGCTGGTAGGAGGCCGCCTGCATTTCCGGCATCGGCATCGTCACCGGCCGGTAGCCCGCCTGCGCCGTCGGGTCGCCGATGGCGGTGAGCTTCGGCGCCTCGCCGACACTGGCCAGCTGGTTCATGGTGGAGCACCCGGCGAGCAGCGCGGGCAGCAGCATCAGGGCGGCGATCTTGGTGATGTTCATGGCAGTGTTCCTTTCGCCCGTCAGAGGCCGGCAACCTGCAGCTTCGCCGTCGCGGTCGAGATCTCGACCGTTCCGGGAGCCGTCGCGACGCCGTTTAATATTTTCTTGGTGACCGAGTTCATCACCTGCACCGGATGGCCGGTGCTGGCGTCGGCCAGCGCCTGGGCGAGCACTGTCAGCGTCATCGGCCCGGTCTTGAGCAGCACCGTCACCTGCGTGTTGCGGCGCACCGCCAGCGGCTCCATCACGTCGCTCGCCTTGAGCATCAGCCCGGCCCGCCCGTTGCGGCGCAGCTCCTTGCCGACCAGGTCGCCGAGCGTTTCGAGGCCGGCCCGGTCGGCGTAGTCGAACGGCACCGCCTTCATCTCGATGTCGGCCGGGGTCAGCACCGCGCCTGCCTGCACCGTGGCCGCGAGGTGCGGCACCTCGACCATCAGCTCCAGCGTTCCGGTCACGTCGACCGGCAGGTCGACGCCGGCGATCTCGAACCGCGCCGCGAAGGCCCGCGACCCGGGCTGCCAGCGCAGCGCCGAGAGCGTCACCGGCACCGCCACATCTTCGGCCCTGAACGGCAGCGCCGAGCCATCGAAGCGCGCCGCCACCCTGGCGCCGGCCGGGAGCAGCCCGCGGAAGCCGAGGTCGGCCTTGATCAGCTCGGTGAGCGCGATCTCGTCGACCACCGCCGCGCGGCGCTCCACCTTCACCGCCATCACGCCGTCGCTGAGGTAGTCGTCGAGCCCGGCCTTGGTCGCCGCGGCACGCACCGCCTCGAGGCTCACCATGCCGGTGGTGCCCGGGGCCGGCGCGCGGAACAGCGCCTTCTCGGCCAGCAGGCCCGCATCGTCGAACATGTCGCCGACGGTGACGACCGGATGGTTCACCGACACCTCTGCCTTCAGCACCGGCGCGGCGAGCGCGGTGGTGGCGGAGAAAGCCAGCAGCAGGGCAGGGAGGATCAGCTTGTTCATCGTCTATCTCCTCAGCGCAGCTGGCTCGTGGCCTGCATCATCTCGTCGGCACCCGAGATCACCC
>JBQCFF010000177.1:0-2019 GCA_051959485.1 Devosia sp. | reverse complement strand
GGCGGCGAGCGGCGAATCGATGGTGGTGGAGCGCGTCACCGCGCTCATGTCGCGGAAGCGGACGCGCACGGTGACGGTGTAACCGAACCACGACCTGGCCCGGAGCCGGCTGGCAATGCGGTCGGCGAGGTGCAGCAGGGTAGGGCGCCAGGTCGCCTCGGTGAAGGGCTTGCGGCCGAGCGCCGACTGCGCCCCGGCCGAGCGGGCGCGGGCATGCACGACGATCTCGCGCGGGTCGCGGTTCCAGGCGAGGCGGCTGAGCTTCTCCCCGGCGGCGTTGCCGAGCAGCCGCTGCACCCAGTCCGTCCGCTTCTCCGCCAGCTGCCCGATGGTGAGGATGCCCTCATCCTCGAGCTTGCCCTCGGTCACCGGCCCGACCCCCCACATCAGCCCGACCGGGAGCGGGTGGAGGAATTCGAGCTCGGTTTCCGGGTGCACTACCACCAGCCCGTCGGGCTTCGCCACCTGCGAGGCCACCTTGGCGAGGTGCTTGGTGCGCGCAACGCCGACCGAGATCGGCAGCCCCAGTTCGGCCCGCACCCGCGCCCGGATGGTGCGGGCAATGGCTTCGGGCGAGCCGAACAGGTGCTCGCAGCCGGCGACATCGGCGAAGGCCTCGTCGATCGAGATGCGCTCGACCAGCGGGGTAAAGTCCTCCAGCACCCGGATCGCCGCCTCGCCGAGGCGCTGGTACTCCTCGAAATGGCCGCCGGTGAAGATCAGCTCGGGGCAGAGCTCCTTGGCCGCCCAGCCCGACATGCCGCCATGCACGCCGAACGCCTTGGCCTCGTACGAGGCGGCGAGCACCACGCCGCCGCCCACCGCGATCGGCTTGCCGCGGAGCGCCGGATTCAGCAACTGCTCCACCGAAGCATAGAAGGCGTCGAGGTCGGCATGCAGGATCGTGGCGCGCGACATGGCTCGGACTCGCCGGTTGAGGCAAGAACATAACAGGAACATGGGCGAAGGAGTCAAGCCGACGGATTCGCCATTTGGACCGTTCCAACCGCGGGGCTGTTGCGCTAGTTTCCCGCCCAAATCGAGAGGGTAGCAAGTTGAGCATTTCCAGCATCTTCGCGCGCTTCGTCGCGCTCATCGGCGGCACCACGGCCGCCATCCGCCATGGCAGCACCAACCTGCCGCCGGCTTTCGGCACCAACCCGTCGATTCCCGCGGCCGTGCCGCAGGGCAGCCTGCCGACGCTGAAGATGCCGACGGCACGGGGCTGGGCGCCGGGCAAGGCGCCGGTCGCGGCGGCCGGGCTCAAGGTCAATGCCTTCGCCCGCGGGCTCGAGCATCCGCGGTGGATCGAGGTGCTGCCCGATGGCGGCGTGCTGGTCGCGGAAGCGACGAACGAGCCGGGCAAGCCCAAGTCGGCCTTCGACTACGCCATGCAGTCGACCATGGAGCGGGCGCGCGCCGTCGGCATCAACGCCAACCGCATCACGCTGCTGCGCGACAAGGACGGCGATGGCGTCGCCGAGGAGCGGCACGACTACGTCACCGGGCTCAACATGCCCTTCGGCATGGCGCTGGTGGGCGACACCTTCTATGTCGGCAACACCGACGGCATCGTCGCCTTGCCCTACCAGGCCGGCGCGACCAGCCTCACCGGCACGCCCAAGCGCCTCGCCAGCTACAAGCCGGGCGGACACTGGACGCGCTCGCTGCTCAGGAGTGCCGACGGCACGAAGCTCTATGTCGGCGTCGGTTCGCTCAGCAACATCGCCGAGCAGGGCTTCGAGGCCGAAGAGGGCCGGGCGATGATCTACGAGTTCGACATCGCCTCGGGCACCCAGCGCGCCTTCGCCACCGGGCTGCGCAACCCGGTCGGCCTCGCCTGGGAGCCGACGACGCAGACGCTCTTCACCGTGGTCAACGAGCGCGACGGCATCGGCGACGAGACGCCGCCCGACTACCTCACCTCGGTCAGGGACGGGGGCTTCTATGGCTGGCCCTACAGCTACTGGAACAAGGTCGTCGACACCCGCGTGCCGCAGGATGCGGCCAAGGTCGCGG
>JBQCFF010000176.1:0-2721 GCA_051959485.1 Devosia sp. | reverse complement strand
ACGGCCTGGTTCGAGCCGACCACGGCCTGCGCCGCGGCGAGCAATCCGATGTTGCGGAGCGGCGACCCGGCGACGGTGGCGGCGCTTCCGCTCATCGCTACCTCGCGGGCCGCGTCGGTTCGTTGTCGCGACCGGCGGCCTTGGCGACGTGGTCGAGCACACCGTTCACCATCTTGGGCGCCTCGTCCTCGTAGAACGCCTTCGCCACGTCGACGTACTCGGTGATCACCACGCGGGAAGGGATGTCACGGCGCTTCAGCAGCTCGAACGCCGCCGCCCGCAGGATGGCGCGGAGCGTCGCGTCGATGCGCCCCATCGGCCAGCTGTCGTTCAGCGCCTTGTCAACCGCCGGGTCGATCTCGAGCTGCCCCTTGATCACCCCCGAGACGATCTGGCGGAAGAAGTCCGCATCCGCCGGCAGATACTCCTCGCCCTCGATCTCGCGGCCCAGGTGCACCGCCGAGAACTGCGCCAGCGTCTCTTCGAGCGACTGGCGGCCGATATCCATCTGGTACAGCGCCTGCACCGCGGCGAGCCGCGCCGCGCCGCGCTGGTTGGCCGGCCGGGGCATGGAAGGGTCGCGCGGTTTCAGGTCTGGCATGTGGGAAGTCGTTTCGTCTCTGAGCATGGAATTAGGATACGCGTTCGCCCCGGACCGAAGCCAGAGGAAAACGCTTGCGCGACATCAGATGTCGTCAGCGGTCTCGCCTTCGTCCTCACGTAGCTCGCTGAGGAAATCGCGGAAGTCGTCGGGCGTCGAGAAGTTCCGGTACACCGAGGCAAAGCGCACGAAGGCGACGTGATCGAGGCCCTTCAGCCCCTCCATCACGAACTCGCCGATCTTCTCGGAGTTGATCTCGCCGTCGCCGAGGCTCTCGAGCTGCCGCACCACGCCCGAGATCATCCGCTCGACCCGCTCCGGCTCGACGTCGCGCTTCCGCAGCGCCGTGTTTACCGAGCGCTCCAGCTTGTCGCGGTCGAACGGCACCCGCCGGCCGGATTTCTTCAGCACCGTCAGCTCGCGCAGCTGCACCCGCTCGAACGTGGTGAAGCGCCCGCCGCAGCTGGGGCAGATGCGCCGGCGGCGGATCGCATTGGAATCCTCCGTCGGCCGGCTGTCCTTCACCTGCGTGTCGTCATTGCCGCAATAGGGACAGCGCATCAGCTTGCTCCGCGAACAGGAAAGGCCCCCTCCCCCGCCGCTCCGCGGCGACCTCTCCCCCCGAGGGAGAGGTGAACCACGGTCGACGCCACTGCGTCACCTCTCCCTTCGGGGGAGAGGTCGGCCGCAGGCCGGGTGAGGGGGCCTTCAACTCGCACCAGTTCAGTCCTGGTAGATCGGGAAGCGGGCGGTGAGCGCCTTGACCTTCTCGCGCACGGCGCCCTCGACGGCGGCGTTGCCCTCGTCGGAGTTCGCTTCGCGCAACCCGTCCAGCACCTCGACGATCAGCTTGCCGATGTCACGGTACTCCGCCTCGCCGAAGCCGCGGGTGGTGCCGGCCGGGGTGCCGAGGCGCACGCCCGAGGTCACGAACGGCTTCTCGGGGTCGAACGGAATGCCGTTCTTGTTGCAGGTGATGTAGGCCCGGCCGAGCGCCTGCTCGGCGCGCTTGCCGGTGGCGTTCTTGGGGCGGAGGTCGACCAGCATCAGGTGGTTGTCGGTGCCACCGGACACCACCTGCAGCCCCTCCTCCATCAGCGACGCTGCCAGTGCCCGCGCATTCGCCACCACCTGGCGCGCATAGGCCTTGAACTCCGGCTGCAGCGCTTCCTTGAGCGCCACCGCCTTGGCGGCGATCACGTGCATCAGCGGCCCGCCCTGCAGGCCGGGGAACACCGCCGAGTTGATCTTCTTGGCGATCTCCTCGTCATTGGAGAGGATCATGCCGCCGCGCGGGCCACGCAGCGACTTGTGCGTGGTGGTGGTCACCACATGCGCGTGCGGCACCGGCGAGGGATGCACGCCGCCCGCCACGAGTCCGGCGATGTGGGCCATGTCGACCATCAGGTAGGCGCCGACCTCGTCGGCGATCTCGCGGAAGCGCTGCCAGTCCCACAGGCGCGAATAGGCCGTGCCGCCGGCGAGGATCAGCTTCGGCTTGTGCTCGCGCGCCTTGCGGGCGACCTCGTCCATGTCGAGCAGGTGGTCGTCCTGCCGCACGCCGTAGCTCACGACGTTGAACCACTTGCCGCTCATGTTGACCGGCGAGCCGTGCGTCAGGTGGCCGCCCGAGTTGAGGTCGAGGCCCATGAACGTGTCGCCCGGCTGCAGCAGGGCCAGGAACACCGCCTGGTTCATCTGGCTGCCCGAGTTCGGCTGCACGTTGGCGAAGTTGGCGCCGAACAGCTGCTTGGCCCGCTCGATCGCCAGGTTCTCGGCGATATCCACGTACTGGCAGCCGCCGTAGTAGCGCTTGCCCGGATAACCCTCGGCGTACTTGTTGGTCATGATCGAGCCCTGCGCCTCGAGCACGGCCCGCGACACGATGTTCTCGGACGCGATCAGCTCGATCTCGTGCTGCTGCCGGCCGAGCTCCAGCTCGATCGCCTCGGCGATCTGCGGGTCGGTCTCCGCCAGCGTGTTGGAGAAGAAGCGGGGAAAGAGCGGAAGGTTGGCGACGGCGCTCATGGGCGTCTCCCAAGGCAATAGGTGGCGATGTGATTGCGGGCTGCGTGCGTGTAGCACGCGCGCTCGATGGATTCCAAGCTATGGACAGTCTG
>JBQCFF010000175.1:0-13261 GCA_051959485.1 Devosia sp. | reverse complement strand
GCTTGAGTTTGTTGCTCCCCCCTTCCGCCCTGCCGGGCACCTGCCTTTCGAGCATAGCTCTCAAGGCCTTCTCACCTAAAATCGCTCCACTGGAGCGATTTTGCCTTCGGCCCGGCTCGAAGCCCCGCAAGCGGGAGAAGGATTCGTGCCGTCCGCGTCCGATGCAACGCGGCATCCTCTCCCGCTTGCGGGGGAGGGGGACCGCCGGAGGCGGTGGAGGGGGGTGCAGCGCGTGCTGGGGTTGAGCCGCAGCGCTCTGCGCCTACCCCCACCCTAGCTCTGCTACGTCGCTTCGCGACTAGCGGCGCTACCCTCCCCACAAGGGGGAGGGAGGGGGCGGGGTTGGTTGGGGCGGGGCAGTTCCGGTGCCGCGATGCGGAAAGGGCCGGTCTGGTGACCGGCCCCTGAGGTTGCTTATGCTGCTTCGGCGTGCTCGGCGCCGCGGCTGCCGGGGCGGAGGGTGAGGCCGAAGCCTTCGGTGTCGACGGTGACGATCTGGCCGTCGACGATGCTGCCCGAGAGAATCTCCTCGGCCAGCTTGTCCTGCACCTCGCGCTGGATGACGCGCTTCAGCGGGCGGGCGCCGTAGGCCGGATCGTAGCCCTCGTTGCCCAGCCACTCGCGCGCCGCCGGCGTGAGCTCGAGCGTGATGTCGCGCTCCCTGAGCAGCTGCCGCAGCCGGCCCAGCTGGATGTCGACGATGGCGCCCATATGGGCGCGCTCCAGCCGGTGGAAGACGATGATGTCGTCGATCCGGTTGAGGAACTCGGGCCGGAACGAGGCCTTCACCACGTCCAGCACCTTGCCGCGCACCGTATCCACCGACTCGCCATCCGGCAGGTTGACGAGGTACTCCGAACCGAGGTTCGAGGTCATGATCAGGATGGTGTTGCGGAAGTCGACCGTCCGCCCCTGCCCGTCCGTCAGCCGACCGTCGTCGAGCACCTGCAGCAGGACGTTGAACACGTCCGGGTGCGCCTTCTCGATCTCGTCGAACAAGACGACCTGGTAGGGCCGGCGCCGCACCGCCTCGGTGAGCATGCCGCCTTCGTCGTAGCCGACATAGCCCGGAGGGGCGCCGATCAGGCGGGCTACCGAGTGCTTCTCCATGAACTCGCTCATGTCGATGCGGACCATGGCGGTCTCGTCGTCGAACAGGAACGTGGCGAGCGCCTTGGTCAGCTCGGTCTTGCCGACGCCGGTGGGGCCGAGGAACATGAACGAGCCGATCGGCCGGTTCGGATCCTGCAGCCCGGCGCGGGCGCGGCGCACCGCCTTCGACACGGCTTCCACCGCCTCGGCCTGGCCGATGACGCGCTCGCCGAGCGTCTGCTCCATGTGGAGCAGCTTCTCGCGCTCGCCTTCGAGCATGCGGTCGACCGGGATGCCGGTCCAGCGGCTCACCACCTGGGCGATGTGCGTGGGTTGCACGACTTCCTCGACCATCGGGTTCTCGGGCTTGCCGTCGCCGTTCGGGTCGTCGGCCGCCTTGATGCGGCGCTCGAGGTCGGGGACGACGCCATAGGCGAGCTCGCCGGCCCGGGCGAGGTTGCCCTGGCGCTGCGCCAGGTCGAGTTCGGTACGGGCCCTGTCCAGCTCTTCCTTCAGCTTCTGCGACCCCTGCATGCGCTCCTTCTCGGCCTGCCAGCGGGCAGTGAGCGTGCTGGCCTGCTCCTCGAGGTCCGCGAGCTCCTGCTCGAGGCGGCCGAGCCGGGTCTTCGACCCCTCGTCGGTCTCCTTCTTCAAGGCCTCGCGCTCGATCTTGAGCTGCATGATGCGCCGATCGAGCTCGTCCAGCTCCTCGGGCTTCGACTCGGCGGCCATGCGCAGGCGCGCCGCGGCCTCGTCGATCAGGTCGATCGCCTTGTCGGGGAGGAAGCGGTCGGCGATGTAGCGCTTGCTGAGGGTGGAAGCGGCGACGATGGCGGAATCCGAGATGCGGATGCCGTGGTGCAGCTCGTACTTCTCCTTGAGGCCGCGCAGGATGGAGATGGTGTCCTCGACCGTCGGTTCGTCGACGAACACGGGCTGAAAGCGGCGGGCCAGCGCAGCGTCCTTCTCGACATGCTTGCGGTACTCGTCGAGCGTGGTGGCGCCGACGCAGTGCAGCTCGCCGCGGGCAAGGGCCGGCTTCAGCAGGTTGGACGCATCCATGGCGCCGTCAGCCTTGCCGGCGCCGACCAGGGTGTGCATCTCGTCGATGAACAGGATGATCTGGCCTTCGGCCGACGAAATCTCGTTGAGCACGGCCTTCAGCCGCTCCTCGAACTCGCCGCGGTATTTCGCGCCGGCGATCAGGGCGCCCATGTCGAGCGACAGCAGCGACTTGTTCTTCAGCGATTCCGGCACGTCGCCGTTGACGATGCGGATGGCGAGGCCTTCGACGATGGCGGTCTTGCCGACGCCCGGCTCGCCGATCAGCACCGGGTTGTTCTTGGTGCGGCGGCTCAGCACCTGCACGGTGCGGCGAATCTCCTCGTCGCGGCCGATCACCGGGTCGATCTTGCCCTCGCGGGCGGCTTCGGTGAGGTCGCGGGCGTATTTCTTCAGCGCGTCGTAGGCGTTCTCGGCCGAGGCGGAATCGGCGGTGCGGCCCTTGCGGAGGTCGTTGATGGCCTCGTTGAGGGTCTGCGGGGTCAGCCCGGCGGTGGCCAGGATCTTGCCCGCGTCGGTGTCCTTCTCGACGGTGAGGGCGAGCAGCAGCCGCACGACGGTGACGAACGAGTCGCCGGCCTTCTGCGCCGCACTCTCGGCGGTGTCGAAGACACGCGCGAGTTCGCGCCCGAGGTAGAGCTGGCCGGCGTCGCCGGACACTTTCGGGATGCGCTTGAGGGCGGATTCGGTTTCGGCCCGCGCGATGCGCGCATCGCCGCCGGCCCGGGTGATGAGGCCTGCCGCCATGCCCTCTTCATCGTCGAGCAGCACCTTCAACAGGTGGATCGGGGCGAACTGCTGGTGGCCCTGCCCGAGCGCCAGCTGCTGCGCATTCTGGATGAAGCCGCGCGCCCGCTCGGTATATTTCTCGATATTCATTCAACTCTCCTCTCTGGCACGCCGGACCGCCCTCATGAGGCACGCGTCCAACGTCTGAAGCGTTGATTTGGCTCAAGCGGTTTCGGCCTGGGCCAGATCAGCACCGGATGCCCGCTCGGCGGCGCTCCCCGGTTCCGTTCGCTGATATGGGGAGCCTTTGCAAAACGAAAAGGCCGGGATTGCTCCCGGCCCTTCGCAATTTCCAAGGCTTGCTTTCTTACTCGGCCGCCGTGTTGCCGGCGGTGAGGAAGGCCGGCAATTCACCGACGTCGGGCTGCGGGGCGCCGGCGGGATCACCGCCTTCGCCACCCTGGCCACCGCGCGAACGGCGGCGGGGCCGGCGGTCGCGGCGGCGCGCGCCAGCCTCGCCCTCGGCTTCGCTGCCCTCGGCCTGACCCTGCGCTTCGGCGGGCTGGCCCTCGACGGTCTCGCCCTGCGGCTGCGGCTCGGAGAGAGGCTGCGGCTGCTGGTTGCCACCGCTATTGCCGCCCTGCTGCTGCTGCGGCTGGAACGGCTGGCGCGGCTCGGGCGAGGCGAACCGATCGTTGATCGGCGCGAAATCGTCGTCGAAGTCCTCGTCTTCCGTCTGCACTTCACCGCGGAACTGCGCCTGCTGCGCCTGCTGGGCAGCGGAGATGATGCGGAAGTAATGCTCGGCGTGCTGGAGGTAATTCTCGGCCATGACGCTGTCGCCCGAAGACTGCGCATCGCGGGCGAGCTGCAGGTACTTCTCGGCGATGTGGGCCGCGTTGCCGCGCACCTTCACGTCGGGGCCGTTGCTCTCGTAGTTGCGGCTCAACGGGTTGCCGTGTTTGCGGCCACCATTGTTGTTGCGCCCACGGGAGCGGTTCTTGTTGTTCTGCTGGTTTGGTCTCATCGTCTCTTTTCAAGCCTTGGAAAAGAACACTAAGGCAACATCTGGCCGTCGGACACCTGGCTTGACTGCCGCGGGATTGGTCCGGAAAAGTCTGAAACCCTTCCTGATCCCGCTTTCGGTCGGGGCATCCCCTCCTGAGGGTTGCAAGCGGCAGTGCCTGAGCTATCGCGTGTTGAACCACTTGTGGCTCATCGTGGGCGATCCGGTTCCTCGTCCGAATTTCGCGCTGCCAAATGCAGCTTGCCGATGAGCGGGTGGCCGTCACCTTGGCACGAGCACCCCGCGCCGTTGACAGCAAGGGGAACGTATCTGGTTCGCTTTCTCAATGCCAGCACAAAATATGGGCTGTCCTGACGGATACTCAAGGGGCAGCCGAGATTCTGGCCACAATCATTCGCTCATGCCCGCCGAGGTCGTATTCGACTTCGATCTGCTTGAAGCCGGCTTCGGCGAGGATGTCGGTGACTGCCGCCCCCTGCCCCGTACCGATTTCGAGCAGCAGCGCGCCGCCCGGCTTGAGGAAGCTCGCCGCCTCGCGGGCGATGGCGCGGTAGGGCCGGACCCCGTCGGGGCCGCCATCGAGCGCGAGGCGGGGGTCATGCTCGCGCACCTCGACCATCAGCGTCCCGATGGCGGCGCTCTCTATGTAAGGCGGGTTGGAGATGATGAGGTCGAAGCGCTCGGCCGGTTCGATCGGGTCGAACCACGAGCCCTGCCGGCCCTCGAAGCGGTCGGCAACCCCGTGGCGACGGGCATTGAAGCGGGCCATCGCGAGCGCCTCTTCCGCAAGATCGACGGCGACGGCGGCCATTTCGGGGACCTCGGTGAGCAGAGCGATGGCGATGCAGCCGGTGCCGGTGCCGAGATCGAGGATGCGCGGCTGCTCGAGCCCGCCGACCTCCTCGATGCCGCGCTGCACCAGCATCTCGGTCTCCGGGCGCGGCACGAGGGTGGCGTCGTTGAGCCGGAACGACAGGCCCCAGAACTCCTTCTCGCCGATGATGCGGCTGACCGGCTCGCCCGCCAACCGGCGGTCGGCCAGGGTGTCGAGCGCCGCAAGCTGCTCGGGGGTCGCGGCCTCGCGCTCGCGGTTGACCAGCGTCAGCCGGTCCATGCCGAAGGCCGCCTCGGCGAGGATGCGCGCGTCGAGCTCCGCCGTGTCGATGCCGGCGCGCCGGAACAGGTCACGCTTCTCCCGCCATGCGGCCCCTACCGTGAGTGTCAGGAAATCCCCTCCATCGCCGCGAGCTGCGCCGCCTGGTTCTCGGTGATCAGCGCGTCGACCAGTTCGCCCAGCGCGTCGCCCGCGATCACCCGGTCGAGCTTGTAGAGGGTCAGGTTGATGCGGTGGTCGGTCACCCGCCCCTGCGGGAAGTTGTAGGTGCGGATGCGTTCCGAACGATCGCCCGAGCCGACCTGTTCCTTGCGCGCTTCGGAACGGGCGGAGTCGCGGGCATGGCGCTGATCTTCGTAGAGCCGCGCCTGCAGCACCTTCATGGCGGTGGCGCGGTTCTGGTGCTGCGACTTCTGCGATGCGGTGACGACGATACCGGTGGGGATGTGGGTGATGCGCACGGCGGAATCGGTGGTGTTGACGTGCTGGCCGCCGGCGCCGGAGGACCGCATGGTGTCGATGCGGATGTCCTCGGGCCTGATGTCGACCTCGATATCCTCGACCTCGGGCAGCACGGCCACGGTAGCGGCGGAGGTGTGGATTCGCCCCTGCGTCTCGGTGGCGGGCACGCGCTGCACCCGGTGCACGCCCGATTCGAACTTGAGCTTGGCGTAGACGCCCTTGCCCGAGATGTTGGCGGTGACTTCCTTGTAGCCGCCGACTTCGCCGGGGCTCTCCTCGAGCAGCTGGAATTTCCAGCCCTGGAGGTCGGCATAGCGGTGGTACATGCGGAGCAGGTCGCCGGCGAACAGGGCGGCTTCGTCGCCGCCGGTGCCGCCGCGCACTTCCAGGATGACGCTCTTTTCGTCGGCGGCGTCGCGGGGCAGCAGCAGGATGCGGATCTCCTGCACCGCCTGCTCGATCCGCGGCTTCAGCTCCTCGATCTCGGACATGGCCATCTCGGCCATTTCCTTGTCCCCGGATTCGGCCAGCTCCTCGGCGGCTTCGAGGTCGGCGAGGAGCTTCTGGTAAGCCTGGATGGGACGCACCACCGGCTCCAGCTCGGCATACTCCTTGGAGAGGCGGACATACTGTTCCGCCGATGGTCCGGCGGCCAGCGCCGCTTCGATCGAATCGAAGCGGCGGGTCATGGTGTCGAGCTTGTCTTGCGGAAGCGATGGCATCAGCGTGCGCTATTTCGGTATTGCGACATGGTCAAGGTCCCGCTCGCCGGCCGCACGATTGCGACGGCCCTGGAGAGCGGGGCGTGGGGATCAGATGGCGAGCCCCTGCCGCTCGGCCCAATCCAGCAGCAGCTCGCGGATGGACCGGCCGTTGGCGCCCTCGGCCAGGGCGGCAGCGACGGACTCGCGGATCGGCTTGAGCTCGAGGCCGAGGATCATCTCCTTGATCGGACCGATCGACGGGGGGCTCATGGAGAGCTTGGTCAGGCCGATGGCGAGCAGCGCCAGCGCTTCGACCGGCCGGCCGGCGAGCTCGCCGCACATGGTGAGCGGCACGTTGTAGCGCTCCGCCGCCTCGACGATGTGGCGCAGGGCGCGCAGGCGCGGCAGGGCGATCGGATCATAGGCCTTGGCGACGCGCGGGTTGCCGCGATCGGCCGCGGTCAGGAACATCACGAGGTCGTTGGAGCCGATCGAGACGAAATCCGCCTCGGGCAGCACCTGGTCGAGTTCCCACAGCAGCGACGGCACCTCGATCATGGCGCCCAGCTCGAGCTTGCTCGGCAGCGGCCGGCCCTCGCGCCGCAGCCGCTCGACTTCCTTGTCGACGACGAGACGAGTCTGCCGGAACTCCCAGCTGTCCGTGACCATCGGCACGAGGATCTTCATCGGTCCGCCATTGGCGGCCTGCAGCAGCGCGCGAATCTGGATGCGCAGCAGCCCCTGCCGCTCGAGCGCCAGGCGCAGCGAGCGGAACCCCATGGCCGGGTTCTCCTCGACCTCGGAGCGCAGGTACGGGATTACCTTGTCGCCACCGACATCGAGCAGCCGGAAGACGATCGGCTTGCCCTCGGTGAGCCGGATCGCCTCGGTGTAGAGTTCGACCTGCTCCTTGAGGCGCGGCAGGCGGGAGGCGATCATGAACTGCAGTTCGGTGCGGAACAGGCCGACGCCCGTCGCCCCGGTATCCTGCAGCATCGGCAGGTCGGCGACGAGGCCGGAATTGTGCAGCAGCGTGATCTCGATCCCGTCGCGGGTGATCGCCGGCTTGTCCTTCAGCTGCTGGTAGTGGGCACGCCGCTTAGCCGAGAGCCGCACCTTGTCGACATAGACCTGGATCATGTCGCGGGTCGGCCGGAGATGCACCACGCCCGCCGGCCCGTCGACGATGATGTCGTCGCCTGCCTCGCTCAGCGCCACGATGTTCTCGGCCTGCCCGACGGCCACGATGCCGAGCGACTTGGCCACGATGGCGACGTGGCTGATCGCGGCGCCCTCTTCCAGCACGACGGCGCGCAGCCGGGTGCGGTCGTACTCGAGCAGCTCGGCCGGGCCCATGTTGCGGGCGACGAGGATGGCGTTGTCGGGCAGGTCCCGGGTGCCGGAGGCGCTGCCATCGCCGGTGAGCATGCGCAGCAGCCGGTTGGCGAGGTCGTCGAGGTCGTGCAGCCGGTCGCGCAGGTAGGGGTCGGTCTGCCGCATCATGCGGGCCCGGGTGTCGTTCTGCACCCGCTCGACCGCCGCCTCGGCGGTGAGGCCGTTGTTGATCGCCTCGGTGAGCCGGTCCACCCAGCCGCGATCGTGCGCGAACATGCGGTAGCTCTCGAGAATCTCGCGATGGTCGGAGAACGACTGCATGTCGCCGTGCTGCAGCATGTCGTCGATCGACAGCCGCATCCGGGCGAGCGCCTCGCCAAGGCGGGCGAGCTCGACCTCGGTGTCCTCGGCGACGAAGTTGCTGACCACCACGCGCGGGTCGTGCAGCACGACCTTGCCGAGCGCCACGCCCTCGGTGAAGCCGGTGCCGTTGAAGGTGCGCGGGCGGCGGAGTTCGAGATCCTGCCCGGGTCGAATCAGCGTGTCGAAGTCGGTGGCCGACATCATCTCGGCGAGCAGCGTCGCCGTGGTGAGCATCGCCTCGATCTCATCCTCGCCGAAGTGCCGGGCATCGGTATTCTGCACGACGAGCACGCCCAGCGTCTGCCCGGCGCGCAGCACCGGCACGCCGAGGAAGGCCTGGAACGGGTCCTCGCCGGTCTCGGGACGGTAGGCGAAAGCCGGGTGGGAGGGGGCGTTTTCGAGCGCCAGCGGCTCGGCCTGCTTGGCGATGAGGCCGACCAGCCCTTCGCCGAGCCGCAGCGTCGTCATGTGCACCGCGGTGGGGGCGAGGCCCTGGGTGGCGAAGAGCTCGAGCGCGCCATCGTCGCGCAGCACGTAGAACGAGCACACGTCGGCATGCATGTTCTGGGCGATCAGGGCGACGATCTTGTCGAGCCGGGCCTGCGAAGCCAACGGCTCCGCCATGGTTTCGCGCAGCTGCTTCAAGAGCACGCGCGGCCCGCTGATCGCTGTCGCCATCGTCTCCGCCCGGCGGCCCCGCGCCGCCTTTCGGCCCGGGGCATCCGTCGCGTGAACGGGTTCCTCAGGCGTCCTGTCTGTCCAACCCGTAATACGTATGGAGGGCGCGAACCGCAAGCTCGGCATATTCGTCGTCGATCAGCACCGAAGTCTTGATCTCGGACGTGGTGATGAGCTGGATATTGATGGACTTGTCGGCCAGCGCCTTGAACATCGAGGCGGCGACGCCCGCATGGTTGCGCATGCCGACGCCGACCACCGAAACCTTGGCGCCGCCCTTGGCGCTCTGGATCTTGGAATACTCGAACTTGCCGGCCTTGCCGGCCGCCTCGAGGGTCTTCACCGACTTGTCGTGCTCGGCATCGGGCACGGTGAAGGTGATGTCGGTGGTCGAGCCATCCTCGGAGATGTTCTGGACGATCATGTCGACGACGATGGATTCGTCGGCCAGCGCACCGAAGATCGACGCGGCGACGCCCGGCCGGTCCTTGACGTCGCGCAGGGTGATCTTGGATTCGGCCCGCGCCAGCGTGACGCCCGAAACGATCTGCTTTTCCATGATCTCTTCCTCATCGCATACGAGCGTGCCGGGAACGCCCGGCGTACCATCGGGCGCGATCTGCGGCGCGTCCGGGTCATCGAAACTGGAGCGGACGGTGAGGCGCACCTTGTGCGCCATCGCCATCTCGACGGCGCGGATCATCAGCACCTTGGCGCCGAGCGATGCCATTTCCAGCATCTCCTCGAAGGCGATCCTGGTGAGCCGCCTGGCCTTGGGATCGACGCGCGGGTCGGTGGTGTAGACGCCATCCACATCCGTGTAGATGTCGCAGCGGTCGGCGCCGACGGCAGCGGCCACCGCCACCGCGGAGGTGTCCGAGCCGCCACGGCCCAGCGTGGTGACGCGGCCCGACGGCGCGATGCCCTGGAAGCCGGTGACCACCGGGACCACCCCGGTGGTCATGCGGTTGAGCAGCTCGGTGGGGTCGATGTCGACGATGCGGGCGGCGCCGTGCGAGTCGTCGGTCTTGATCGGCACCTGCCAGCCCTGGAAGGAGCGGGAGGGGACGCCCATTTCGCTGAGCACGACGGCCATCAGGCCGGCGGTGACCTGCTCGCCCGAGGCGACCACCGCGTCGTACTCGCGGGCGTCGTGGAGCTTCGAGGCCTCGTTGACCCAGCCGACCAGCTCGTTGGTCTTGCCGCTCATGGCCGAGACGACCACCGCGACCTCGTTGCCGGCCTCGACCTCGCGCTTGACGTGGCGCGCCGCCTGGCGGATGCGCTCGACGTTGGCGACCGAGGTGCCGCCGAACTTCACTACGATACGGCCCAAGGCCCCTACCCCGATATTTCTCCGCCAGAACCGGCGGGTACGCTCAAGATTTCGCGCCGGGATGTGCCACAAGCGGCCCCTTTTATCAACGGGGTGTGACGTTGTGGCGGGGCCGCCCCGTCAGCTGCGGCCGACCCATGCGCGCTTGCATCCCGCGCGCCCGAGGCGGATAACCACAGCCATGACCGAGACCACGATCAACACCGAGGAAATCGCCAAGTTCGCGGCCATGGCGGACGAGTGGTGGGATCCGAAGGGCAAGTTCAAGCCGCTGCACAAGTTCAACCCGGTGCGGCTGGGCTATGTGCGGGACAACGCCATCCGGCATTTCCGCCGCGACGGCGCCGCCCGGCGGCCGCTCGAGGGCTTGCGGGTGCTCGATATCGGCTGTGGCGGCGGGTTGCTGACCGAACCGCTGGCGCGGCTGGGGGCGACGGTGACCGGCATCGACGCGGGCGAGAAGAACATCGCCATCGCCAGGCTGCACGCCGAGCAGTCGGGCCTAGCGATCGATTACCGGGCGGTGACGGCGGAGGCCGTGGCGGCGGGCGGCGAGCGCTTCGACGTCGTGCTCAACATGGAAGTGGTGGAGCACGTCGACAACGTGCCGCTCTACATGAAGAGCTGCGCCGAGCTGGTGGCGCCGGGCGGGCTGCTGTTCACCGCGTCGATCAACCGGACGCCGCGGGCCTTTGCCCTGGCGATCGTCGGCGCCGAATACGTGCTGCGCTGGCTGCCGCGCGGCACGCATGACTTCCGCAAGTTCCTGACGCCCGAGGAGATCGGGGCGCTGGCGCGCCGCAACGGCCTCAAGGTGGTCGAGAAGGTCGGCGTGGTGTTCCACCCGCTGGCCGACGAGTGGCGGCAGAGCCGCGATACCGGCATCAACTACATGGTGCTGGCCGAGCGGCCGGCCGCAGCCTAGCCGCCCGACCGGCTGCTCAGCCGAGCCGGTCGAGTTCGGCGATATCGGCGGCGGAAAGCTGCAGTCCCGCCGCGGCGGTATTCTCCTCGAGATGCGCAACCCTGCTGGTGCCGGGGATCATCAGCACCACCGGCGAACGCTGCAGCGCCCAGGCGATGGCGACCTGGCTGGTGGTCGCACCGTTGCGCGCCGCCACCGCCGCGAGCACGGAATCCGCCCTGGCAAGGCGGCCCGAGGCGAGCGGCGCCCAGGGAATGAAGCCGATATTGTGCTCGGTGCAGTAGGCCAGCACGTCGTCGGAACGGCGGTCGGTGGGACCGTAGCGGTTCTGCACCGTGGCGATCGGCACGTATTTCCGCGCCTCCTCGATATCGGCGACGCTGACCTCGGACAGCCCGACATGCCGGACCTTGCCCGCCGCCCGGGCCGCAGCGAAGGTCTCGAACTGCACGCGGCGGTCGACATTGGGGTCGATGCGATGGAGCTGCCACAGGTCGATCCGCTCGATGCCGAGACGGGCCAGGCTGCCTTCGAGGCCGGCCAGCAGCTGGTCGGGCCGGCAGTCGCTGCGCCAGTTGTCGGGGCCCGGGCGCTTGAAGCCGGCCTTGGTGGCGATGACGAAACCCGCCGGGTACGGGTGCAGGGCCTCGCGGATCAGTTCCTCGCTGATATGCGGGCCGTAGCCTTCGGCGGTGTCGACGAAGTTGATGCCGAGCTCGGGCAGCCGGCGGAGCACCCGGATCGCTTCGTCATGGTCGGCGGGCGGCCCGAAGATGCCCTTGCCGGTGACGCGCATGGCGCCGAACCCGAGGCGGTTGACGACGAGGTCGCCGCCAATGGCGAAGGTGCCCGAAAGGGCTGCATCTGGTGTGGGCATGTCGGGGTCTCTGGTCTGCAGGAGGGAGACCGGGAGTGTGACTCCACCGGCAAGAGCCGATCAACCCCGACGATTTGCGGGTTGAAGCCCCCTCGCCCGAAGCGCCTGATACCCGCCCTCAGTTCGCCTCTTCGGGCAGCTGCGGCAGGGGCAGGAAGTCGATGCCTTCGTCGAGCAGTTCGGCGACTTCGTCGCGGGTGGCTTCGCCGTAGATGCCGCGCGCGTCGGCTTCCTTGAAGTGGATCCGGCGGGCTTCCTCGGCAAACTTGTCGCCGACGTAGTCCGCCTCGGAGACGACCTTCTTGCGCATGGCGCGCAGGAACTCGCGGATTTCGGCCTGCATCGGATGTCCCTGGCTGAGCGGCACCCGGTCGACGTTGGCGCGGGACAAGGCAGGGGCCATCAGCGCCTTCTGCACCTTGCCGGAGCCGCAGACCGGGCAGGTGACGATGCCGCGGCCCTGCTGCTCGTCATAGGCTTCGGCGGAGCGGAACCAGGCGTCGAACTTGTGCTGGTTTTCGCAAGCGAGCGAGTAGGTAATCACGCAGAGACGTCCTCACGGGCGGCGGCCGTACCGGCCGGTTCGGCCACGGTTACCGAAAAAGGCCGGGCGTTGGCAAGCGCGGGGACCTTGCCGCGCGCCTCGTCCACAGCCGCAAGGTCGATATCGGCGATTGCCACGCCGGGGCCGTCGCCGCCGAGCTCGGCGATGACCTTGCCCCAAGGGTCGATGATCATCGAGTGCCCCCAGGTGGAGCGGCCGTTCTCGTGCACGCCGGCCTGCGCCGCCGCGATGACGTAGCAGCCGGTCTCGATGGCGCGGGCCCGCAGCAGCACTTCCCAGTGCGCCTCGCCGGTCGGCACGGTGAAGGCAGCGGGTACGGACAGCACCTGCGCGCCGGCCTCCGCCAGGGCGCGGTGCAGCTTCGGGAAGCGCACGTCGTAGCAGATGGTCATGCCGAGGCGGAAACCGGGCGCATCGCTGACCACCGCGGTGTTGCCGCCGGCATAGGTCTCGCTCTCGCGGTAGTGTTTCAGGCCGGGGAGCGTAGCGTCGAACAGGTGGATCTTGTCATAGGTGGCAGCAATCGTGCCCTCGGGGCGGAACAGCACCGAGCGGTTAGCGAAGCGGCCATCGGGCAGCGCCACGGCGAGCGAGCCGAGGTGCAGGGTCACCCCGAGCCGGCGCGCGATGGCGGCCGCGCGCTCGATCGCCGGGTTGCCGTCCCAGGGACCGGCGACGGCCCGCAGGCCCTCGCGGTTCTCCGCGAAGACGACGCTGACCTCGGGCGAGAGCAGGTAGGTCGCGCCCTGCCCCGCCGCGTCGGCGGCGAGGGCTTCGAGCTGATCGAGATTGGGACCGGGCTGGGTGCCCGAGTTCATCTGCAGGGCGGCGACGCGCATGGGGGTTCAGTCCGCGAGGAGCGGGTCCAGTTGGCCGCGGCGATTGAGCGCCGCCATGTCGTCATAGCCGCCGACATGGGTCTCGCCAATGAAGATCTGCGGCACGGTGCGGCGGCCATGGGCCCGCTCGACCATTGCGCCGCGGATTTCGGG
>JBQCFF010000174.1:0-5575 GCA_051959485.1 Devosia sp. | reverse complement strand
GTTCTCCGGCCTGCCGATCGTCCGCTACACCTCCGAGGAGCGGCTCGAGGAGATCATCCGCCTGCACGAGGAGAACGGCTGCCTCGTCTTCAACCCGCACCGCTACACCCTCGAGGAGGGCGGGATGAAGAAGACCGACCGCGCCCAGCTCGCCTTCAAGAAGGAGGCCGATCCCAAGGGCATCCTCAACCCGGGCAAGATGATCGCCTGGGACGATCCGGATTTCGATTTCGAATCCGGCCGCACCTGGCTGTTCACCGGCCTCTACACCCTCGGCGGCGCAGCCTGATGCGGGTGCTGGTGGTCCACGCCCATCCGGTCGAGACCAGCTACAACCGCTCGCTCTTCAACACCGTCTGCGAAACCCTCGCCGTCAAGGGCGACGAGGTCGACGCGCTCAACCTCTACGACGAGGACTTTCGCGCGGCGATGACCCGGCAGGAGCGGCTCGACTACCACGACGTGCCGGGCAACCTCACCCCCGAGATCAAGCCCTATGTCGACCGGCTGCGCGCCTGCGACAAGATCGTCTTCGTCCACCCGGTCTGGAACTACGGCTACCCCGCCATCCTCAAGGGCTATTTCGACCGGATCTTCCTCCCCGGCGTGAGCTTCGTGCTCGAAGGGGGCGACGAGCCGGACAAGGGCAAGCTGGTGCCGGCGATGAAGAACATCACCAAGGTCGCCTATATCACCACATACGGCGGCGACCGCTTCCGCACCTGGCTCATGGGCGACCCACCCCGCCGCCTCGCCATGCGCTGGGCCTGGGTGACGTTCGGCACGCCGACGCCGCCAAAGTATCTCGCCCTCTACAACATGAACGGCGCCACGCCGGAGCGCCTGACCGCGTTCATCGACAGGGTGAAACGCGAAATGGCGGCGTTCTAGCCCGCGAAAGTCGTTCAGACAGCGTTCATCAACACGGCATCTTTGCGCGCCAAATGCGGATGACGCCGCCACAAGTGCCATCGTCGGAAATGCGAAAGGCCCGGAATCCGGGCCTTCCACCAACTTATCCCCGCGCCGCCGAACTGGGTCATACTGGTCGGCAGTCAGGGGAGAAATCAGCCATATTTCCAGCCGCGCTTGAACTGATAGAAAACGTGCAGGCCGATCTTGGTCACCTTCGTCATGCGCGGCGCCCAGTGCGGCCGCACATAGGTGGCGTGGTAGTGCGTGGCGTAGCCGACCTCGGGCAGGTATTCCTTGCCGGAGACCACGTCGGTCGCGATCTGCTGCGCCTGCTTCCAGGACTTCTGGTCCGTCACCTTCTCGGGGATGCCGTCGCAGGCGAAGGAGAACTGGCAGGCGTTGCGCTTGTTCTGGTTCTGGTACACCACCCCGCAGATGGTGTCGGGGTAGAGCTTGTGGGCGACGCGGTTCATAACCACCTGCCCCACGGCCACCTGGCCGCGATAGTTCTCGCCGCGAGCCTCGAAGTAGATGGCGGTGGCCATGCACCAGAGCTCCTTCTCGGAGACCTTCCTGCCCTTTTTGTCGACCGCCGGGGCGTCGGTGGGAATGGCCGGCACCTCGTCGCGGGCGTAGGCCAGTTCCTTCGACATGGTGAGCGGCACCGGTGCCGTGGCGCCGGGGGCGAGCGCGTCGATGGCGTCCAGCGCCGGCGAACTGGCGGGGGTTTCGAGCGCAGCGACTTCGACCCGGGCCGGGTTCGCTGTCGCCGGGACGGCCGGAACCGTGGCCGGTGCCGGGTTGCGCAGCTCGGCGATGCGGGCGCGGATGCCGGCAAAGCCCTCGGTCATCGCCACGAGGTCGACCTGCGGCCGGGCGCGATCCTGTTTCAGGGCCCGGTTCGTGCCGGCGAAGCTGGTACCGCTGAACAGGTCGACCGAGCCGGTGATGATCACGTCGCTGCCGACGCGCTTGATCGTGGCGGAGGGTTCGACGCTCGCCAGGTGGACTTCGCCAGCCATGCCGGGTGCATTGGCGGGAAAGGTGAGGGCAACACTCGAGATGACGAGCAGTACAAGGCCCAGGAGGCACTTGAGCACGGCCAGCTCCTGGCGGGCACGGCTCAACGGAGTGGTCCGGTAATGGGCCATCGGAACGCTTTTACTATCCACGCGATACGCAACTCGAAGACGCGCCGGCAACTCAGCGAAACTGTGATGCAAATGCCGACGGGAGGGATAATGAGGGGTTAGGGTTAGGGGGAGGTAAACAGCCTGAACGGGGCGCTGGTTTGAGGCGCAGGCGGCAACGCAATGGCGGGAATGCGATTAATTATGACAGCGGTGCTGTCATGGATGGAACCTTTTACTGCGCCAGGGTCAGCCGGGCGACCGGCACCCGGTATGGCGAGCAGCTGACGTAGTCCACGTCGAGGCGGGCAAAGAACCAGAGCGATGCGGGATCGCCCGCGTGTTCGCCGCAGATGCCGATCTTCAGGCTGGGATTCGCCCGCTTGCCGCGCTCGATGGCGATGGCGATCATCTCGCCGACGCCCTTCTGGTCGAGCGTGACGAACGGGTCGAAGTCGTAGAGGCCCTTGCGCTGGTAGGCGGACAGGAAGGCCGGGGCATCGTCGCGCGAGATGCCGTAGGTGGTCTGCGTCAGGTCGTTGGTGCCGAACGAGAAGAAGTCGACGTGTTCGGCGATGTCCCCTGCCCGCAGCGCCGCACGGGGCAGCTCGATCATGGTGCCGAACTGGAAGCGCTCGCGGGCGGCCGGCGGCAGCCCGGCGCGGTCGACGATCTCGAACACCTGCCGCTTGATCTCCACCACCTCGGAAACGGTCGAGACGAACGGCACCATCACCTCGAGCACCACCGGCTCGGCCTGCCGCTCGGAGGCGGCGCGCACGCCGGCGCACAGCGCCTCGATCTGCATCTTGAGGATTTCGGGATAGGTGATGGCGAGCCGCACGCCGCGGTGGCCGAGCATCGGGTTGATCTCGGCGATGCGGTCGAGCCGCAGCCGCAGCGCCCGCACCGGGAGCCCCAGCGACTGCGCCGTCTCCTCGATGTCGTCGTCCGACCGCGGCAGGAACTCGTGCAGCGGCGGATCGAACAGGCGCACCGTCACCGGGCGCCCCTGCATGGCGGTGAAGATGGCGGAGTAGTCGTCGGTCTGGAAGGCGACCAGCCCGGCCAGCGCCTTCTCGCGGTCCTCGGCATCCTCGGACAGGATCATGCGGCGGAGCGCCACCATGCGCTCGCGCGAGAAGAACATGTGCTCGGAACGGGCGAGCCCGATGCCCTCGGCCCCGAAGCTCAGCGCCGTGGCGACCGACTCCACCGTCTCCGCATTGGCGCGGACTTTGACGTCGCGCGAGGCGTCGGACCAGCCGAGCAGCTTGCCCATGGCGCCGCCGATATGGGGCAGCGCCAGCGGCAGACCGCCGAGATAGACCGAGCCGTCGGAGCCGTCGATGGTGATGCGGTCGCCCATCCGGAACTCCCGCTCGCCGATCCGGCAGGTCATCTCGGCGAGGTTGATCGACAGCGAGCGCACGCCCGCGACGCACGGTTTGCCGGTGATGCGCGCCACGACGCCGGCATGCGAGGTCATGCCGCCGCGGGCGGTAAGGATGCCGGTCGCCGCCTTCATTCCCTCGATGTCGGTCGGGCCGGTCTCGGTGACGACGAGGATGCAGTGGCGACCGCGCGCCTTCATGCGCACCGCGTCCTCGGTGGTAAAGACGATGATGCCGCTGGCGGCGCCGGGCGATACGCCGAGCCCGTTGGCGAGCACGTGCGAACTCTCCGGCGCCTTGAGCCGGGGGTGCAGCAACTGCTGCAGGCGCGCTGGATCGATGTTGGCGACCGCCTCGCGCGGCGTCCAGCTGCGGCGGTTGACGCGGTCGACCGCCGCCTCGAGCTCGGCCGCCGCGCTCGCCGCAGCCGGCCGGGCGGAGAGCAGCCGCACCACGTCGCCCTCGACGGAGACGAGGCACATCAGGTGCTGGCCGGCAACCGCGTCGAGCAGTTCGCAGAGCTGATCGGCATCGGCGGGCAGCGGCCCGAAGGAGCTGCCATTGGCCGCGGCCGGCCCCAGCGCGCCGCTATTGGGGTCGCGCGTCAGGAACTCGCGCAGCTCGCCTTCGGCCATCGCCTGCACGACGACGATCTGCCGGGCCGGGTCGGCGGCGCCGGGCGGATAGGAGGCGAAGGCATCGGTGATGGCGCGCGCCAGCGGCCGGGCGGGATCGACCGCCTCCGCTTCGCTCTGCGGCGCCGGCAGGTTGCGGCGACCACGCATCAGCCCGGCGCTGTGCACCGGCGCCGAGGTCCGCACCACCAGCGGCGGCGGCCGGCCATCGCGGCCGACAAGGCGGAACAGGGTGGCGACCCAGTGGGTCCGCAGCCGGTCGGCATGGGCCCGGCGCTCGCGCTGCAGCGCTTCCCAGGCGGCGCGGGTGATGGCGATCGAGGGGATGACGGCGAGCCCGGCCTGGTGCGCCTCGTTGAGCCAGGCGGCCTTGCCGACCAGCAGCGCCTCCTGGGACGCCGAAAGGTTCGCCTTGCCCGCTGCCGGCGCGATCGCGAACATTTCCAAGGCCAGGGTCACCAGGAGCACCCACCGATGAGAGGACGAACATATTGCCGGGCAGGCACTTGCGCCGCAACACTTGACTTGGGCGACGCCGCGCCGCATCTCGTCTCATATGCAAACAAGGCCGCACTTGGACATCACGCTGTGCGCCCCGCGCGGATTCTGCGCGGGCGTCGACCGGGCCATCCAGATCGTCGAGTTGGCGCTCGAGCGCTACGGCGCCCCGGTCTATGTCCGCCACGCCATCGTCCACAACAAGTATGTCGTCGACGGCCTGCGCCAGAAGGGCGCGGTGTTCGTCGAGGAGCTCGACGAGATCCCCGATACCGGCGCTCCGGTAGTGTTCTCCGCGCATGGCGTGCCGAAGGCGGTTCCCGAAGGGGCCCGGGCGCGCAACATGTTCTTCCTCGATGCGACCTGCCCGCTGGTCTCCAAGGTGCATATCGAGGCCAACCGGCACTTCTCCGAGGGCCGCGAGATCGTGCTGATCGGCCATGCCGGGCATGTCGAGGTGATCGGCACCATGGGGCAGCTGCCCGATGGGGCGATCACGCTGATCCAGACGGTGGCGGACGCCGAGGCGTTCACGCCGCGCAACCCCGAGAAGCTCGCCTATGTGACGCAGACGACGCTCAGCGTCGACGACACCTCGGCCATCGTCGAGGTGCTGCGCCGCCGCTTCCCGGCGATGGCGCTGCCGCACAAGGAAGACATCTGTTACGCCACCACCAACCGGCAGGAAGCGGTGAAACGCGTCGCCCCGGCCGTGGACGCGATGATCGTCGTCGGGGCGCCCGAGTCCTCCAACTCGGTGCGGCTGGTGGAAGTGGCGAAGCGGGCCGGCTGCGAGAACGCCTGGCTGGTCGAGCGCGCCGACCGCATCGACTGGTCGCGCTTTGAAGGCATCCGTACCCTCGGCATCACCGCCGGCGCTTCCGCCCCCGAGGCCTTGGTCGACGAGGTGATCGAGGCCTTCGCGCAGCGCTTCGACATCGCCGTTTCCGCCTCGGGCGAACAGCGCGAGAGCATCGTCTTCAACCTGCCCCGCGAACTCCGG
>JBQCFF010000173.1:0-5036 GCA_051959485.1 Devosia sp. | reverse complement strand
ATGCGCTCCTGGAGCCAGACCGTCCGCTGGATCTCCGCCGAGCACCGGCGGGGGTAGGGCGGACCGCAGCAGACGGCCCCCTCCCAGCCTCCCCCATGAAGGGGGAGGTGCCACGTCGCGGAACACTCGGCATCAGCGCACTCCCTCTTCACCCTCCCCTTCATGGGGAGGGCCGGGGAGGGGCCGTCCGGATCGGGCAATACTCGCTGGGAGTAGGAGCGCGAGGCTTCACCCCACCCGAGCTGCGCCAGGCCGCTGCGCGGCCAAGCTGCGCTACCCTCCCCATCAAGGGGAGGGAGTCGCTGTTGCTCGACCTGTGCCGCTGCTCTCCCTCCCCCTTGTGGGGAGGGTAGCGGCGCTGGGAGCGAAGCGACTTAGCAGAGCTGGGGTGGGGGTGATCGGAGGCGACACCAAGCAAAACGGGCCGCCCATCGGGCGGCCCGCTGCAATTGGTAGCGTGAGCCTTACGCTTCCTGGATGGCGGCGATCAGCCAGTCGCCGCCGTTGCGGCGGACGAAGGTCCAGGCTTCGGCGGTTTCGGTCACCCGGTCTTCGCCGCCGACGATCTCGCCGGTGGCGCGGTCGCGGGTGACGTCGCGCGACTCGTAGCGCAGGGCAACGGTGGCGTACTGGGCGTCGCCCTCGCGCCAGGCCTCCGCCACGTCGCCCTCGAGCAGGTTCACGTCGAACACCTCGTTGCGGACGCCCTTCGTGGCGTTCTGGCCCAGCTCTTCGGCCAGGTACCCCATCACCTCGGGCGTCGAGATGCGGCGCAGCGCCGGGTAGTCCTCGCGTTTATAGGCGTCCTGCAGCTGCGTCAGCCGCTGCTGGAAGACCTGCAGGTCGGCGTCCGAGATGCCGAGCTCGTCGCGCTTGCCGGCGCGGGCGGAGGCTGCAGAACGGGGCTGCGCATCCGAGGCGCGGCTGGCGTTGCCGCCAAAAGCCTGCCCCGCCGGCGCTTCGACGCGATCGGCGTTGGCGTTGCCGGCCAGCGCCGGCTGCTGCTGCCGGCGGCGCATGAAGAAGCTGATGATGAGGCCGACGATCACCAGCTGCACCAACAGCGCCAGCATGCCGCCGAAACCGCCGAAACCGAAGCCGAACAGCATGCCGAAGAGGCCGCTGAACAAGAGGCCGCCGAGCAGCATGCCGCCGAAGCCGCCGAACAGGCTGGGGCGCGCCGCGGCTGGCGCGGGCGCGCCGGTGGTGCTGCGTGCCGTGGTGCCGTCGGTCATCGTCCGCTGCACCGGCGCCGTCGCCTTGGGCGAGGCCGGCGTGGCGGGCACGGACATGGTGGTGCGGGCGCCGCGGCTACCGAAGCTGCCGCCGCGCCGGGCCTCGGCGGTATCCACCGCGACCAGCGAGAAGGCCATGAGCAGAGTGGCGAAGAGGGCCGTCAGGCGGAAGCCCTTCGAAGCGAACATTTTCGTCCCCGTGTCTTGCATGCGAGCGATATGGGAATGCCATGCCCGCGGTTTTAGACCCGCGCAACCCTTGCTTGTCCGATTTTGCCTGGGGAGCGGCGGCATAGTGTGGCCCGGGTGCCCTCGACTAGCGGCGGACGAGCGCTTACCTCGGGGGCATGGACGAGCCGCGCCCCTATTTTCTCGATGTGTCGAAATCCGTGCTGGGGCGGGCCTGGACCGACCGGCTGGATTTCCAGACGCAGCGCATCGCCACGGCGATCGGGCAGCGTACCGGGCTGTCGGACATCCTCGCGCGCATCGTCGCCTCGCGCGGCGTGGACGTCGATGCGGCCGAGGCGTTCTTGCAGCCGACCGTCCGGGCGCTGATGCCCGACCCCTCGACGCTGGCCGACATGGACAAGCTCGCCGACCGGTTGGCCAGGGCGATCGTCGACAAGGAGCCGATCGCGCTCTTCGGCGACTACGACGTGGACGGCGCCTGCTCCTGCGCCCTGATGGCGCGCTACCTGCGGCATTTCGGGCTCGCGCCACAGGTCTACATCCCGGACCGGATCTTCGAGGGGTATGGGCCCAACACCAACGCCATCGACCGGCTGGCGGATGGCGGGGCGCGCCTGCTGATCACGCTCGACTGCGGCACGACCAGCGACGGGCCGATCCTGCATGCGCGGGAGCGCGGGCTCGACGTGCTGGTGATCGACCATCACCTGTCGGACCACGAACTGCCGCAGGCCAACGCGCTGGTGAATCCCAACCGGCCGGACGACATTTCCGGGCTGGGCTATCTCTGCGCCGCCGGGGTCACCTTCATGGTGCTGGTCGCGACCAACCGGGCCCTGCGCAACCGGGGCGAGGCAGGCCTGCCTGACCTGATGCGGCTCATCGACCTGGTGGCGCTGGCGACGGTTTGCGACGTGGTGCCGCTGAAGGGCCTCAACCGCGCCTTCGTGGCGCGCGGGCTCGAGGTGGCGAGGACCGGGTCCAACCGCGGGATCGGTGCCCTCGCGCTGGCGGCGCGGCTCAGCGGGCCGATGAACCCGTATCACTTCGGCTACATCATCGGGCCGCGGATCAATGCCGGCGGGCGCATCGGCGACGCGGCGCTGGGGATGCGGCTGCTGTCGCTCGACGACGAGACGGAGGCGCTGGCCATCGCGGCGCAGCTCAACGAGCTCAACGTCGAGCGGCAGCGCATCGAGGTCGAGGCGATCGCGGAGGCGGTGCAGGCGGCGGAGGCCGAGATCGGCGGCGGCGAGGGCCCGCCGGTGCTGGTCCTCGCCTCGGCCAACTGGCATCCCGGCGTCGCCGGGCTGATCGCGGCGCGGCTGCGCGAGCGCTTCGAGCGGCCGGTCTTCGCCATCGCACTGGGGCCGGATGGCGGCGGCACCGGGTCGGGGCGCTCGATGCCGGGCGTCGACCTCGGCGCGGCGGTGATCGAGGCGGTGGAGCAGGGGCTGGTGGCGCGCGGCGGCGGGCATGCGATGGCGGCGGGGGTAACCCTGCAGGCGGGGCAACTCGGGCGGTTCCGGGCGCACGTGAACGAGGCGCTCGCCGGCAGCGTGGGGGCGGCGCGGGCGAAAACCTCGCTGGCCATCGATGCGGCGCTGACGGCACGTGGCGCGACGGCGGAGTTCGTGCACCAGATCGAGCGGGCAGGGCCCTACGGCTCGGGCAACCCGCAGCCGGTATTCGCGTTCCCGGCGCACAAGGCGAAGTTCGCCGAGGTGGTGGGCAGCGGCGGGCACGTGCGGTTCACGCTGGCCTCCGACGATGGGGCGCGACTCAAGGCCATCGCCTTCCGCGCCGCCACCACGGCACTGGGCGAAGCGCTGCTCTCGGCCGGCAACGACACGGCGCTGCACCTCGCCGGCACGCTCAGCCTAGACCACTACCAGGGGCGCGAGGAGGTGCAGGTGCGATTGATGGATGCGGCGCCCCTGGCGCGGCTGTGACGGGTGGATCATTGGGCGCTTGCATTGCGGTTTGCGGCAGCTAAAGTGCGGCCCCGGCTTACAGATCGCCGTCCGAGATGCCGCGCGGCACGAGGTACGCGGCGGTGCCGAGGCAGCGAGCCGGCAGGTGGAAAAGTAGCGTCATGGATCAGCTAGCGGTTCAACCCCGGGGGACGCGACCGTCGCTCGTCACGCATCTGCTGTCGGGGATCGCGGCGTTCTTCGGCAAGCGCCTGATCGGACGTCCCGAGAAGGGCGCGGTGACGATCACCTACCCGAACGGCCGGGCCGCCACCTACGGCGACCCGCATACCGGCGTGCATGCGCACCTGCACATCAAGAACTTCGCCGTGCTGCCCAAGACGCTGCAGCGCGGCACCGTGGGCTTCGCGCAGGCCTATATCGATGGCGACGTCGAGATTGCCGACCTGACCGCGCTGTTCCGCTATTTCCTGCAGAACCGCGACGTGCTCGATGGCGCCGAGAACTCCTGGTACGGGCGGGCCGCGCAGGACATCGCGTACCATCTCAGCCGCCACAACTCGAAGGAAGGCTCGAAGAAGAACATTTCCGAGCACTACGATCTCGGCAACGACTTCTACGTCGAGTGGCTCGACCGCTCGATGACCTACTCGTCGGCCTACTACACCTCCGAGGACCAGACGCTGGAATCCGCGCAATACGCGAAGTACCGGCGGGTCGCGGAGATGGCCGGGGTGAAGGAGGGCGAGACGGTGCTGGAGATCGGCTGCGGCTGGGGCGGCTTCGCCGAAACCGCGGCACGCGAGTTCAACGCCGTGGTCTACGGCATCACGCTGTCGGTCGAGCAGCTGAAGTTCGCGACGGAGCGGCTGCAGCGGCAGGGCCTCGACAACCTCGCCACCCTGCACCTCGAGGACTATCGCGACACGAGGGGGCAGTTCGACCACGTGGCCTCGATCGAGATGATCGAGGCGGTGGGCGAGGAGCACTGGCCGAGCTATTTCCAGACCGTCGCCGACCGGCTGAAGCCGGGCGGTACCGCGTCGATCCAGGCGATCACCATCGGCGAGCGGGATTTCCTAGACTACCGGGCGCGGCCGGATTTCATCCAGCGCTTCATCTTCCCCGGCGGCATGCTGCTGACCAAGACGGCGATGACGGAGCAGGGCGACAAGGTCGGCCTCATCCTCGAGCAGGTCGACACGTTCCGCATGTCGTACGCCAAGACGCTGCGGCTGTGGCGCGAGAAGTTCCTCGAGCGCTGGCACATCATCAAGAAGCTCGGCTACACCGAAGAATTCAAGCGCAAGTGGCTGTACTACCTGGCCTATTGCGAGGCCGGCTTCGCCGAGGGCTCGATCGACGTGGGCATCTACCAGTACCGCAAGCCCGCCGCCTGAGCGCGGTTCGAACGGCCCCGGGAGCCGTCGACGCAAGTTCGCCTTCTCCCCTTGTGGGAGAAGGTGGCGGCAGCCGGATGAGGGGGGGGCGTCAAGTGCCACGACCTCACCTGTGTGCTGCAGTCGACGACCCCTCATCCGCCCTTCGGGCACCTTCTCCCGCAAGGGGAGAAGGCGTGCAGTCTGCGGTTTCCCCTCGAGCAACTTTGACGTACCGGTTCCATCGCCTTCTCCCCTTGCGGGAGAAGGTGGCGGCAGCCGGATGAGGGGTGGCG
>JBQCFF010000172.1:0-19057 GCA_051959485.1 Devosia sp. | reverse complement strand
TAGTCGGACGGACGAGGAGCGCGCAGGGTAACGCGGGCTCCCATCAGAACCGGCGTATCGTCGCGTGCGAACCAGGTGAGCATCATCGGATGCCGGGCCCGATCAGTTCTTCAGCTTCGCGGCAATGTCGCGATAGTCGGGAAGCTTGGCAACCGGGCCGATGCCGGCGAGCGAAACATTGCCGGCATCGAATACCTGCCGGGCCACTTCCTTCACGCGCTCCGGGGTAATGCGGTTGATGCGGTCCACGGTCTCCAGCAGCGGGATTGGTCGACCCCAGAGAATCTGCTGCCGGGCGAGCTGTCCAGCCCGTGAACTCGGGCTTTCGAGCGACATCAGCAGGCCGGCGCGGATCTGGTTGCGGACGCGGATGACTTCCTCGTCGGAGATGGACTGGGTGGCCTTGCGCAGCTCATCCAGGATGACCGGCACCAGGTCGGTGACCTCGTCCTCGCCGGTGGAGGCGGCGACACCGAAAATGCCGCTGTCGGCAAAGGCCCAGTGAAAGGCATAGACGGAGTAGCAGAGGCCCCGCTTCTCGCGCACCTCCTGGAACAGCCGCGAACTCATGCCGCCGCCGAGGATCGAGGCGAGGATCTGCACGGCGTAGAAACCGTCGGAATTGTAGGCGCGGCCTTCCATGCCGAGCACGATGTGGGCCTGCTCGTGATCGGAGACGAGCCGCTGCTCGCCGCCGACATAGGCCGCCCTCTCGGGTGGTGGGGCGCCGTCGCGGCGCAGGTCGTGGAAGCGGTCGTTGGCGATCTCTACCAGGGCATCGTGATCGACGTTGCCGGCGGCGCAGAGCACCATGTGATCGCCGACATAGTTGCGATCCATGTAGGCGCGGATCGAGTCGGGGCCGAAACTCTTCACCGATTCCACGGTGCCCAGAATGGTGCGGCCGATCGCCTGGTCGGGGAAGGCAGCCTGCTGGAACAGATCGAAGACGTGGTCATCGGGATTGTCGCGGGCCGCGCCGATCTCCTGCACGATCACCTGCTGCTCGCGATCGAGCTCGTCGCGCTCCAGCAGCGAGTTCTGCAGGATGTCGCTGAGGATATCGCCGGCCAGCGCGACGTCTTCCTTCAGCACGCGGGCGAAGTAGCCGGTGTGCTCGACCGAGGTCGCGGCGTTGAGGTCGCCGCCGACGTTCTCGATGGTGGAGGCGATCTGGAGCGCGTTGCGTGACGTCGTGCCCTTGAACGCCATGTGCTCGAGCATGTGCGAAATGCCGTGCTCGGCCTCGGTTTCGCTGCGCGACCCCGCCTTAACCCAGATGCCGAGGGAGGCGCTTTCGAGGTGGGGCATATCGTCAGTGAGTACGGTCATGCCGTTCTCGAGCGTCGTACTCCTGACCGTCACTTCAGCTCCTCCGGCGCGTGCGTGCGCGCCATGATGAAGTTCTCGACTTCACCCTGGTTGTTGTCGAGCACCGTGAAACGCTCCGGCCGCTCGTAAAGATCAGACAACCATGCGGGCAGAGCCGGTTCAATGCCGGAGGCCGCAAGCACGGCGGCAGGAAACTTCGCCGGATGCGCGGTGGCCAGGGTCACCACCGGAGCCGAGCCGCCAGTCAGCGTGCGCGCCACGTTGACGCCAACGGCAGTGTGCGGATCGAGCAGGTAGCCCGAGGCCTGATGCACGGTGGAGATGGTGTAGCTCGTCTCCGCCTCGCCGGTTCGCCCGGCGGTGAACTGCCGACGGATGGCCTCCAGCCCGTCGGCGGGGATGGAGAAGCCGCCCGACTGCCGAAGGCTCGACATCATCGACACCACCGGCTCCGGCTGCCGTCCGACCGCCTCGAACAGCAGGCGCTCGAAGTTGGAGGAGACCTGGATGTCCATTGACGGGCTCATCGTCGGGGTGACGCCGGTGACCTCGTAGCGGCCACTCTCCAGCGTGCGGGCGAGGATGTCGTTGGCGTTGGTGGCGATGGCGAGGGTACGGATCGGCAGCCCCATCCTCGCCGCGCAGTAGCCGGCGAAGATGTCGCCGAAATTGCCGGTGGGGACGGCGAAGATCACCTCGCGGTGCGGCGCACCGAGCGCCGCGGCGGCGGTGAAGTAGTAGACGATCTGCGCGACGATGCGGCCCCAGTTGATCGAATTCACACCGCTGAGCTTCACCTCGTCGCGGAAGGCGCGGTTGGCGAACAGGCCCTTCACGATGTCCTGGCAATCGTCGAAGGTGCCACGAAGCGCGATGTTGTGGACGTTCGCGTCAAGCACCGAGGTCATCTGCCGGCGCTGCACTTCCGACGTGCGGCCCTCCGGATGGAGGATGAAGATGTCGGTCGACGGACGGCCGCGGAACGCCTCGATGGCGGCCGAGCCGGTGTCGCCCGAGGTGGCGCCGACAATGGTGGCGCGGGTGCCGCGGCGAGCAAGGATCAGGTCCATGACGCGGGCCAGGAACTGCATCGCCACGTCCTTGAAGGCGAGCGTCGGACCGTGGAACAGTTCGAGCACGAAGTGCCCGGGCTCGAGCTCGATCAGTGGCGCCACCGAGGGGTGGCGGAAGCTGGCGTAGGCTTCGTCGATCAGCGCCTTGAGCTCGGCGTCGGCAATCTCGCCGCCCGCGAAGCGGCGGATGATGTCGAATGCCACCTCGGCATAGGGCCGGTTGGCGTAGCCGGCGATCTCATCGCGGCTGATCTGCGGCCAGGTCTCGGGCACATAGAGGCCGCCATCACTCGCAAGGCCGGTAAGGACAGCATCCGAAAAACCAAGCACGGCCGCCCCGCCGCGCGTCGATACGAACTGCATTATAGGGGAGGATCCCGTGCTGATGTCGCGCGCCTGCTGAGCGCCGCTTGTTCTGGGTTGGGCGCAAGGTAGTGGGGTGTTGAGAAAATCGCAACATTCTCAACAATGATCTCATCGCTACGTTACTGAGGGCCGCATCTGGCGGCGGACCCAGAAGAACAGCAGGAACGGGACCAGCAGGGCGAAACCATACCATGTCATGGCGTAGCCGAGGTGGTTGTTGGGAAACTCGATCACCGTCTCGCCCCCCTGTGGCAGGGCGCCCGGCGGACCCGCGGGCAGGTCGACGTAGACGGGCGCCACCGGTTGCGGCAGGTCGCCAGCCATGGCAGCGAGCCGCGCGGGGCTGCGGACCCACTCGACGTGGCGGGCGAGGTCCGGCGCGGGGGTGAAGCTGCCGACTGCCTCGGAGTTGCGGGCGATGCCGGCGATCGAGATGAGACCTGGGTCAACTGTGCCCCCCTGCGCGAAAGCCGGCCCCGACGCCTGCGGAACGAAGCCGCGGTTGACGAAGACGGTCCCGCCGGTTGCGAGGGCGAAGGGCGTCATCACCCAGTAGCCGGGGCCGGAGAACTGCCCTTTCGGCTCCCCCAGGCTGGTGAAGACGAGGATCGTGCCACCGGGGCGCCAGGTGCCAGTGAGGCTTACCGGGAGGTAGTCGTAGCCATCGGCCTCGAGGGCCGTCCACTCCTTGTAGATCGGGAAGGGCGTCGGCGCCTCGTTGATGCGCGCGCTGACGTTGGCGATCAGCCGGTCCTTCTCCTCCAGCCGCTCGAGCTGCCAGGTACCGAGCGCAACGAACAACACCATCAAGGCCAGCATGAAAACGAGGAAGGCCCAGAATCGGGCGCCCCGCACTGGGGTTTCGGGGACAGGCCCGGGGGCGGACAAGGGCGGCGTGGAGCGCTCGGTAGCGGGTGTGGTCATGGCCGGTGCTTTAGCACAGACGGATTGGCTTGCGTTGCGGATTGGCCGCGGCGTTTGCGGCAAGGACAAAGGGCGCAGCTTGCGCCGCGCCCTTCGTAAGTCTCTGCCATAGCCTGGCGTCAGTGCGACAACTGGACGCCCCAGCTGCCCCAGACGTAAATCGAGGCGAACAGGAACAGCCAGACCACGTCGACGAAGTGCCAGTACCAGGCGGCGAACTCGAAGCCCATGTGGTGCTCCGGCGTGAAGCTGTCGCGCATGGCCCGCACCAGGCAGACGATCAGGAAGATCGTGCCGATGAGGACATGGAAGCCGTGGAAGCCGGTCGCCATGAAGAAGGTCGCACCGTAGATGTTGCCGGTATACTGGAACCCGGCCTCGCCGTACTCGATGATCTGGCAGATGGTGAACAGGATGCCCAGCGCCACCGTGATGGCGAGGCCCCAGACCAGGCCGCGCCGGTCCTTGTGCAGCAGCGCGTGGTGCGCCCAGGTGACGGTGGTGCCCGAGGTCAGCAGCACGAGGGTGTTGAACAGCGGCAGGTGGAACGGGTTGAACAGCTCGACGCCGGTCGGCGGCCAGCTGCCGCCCATGGCAGCGACGCGGGCATACTGCTCGACGGCATCGTGGTTGAAGAAGCCGTCGAAATAGGCCCAGAACCAGGCGACGAAGAACATCACCTCGGAGGCGATGAACAGCATCATGCCGTAGCGATGGTGGATCATCACCACGGGGGTGTGGTCACCGGCCTTGCCCTCGCGGATGACGTCGCTCCACCAGGAATACATGGTGTAGAAGATGCCGAGGAAGCCGATCAGCATGATCCAGACGGGCGCGATGTCGTGGAACCAGAGGACGGCGCCCACGGCGGTAACGAAAGCCGAAACCGAGCCGACGATGGGCCACGGGCTGGGGCTTACCAGGTGATAGTCATGATGCTTGGCATGTGCTGCCATGTCAGCTTCCCTCGCTCGGAACGGCATAGAATGTATAGGACAGGGTAATTTCGCGCACCGGATCGAGATTGCGATCACCGGCGATATCCGGGTCGACGAAGAACGTCACCGGCATCTCGACCGTTTCGCCCGGTTGCAGCGTCTGCTCGGTGAAGCAGAAGCACTCGATCTTGTTGAAGTAGAGCCCGGTGGTCTCCGGCGTCACGTTGAAAATCGCCTGGCCGGTGACGGGCTTGTCGGAAGAGTTGTGGGCCGTGAAGACGATCGTGTCCACCGCGCCGATCTTGTCGGTCACGGGCTTCGCCGGCGTGACCTGCCACGGCAGGTCCTTGCCGACGTTGGAGTCGAAACGCACCGTCATCTGGCGGTCGATGACGCCCTTGAAGTTGCCGGACGATACCTGGGTCGTGCCGTCGAGGCCGGTGAGCCGGCACAGCATGTTGTAAAGCGGAACGGCGGCGTAGGAGGCGCCGATCATCAAGACAATGAAGAGGCCGCAGTAGATCGCAATCCGCTTGTTGCGGGTGATGCGCTGCGCGTCGGAGATGGGAGCGGAGGCCTCGGTCATTTCAAAGCGGGCGGTCAAAGACGTTGGGGCCGAGCTTCACGATGGTGAGCACGTAGAAGATCAGCACGATGGCGGCCAGCACCAGCCCAAGCGTCACCGAACGGCGGCGCCGGCGGGCCAGGAACTCGGCATCCTTGTCGTCCTTGCGAGCGGGCTCAGTCATCAGAACCATCCCAGCATGCTCGCAGCACGATCGGTGATCAGGGCGAGGAAGATGATGAACAGGTAGCTCAGCGAATAGGTGAAGAGCTTCCGGCCGGCCTTGCGCATCGGCTTGTCTTCGGTGGTGCGGAACAGCTTCCACGCCAGCCACAGGAAGCCGAGGCCGGTCGCGACGGCGGCCGCCATGTAGAGCGGACCCATGAAGCCGATGAAACCCGGGATCAAAGTCGTTGCGACAAGCAGCACCGAATAGAGCAGGATCTGCACCTTGGTGGCACGCTCACCGGCGACGTTGGGCAGCATGGGGACGTTGGCCGCGCCGTAGTCGCCCTGCTTGTAGAGCGCCAGCGCCCAGAAATGCGGCGGCGTCCAGAGGAAGATGATCAAGAACAGCAGGCAGCTTTCGAGGCTCACCGTCCCGGTGACGGCAGCCCAGCCCACCATCGGCGGAAAGGCACCCGCGGCGCCGCCGATGACGATGTTCTGCGGCGTCGAGCGCTTCAGCCACATCGTATAGATCACGGCGTAGAAGAAGATCGTGAAAGCGAGCAGCCCGGCGGCCAGCCAGTTGGTGGCGAGCCCGAGCAGTACCACCGAGAAACCCGAGAGGATAAGGCCGAGCACCAGCGCGTGGTCAGCCTCGACGCGGCCAGCCGGAATCGGCCGGTTTGCCGTGCGGCTCATCACGACGTCGATATCGGCGTCGTACCACATGTTGAGGGCGCCCGAGCCCCCTGCCCCCACCGCGATGCAGAGGATCGCGATGAAGCCGAGGATGGGATTGATGCCGCCGGGAGCCAGCAGCAGGCCGATGAAGGCGGTGAAGACCACGAGGGACATCACGCGCGGCTTCAGCAGGGCGAGGTAGTCCTCGACCCGTGCACCGCCGGCCAGCGCCGGAACATCCCTCGAATGGTCGATATAAGCCAATTCAGTACTCTTGTTGTCGCGGGGCCCGAGGGCCCCGCGCTTTCATGCCCGTAGTGGTTCGCGTCGGCGCCGATGCGCGGCAGGACGGAGAACTGGTGGAACGGCGGCGGCGAGGTCAGGGTCCATTCGAGCGTGGTTGCCCCATCGCCCCAGGGATTGGCCACGGCCGGACGCTTCTTACGAGCTGCCTCGAACAGCGAGTACAGGAACAGCAGCAGGCCGGCGAACGTGATGTAGTAGCCGATGGACGACACCATGTTCCACAGCGCGTACACATCGGGGTAGTCGATGTAGCGGCGCGGCATGCCGGCGAGGCCGAGGAAGTGCTGCGGGAAGAAGATGAGGTTCACGCCGACGAAGGTGATCCAGAAGTGGGCCTTGGCGAGAGTCTCGTTGTACATGATGCCGAACATCTTCGGGTACCAGTAGTACCAGCCCGCGAAGATGGAGAACACGGCACCGAGCGACAGCACGTAGTGGAAGTGCGCCACGACGTAGTAGGTGTCGTGCAGCGCGCGGTCCGCACCGGCGTTGGCCAGCACCACGCCGGTGACGCCGCCGACGGTGAACAGGAAGATGAAGCCGATCGCCCACAGCATCGGGCTGCGGAAGGTGATCGAGCCACCCCACATAGTCGCGATCCAGCTGAATATCTTCACCCCAGTCGGTACCGCGATGACCATGGTAGCGGCCACGAAGTAACGCTGTACGTCGAGCGACAGGCCGACCGTGTACATGTGGTGCGCCCACACGATGAAGCCGACCACGCCGATCGCCACCATGGCGTACACCATGGCGAGATAGCCGAAGATGGGCTTGCGCGAGAAGGTCGACACCACGTGGCTGACGATGCCGAAGCCCGGCAGGATCATGATGTACACTTCGGGGTGACCGAAGAACCAGAACAGGTGCTGGAACAGGATCGGATCGCCACCGCCTTCGGGCGCGAAGAACGTCGTGCCGAAGTTGCGGTCGGTCAGCAGCATGGTGATGGCGCCGGCGAGAACCGGGAGCGCCAGCAGCAGCAGGAAGGCGGTGACCAGCACCGACCAGGCGAAGAGCGGCATCTTGTGCAGCGTCATGCCCGGGGCGCGCATGTTGAAGATCGTGGTGATCAGGTTGATCGCACCAAGGATCGACGAGGCACCGGCGATGTGGATCGACAGGATCACGAAGTCCACGGACGGGCCAGGGTGGCCGGAGGTCGAAAGCGGCGGATACATGGTCCAACCGCCACCGAAACCGAGCGCGCCGGCGGGGCCTTCGAAGAACATCGAGAGGACCAGCAGCAGGAACGCAAACGGCAGCAGCCAGAACGCGATGTTGTTGATGCGCGGGAACGCCGTATCCGGCGCACCGATCATCAGCGGCGCGAAGTAGTTCGCGAAGCCACCCATGGTCGCGGGCATGACCGTGAAGAAGATCATGATCAGGGCATGGGCGCTGGTGAACGCGTTGTACATCTGCTTACCCGCATCGAGGGCAGCATCGCCATTCAATCCGTAGACCATGGCCGCCAGGCCGTGGAAGTACTGGATGCCCGGCTCCATGAGCTCCAGGCGCATGGCGCCCGAGAGCAAGGCACCGATCACACCGGCGAACAGCGAGAACACGAGGTACATAACCCCGATGTCCTTGTGGTTGGTCGAGTAGACGTACCGCCGCCAACCTGTCGGGTGACTACGGTGCGACGCCGCGTGCGCCGGCCCTCCAGGGGCTTCCAGTGCGTGGGTATCGGCCATTTGTGACGTGTCCTCTTATTCTATTCCGTTGGCCTGCAGCGGAGCTCCCGGCTCCGCGCTTCCTTGAGTATGGCTATCAGGTGATCGGGGGCAGAGTGGCGTTCGCGGCGTCGATGTCGCCGGCCTTGAAGGCGGCCATCCACGCTGCGTACTGGTCCTTGCTCACGACGCGCACGGCGATAGGCATGAAGGCGTGATCCTTGCCGCAGAGCTCCGAACACTGGCCGTAATACACGCCTTCCTTGCGGGCATTGAACCAGGTCTCGTTGAGCTTGCCGGGGACCGCGTCGATCTTCACACCGAAGGACGGCACGGCGAACGCATGGATGACGCCAGTCGGGTCGGCCGTGACCTGCAGGCGCACTGTGGTATCGACCGGGACCACCATCTCGTAGTCCACCGCGAGCAGGCGCGGCTGGTTCGGCTTGCCGACCGGCTTGCTGTCATCACCCGTGGGCAGGATGTAGGACGTGATGGTCTGGCCATCATCGACATACTCGTAGTCCCAGTACCACTGCTGGCCGGTCGCCTTGACGGTGAGTTCCGGAGCGGGAACCTCAACCTCGCCGAACGAGAAGACGTTCGAGCCGAGATACTTCCGCTGGCCGTCCGGGATGGTCAGCTGGTCGGTGAGCACGGAGAAGGACGGGATGGCGATGATCACCAGGAGGAGGATCGGCACAACGGTCCAGACGACCTCGATCAACGTGTTGTGCGTGGTCTTGGACGGGGTCGGGTTCGCCCGCGCGTTGAAGCGCAGCGCCACGACGATAATGAGCACCAGCACCAGCACCGTGATGCCGCCGGTGATCCACAGCAGCGGGCCGTCGTGGAAGGAGCGAATCGAATCCATGATCGGGGTCACGGACGGCTGCAGGCCGATTTCGCCCGGCCGCGCGTGACCCAGCACTTCCTGCCCCTCGACCTGAGCCAGCGCGGAGCCGGGCAGCAGGGCGAGCGCGAGGGTGCCGATCGCGCTTATCGAGCTGAACAGTTTGCCGGTCACCTATAACTCCCTTGGAATCTCGTCTGATCCGTTCTCAAGCGGTGGAGTTGAGGGAGTTCATGCGGCATAGCAAACGCCGCCCCGACTCAACCTCGGAGCGCTTGTAACTTGTGAGGTGTCTAAACCACATCGGTTGGGCCATGGCAAATCAATGCTCAGGGCCGCTCATGCGTCAAAATGCGCGGCTCAGCAGGAATCCCGCGGGATGTTGTCCCGCCTCACGCGTGCCTTTTTCTCGTTGCGTTGTCGCGGCGCACGAAACCGGGCAGCGTTGACAAGGCCCGATGCCTAAAGGACTAAAGAGCAGATGGCTCGCGGCCCAGCGGGATTCGTCGCTCGGACATGAAGGATCTGACGATTTGAAGCAGCTCATTTTGGGCGCGGCCCTTTGCCTGACGCTGGGCCTGTTTGCCGGCGGGGCAGCGGCGCAGGGCGTGGTGAAGGCACAGTACGGCGACTGGCAGATGAGCTGCGACACGCCGCCCGGCGCCAGCTTCGAGCAGTGCGCGCTGATTCAGAATGTCACCGCCGAGGACCAGCCCAATGTCGGGCTGTCGGTCATCGTGCTGAAGACGGCCGACAAGCAGGTCCGGCTGTTGCGCGTACTGGCGCCCCTCGGCGTGCTGCTGCCTAACGGGCTGGGGCTCAATATCGACGACGCGAATATCGGCCGGGTGCCGTTCGTGCGCTGCCTGCCCAATGGCTGTGTCGCCGAGGTGGTGCTTGACGATGCGCTGATCGGCAAGCTGCAGGGCGGCAAGAGCGCCATCTTCGTGGTGTTCCGCACGCCCGAGGAGGGGGTCGGCATCCCAGTGTCGCTCAACGGCTTCGCCGACGGGTTCGCAAAGCTTCCGTAGGGGCCGCATGGCAAGAGCTCCCCGGCAGATGCGCTTGACCGAGGCCCACGTGGCCCGGATGGCCCTGCTGGTGACGAACGAGCCTGAGCCTGACCCGCACGCGATGATCCGGGCGACGGACGAGGACTTTCGCGCCTTCACGGAAGAAATCCTCGCCGGGGCGCGGGACCCGGGCCAGGTGTGGGTGTTTGCCTATGGCTCGCTGATCTGGAAGCCGGCCTGCGAATTTGTCGAGATCCGCACCGGCGTGGTGCGCGGCTGGCACCGCGCGTTCTGCCTGGGCTGGAACACGATCTTCCGAGGCTCGGAGCGCAACCCGGGCCTGATGCTGGCGCTCGATCGCGGCGGCTCGTGCAAGGGTGCGGTGTACAGGCTGCCGCCCGGCGGGGAGGCCGAGGCGGTGGAACTGCTGTGCCGGCGCGAGATGCTCTTCAAGCCGTCCCCTTTCCCACCGCGCTGGGTGAGCGTCAGCACCGAGGAAGGACCGGTGCGGGCCTTCACCTTCTGCATCGACAGGAAGAGCGGGCGCTACGTCTCCGGGCTCAACGAGGACCAGATTGCCGACGTCCTGAGCACAGCCGTCGGCGGGCGCGGCTCGATGGTGGAGTACCTCTTCCATACCGTACAGCACCTCGAACAGCTGGGCATCCACGATCCGCACTTGTGGCGCCTGCAGGAGCTCGTGGCACAGCGGCTGGACGCAGGGGAGTAGCCGATCCCCGGTTGCTCTACGCTCCGCTGCAAGCGGGTGAAACAGAAAGGCCGGGTCCGAGGACCCGGCAGTTGATCAGGAAACGAGGCCGGTGGGTGGGCCGGCCCGAGATGGCACAGTCGAGGTCGTGCCAGACGGAGGCTCAGCCGTGATCGCTCACGGGTTGAGCCAATTCCGGGAACTTTCGGCGCGCCTCTGGGAGAGGCGCAGGCCGGGGCACTGGGAAGGGGTATTGAGTGCCTCGAACAGGTCCTGGCGATTGATGCCCAGATCCTCGAGGCGGGCGCTGTCGTATTCGAGCAGCGATTCCAGGGCAACGTGTCGCGCATGGCGGGCGCGGACCTTGGCGAACCAGCTCGCCAGGAGCACAAACGGGTTGGACGACGCAGCAGCCATCGACGGCCGCTCGCTCGAAAGCAAGTGGACCATGGTCCTTCTCCAAGTTCTCAAGTGGCGCCGCGGCGGGGAGTTGCCGAGGCGGAAAAGCAAGCGGCGCTACAAAATCCTGTCGGCGCCGATCACCGGTGCTGCTTGAACTACCGCCTTGCCATCCATTCGTCCAACAAATAGATTTCATCTCGTTCATCAATTATCGTGATGAGGCTTGACCGTGGCCGCACCCCTCGACCTCGACCAGTTGCAGAGCTTCTGTGCCATCGCCGACTGCGGCAGCTTCACCGAAGCGGCGCGGCGGGTGAACAAGACGCAATCGGCGGTCTCGATGCAGATCAAGCGTCTCGAGGAGCGGCTCGCACACCCCCTGCTGACGCGGGACGGCCGCTCCGTGGCGCTGACCGAGTATGGCGAGGCGCTCTACTCGCGGGCGCGGCGGATGCTGCGGATCAACGCCGAGATCATGGACCATTTCTCCGACGGCGACCTCAAGGGGTCGATCCGCTTCGGCGTGCCGGACGATTACGCGGTGCGCCTGCTGCCGGTGATCCTCTCGAGCTTCCAGCGCACGCACCCCAAGATCGTCGTCGACGTACGTTGCCAGCCCTCAGAAGAACTGCTCGAGGGGATGAAGAAGGGCAAGTACGACCTGGTTGTCTTCACCCAAGGTACGAACCGCGAATACGGCGAGCTGTTCCGCACCGAGCGGGTGTTCTGGGTCGCCTCGCATGGCGGGCAGGCGCTCTCCACCGATCCACTGCCGATCGCCGGCGGCCTCCACTGCTGCTGGAAGGAAAACGCCATCGAGGTGCTGAACCGCATCGGCCGGGACTATCGCATCGCCTACACGAGCTCGAACGCCATGGCCGTCGCCAGTGCCGTGCTGACCGACCTCGCGGTTGGCTTCCTGCCTGAAAGTGCGCTGCAGCCAGGCATGCGCGTCATCGCCGAAGACCGCGACCTGCCCCGCCTGCGCGACGCCGAGATCGCCCTGATGCGCGCGAGCCATGCGTACGGTGGGATCTACGACGCTCTCGCCAGCCACATCGTGGCGAGCATGGGGAACCTCGACGGTCGCGACTCGCTGCCGATGGCGGCGGAATAACCGCAAGTGCGGGCCGGCCGCCAGCAACAGCTCAGAGGCACTGATGCCCGAGCATCCGCCCATCATCGAAGCGCGCGGTCTCAAGCGCAGCTTCAAGACGCGTGGCGCCAAGGGCAAGACCATAGAGGCTGTTCGCGGTATCGACCTGACAGTCCGCGAGGGTGAGATCATCGGCTTCCTCGGCCCGAACGGCGCGGGCAAGACAACGACGCTGAAGATGCTGACCACGCTGCTCGCGCCGACCGACGGATCGGCAACGGTGGTTGGCGCGGACTTGCGGCGCGAGCCGGTCGAGGTCAGGCGGCGCATCGGCTATGTCAGCCAGGCCGGCTCGACCCTGTCGCAGGCCAAGGTGGGCGAAGAGATCGTCAGCCAGGCGCGGCTCTACGGCATCGACCGGCGCACGGCGAGCGAGCGCGGGCAGCAACTGCTGGCGGCACTCGATCTGGCCGACGTCTGGGATCGGACCTGCGGCACGCTCTCCGGCGGGCAGCGGCGGCGGCTCGATATCGTCATGGGCCTGATCCACCAGCCGCGGCTGGTGTTCCTCGACGAGCCCTCCACCGGCCTCGACCCGCAGAGCCGCGCCAACCTGTGGAACCACATCCGCAGCCTGCGCGACGAGATGGGAACGACGGTGTTCCTCACCACGCATTACATGGACGAGGCGGATTCGCTGTCCGACCGCATCCTCATCGTCGACCACGGCACCATCGTTGCCGAAGGCACGCCGGCCGAGCTGAAGAAGCGAGTGTCGGGCGACACGATCACGCTGACCATGCGCAACGAGGCGGATGCCGCCGCGGCATCGGGCATCGCGGCGGCGCTGCAGGGGGCGGATGCGCCGGTGGTCGAGGCGCATGTGGTGCGCTTTCATGTGCCGGATGGTGCCACCGCCCTCCCGGTGCTGCTGGCGCAACTCACCAAGGCAGGGATCGATGCCATCGGCGTCGACGTCAACCGCCCGACGCTCGATGACGTGTTCCTGACACTGACCGGGCGCAGCCTGAGGGACTAGTGCTGTTGGTTCGCAAGCTCACCATGAGGGCTAGGGCCCGCTGGAGACAGAAATGACCTTCTTCAGGGACACCTGGATCATCTTCTCCCGCGCCATGATGCTGTCGCTCCGGCAGCCGATGTGGGTGCTGATCGGGCTGCTGCAGCCCATCCTCTACCTGACGCTGTTCGGGCCGCTGCTGCAGACCGTCGCGTCCACCTCAGGTTTCCAGGGCGATGCGTGGCGGGTGTTCGTGCCGGGGCTGCTGGTGCAGCTCGGCATTTTCGGCGGGCTGTTCGTCGGCTTCGGCATCATCGCGGAGTGGCGGGCGGGCGTGATCGACCGGCAGCTGGTGTCGCCGGCGTCGCGCGGCGCCATCATCGCCGGCCGCTCGCTACGCGACGTGGTGGTGATCGTGACGCAGGCGATCGTGCTCTGCGGCGCAGCGTTCCTGATGGGGCTGCGCGTGCCGATCGGCGCCTTTCTCGTCGGCCTCGTGCTGGTGGCGCTGCTCGGCGCGGCCTTCTCGTTCATCTCCAACGGCATCGGCATCGCTACCAAGAGCGAGGACGCGCTGGCGCCACTGGTGAACACGCTGGCCCTGCCGATCCTGCTGCTCTCGGGCATCCTGCTGCCCATGTCGCTGGCGCCGGGCTGGCTGCAAGCGGTGGCCAACTTCAACCCGTTCAAGCACATCGTCGAGGCCCTCCGCGCGGTGTTTCGCGGCGACTTCGCCGACCCGATCGTGGCGCTGGGACTGGTGCTGGCGGTAGGGCTGGTGCTGCTCGGTATCTGGTTCGGTGCCAGGGTGCTGACGGCGCAGACCAAGTAAGCCGGATTACATCTCGGCTTCGTCGAAGATCCGCGTCAGGTCCCCTGCCCACTCGCCGTGGTACTTGTCGAGCCACCGCTCCGCCTGGGTCTTGCCCAAATCCAGCGTCTTCTCGAGCGGGCGAAGGTACATCGTCTCGTCTTGGCCATTGACCACCTGCCTGCGGCGACGAAGGCCGTCGCTGGCCAGCTCGACGACAAGACGGGCGATGTCCATCACCGTGCCCTGGCGGAAGGTGGTGTGCAGCGCCGTGCGCGGCGTGTCCCGGCGCAGCGCCTCGCGCTCCTCGTCGGTCCAGTCGGACACCAGGTCCCAGGCGCTGTCGAGAGCTTCCTGATCGTACAGCAGGCCGACCCAGAGCGCGGCCAGCGCCAGCACGTGGTCGCGGTCGCCCATGTCGGCACCGCGCATCTCAAGGAACTGCTTGAGGCGAACCTCGGGGAACAGGGTCGAGAGGTGGTTCTCCCAATCCTTCACCGTCGGGCGCGCGCCGGGCAGTTGGGGAAGCTTGCCATCCATGAAGGCACGGAAGCTTTCACCGGCGACATTGACGTATTCGCCGTTGCGAATGACGAAATACATCGGCACGTCCAGAGCGTGCTCGGCGTAACGGTCGAAGCCGAAGCCGGGCTCGAACGCGAAAGGCAGCATGCCGGTGCGCGCCTTGTCGGTGTCGAGCCAGATGTGTGAGCGGAAGCTCAGGTAGCCCGAGGGCTTGCCATCGAGGAACGGCGAGTTGGCAAACAGCGCGGTCACGATCGGCTGCAGGGCCAGCGAGACACGCAGCTTCTGCACCATGTCCGCCTCGTCGGAGAAGTCGAGGTTCGCCTGCACGGTAGCTGACCGGTACATCATGGAGGTGCCGAGCGTGCCGACCTTGTCCATGTACGGGGTCATGATGCCGTAGCGCGATTTCGGCATCTTCGGGATGTCGCGGACCGCCCAGAGCGGCGTGACGCCGAGCCCGAGGAAATGGATATCGAGGGGACCGCCGATGGCCCGACAATCCTCGAGGTGGCTGTCGAGCTCGAGCGCCGCCTCATGGATGGTGAGCTGCGGGGCGCCGGAGAGCTCGAACTGGCCACCCGGCTCGAGCGAGATGCCGCCGACGGCGCCGAGGTTGCGCAGCCCGATGGGGTTCTCGCCGTCGAAGAAGGGCTGCCAGCCGGTGCGCGCCTCGATGCCGTCCAGCAGGGCGCGGACGCCGTCGTTGCCTTCGTAGGCAACCGGGGCCAGCGGGGCTTTGTGATACACGTGCTTTTCATGCTCGGTGCCGACGCGCCACTGCTCGCGGGGCTTGGACCCCGAAGCCATCACCTCGATCAGGTCGTTCCGCGACTCGATCAGCGGGGCATGCTCTTCACCAGACATGTGGACTCTCTAGACGGGCGGGAACCGGCCTTCTTGCCGGACGGCGGGGAAAATAGCGGCGGTTCCGCTTAAAGCAATCGCTTTTATCGCCAATCGCCGATGGTTGCCTGCACCACCGCCAGCGCCGCAACTGCCGCGGTATCCGCACGCAGGATGCGCGGCCCGAGACTGATCGGCACCACGAAATCCTGCGCGAGGAGAAGGTTCCGCTCCGCCGCGGAGAAGCCGCCTTCGGGACCAACGAGAAGGCCCACCGGCAAGCCCCGCAATTCGTCCAACTGGGCGGCCGGACTGCCGCTCGGCGCCGCTTCGTCGGCAAACAACAGGCGGCGGAGGCTGTGGGCGTGGCGCCAGCCGGCGATCAGCGCCTCGAGTCCGATCTCGGGCTCCAGGGTGGGGACGGACAGCACCTCGCACTGTTCCGCAGCTTCGATCACATTGGCCCGGAGCTTGTCGGACTTGATGCGACTGACCTGCGTGTACTGGGTGATCACGGGCTGGATCACTCCTGCTCCCATCTCGGTCGCCTTCTGCACGAGGTAATCGAGCCGGCCGGTCTTCAGCGGCGCGAAGCCGAACCAGAGGTCGGAGCTTGCCGTCTGCCGCTCGCTCTGCTCGGCGGCTTCCAGCACGGCGCCCTTGCGATGGTCGTCGGCGATACGGGCGAGCCAGGCGCCGTCGCGACCGTTGAAGACGATCAGCGAGTCGCCTGCTTTCATGCGCAGCACGGTCAGCAGGTAGTTGGTGGGCTCCCGCCCGAGCGCGATGCGGGTGCCTGCCGCCAACGGCGTATCGAGATAGAGTCGCGGCAGGGATTTATGGGTCCGGGGCATCGTGCTAGGCGAACGGGTGGCGAGAACCACCCATTAGCGCATGCCGGAGGCGGGATTGCAAAGGACCGATAAGGCCGCAGGACGGGTCGCGGACGCGAGCACCGGCAACTGGGTGGACCGGCATGCGCCCGAGTGGCTGAAGCCATATGCGCGGCTGGCGCGCTGGGATCGGCCACTGCCGCTGCTGCTGCTGTTCTGGCCCTGCGGCTTCGGGCTCGGGCTCCATGCGATCGCTGCGCCGGCGCAAGGGTTCGACTGGTGGGCGCTGATCCTGTTCCTTGTCGGCTCGGTGGCGATGCGCGGGGCGGGATGCACGTTCAACGACATCGTCGACACCGATATCGACTTGAAGGTGGCCCGCACCCGCTCCCGCCCGATTCCGTCCGGCCAGGTCACGAAGCGCGAGGCGGCGGCGTTCCTGGTGGCGCAGGCGATGGTAGGTTTCCTGGTACTGATCCAGTTCAACTGGTTCACGATCGGCCTTGGCATCGCCTCGCTGCTGCTGGTGGCGATCTACCCGTTCATGAAGCGGATCACCTGGTGGCCGCAGCTGTTTTTGGGGCTGGCGTTCAACTGGGGCGCGCTGGTCGGCTGGAGTTCGCAGGCCGGCTCGCTGAGTTGGGCGCCGGTGGTGCTCTATGCCGGGTCGATCCTCTGGACGATCGGTTACGACACCATCTACGCGCTGCAGGACATCGAAGACGACGCGCTGATCGGTGTAAAATCCACGGCCCGGCTGTTCGGGCGGCGGGCCCGCATGATTGTGGGGCTGTTCTACGCGGCAACGGTGCTGGTGTGGGGCATCGCGACAGCGCTCGTCGGCGCCGGTGCGACGTTCTATGCCGGACTTGCCGCGGTGGCGCTGATGTTCGGCTGGCAAGTGTGGTCGCTCGACCCCCGCAATACGCAGAGCGCGCTGGTTCGCTTCCGCTCCAACCACTGGGTCGGCCTGGTGCTGACGCTGGCGCTGCTTGCCGAGTGGGCCTGGTAGGCACTGCACCTGCCCCAAGAAAAAGGGCCGACCCTCAGGAGGATCGGCCCGCTCGTATGCTTTGGAGGTCGTACGAGGTATTCCGGCAAGTCAAACGTGCATGGGATCGTCGCCGGTTGTGGAGCTACCAACGGCGGTGTGCCGCAAGGGTTGCATCCGAAGTGTTCAGGAAGCCGAAATATCTCCCGGCTTGCGGCGATGCAGGAAGGCCGGGCGGCGCGAAGCTTCGGCGACGAGCTTTCGGCGGCCGTTGTTATGGCCCAGGTGCACGCCATCCACGGTCTGCGAATAGGGTAGCAGGTTGCCGTCGCCGGCCTTGATGTAGAGCGGCAGCCGGAGCTTCTTGCCCCAGTTCTGCCATTCGGCCACGACGTTGGCGTTGCCGACTTCCTCGAATACCCGGTAGTTGAGGTCCGGATCGCCATGCACCAGCTCGATGGCGCTCGACAGGATGCCGTCCTCGGAAATGCCGGTGGAGACGGCGACGCCGACGAACTCCGTGACCGGCACCTTCACCTTGATCGTGACCCCGCTCTTTTCGAGCGTCCGGCGCACCGTCACGGTCTTCACGGGCTCATTGGGACCGTTGTCGTTGGCCGGGCCGAAATGCCGTGCCGGCGGGGAACGACGCGGCACCCGGCCCTCACCGAACAGCAGCACGACGGTCGAACCATCGATCCCGACGGAAGAATTCATGGGTAAGCCTCACTGTCAACTTTCGAGAGCTTATTGTTTTGCTGCCCTCTTTGATGGCGCCAATCTAGCGCCCTCCCTTGCCGCCGCGCTTAAGAAACGGGGTTAAGTTTATGTGTGTTTTGAAGAGGGTTAGCGTGATGTGACCGGGTGTAACGCGGTGTTCACGACGGTTGCTGGCATTGGCTTAACCAGCATGCAGCGGCAGCGTCCGGTAAGCCTGACCGAGACGCCCCTCCCCTGCCCCATGCCCTTGTTCCGCCATGCCGTTGCGCCTAGAACGCGCCCGCCACAACACGGAGTGCCCATGGACGCCGCCACGATCACCACGCCCGCCGAAGACCGCGAGTTGCTACGCGCTTCGGCAGTGTCGGCGGGGATCATCGCGGCGGGCTATTTCCGGCGCGACCTGAGGACCTGGTTCAAGGATGGCGCGTCACCGGTCAGCGAGGCCGACGTGGTGCTGGACACCTACCTGCGCCAAGCGCTGCTCGCAGCCCGGCCGGACTACGGCTGGCTGAGCGAGGAAACCAAGGACGATCCGGTGCGGCTCAACCATCGGCGAGCCTTCATCGTCGACCCGATCGACGGCACGCGCGGCTTCATCCGGGGCGAGGACAGCTGGACCGTGTCGCTGGCGGTGGTGGAGGACGGGGTGCCGATCGCCGGCGTCGTCTATGCCCCGGCGCGCGACGAGATGTACCACGCGGCAGCCGGTTCGGGCGCGCGGCTCAATGGCAGTCCGCTGCTGCGCCAGCGCCACCCCGGGCGGACCGCGCCGTTGATCCCCGCCCCCGGCGCCGTGCATCAGGAACTGCAGGCGGGCGGCTTCGAGTATACGCGCGGACCGCACTTCCCCTCGCTCGCCTACCAGCTGGTGCAGGTCGCATCGGGTCGACTCGACGCGGCGGTGGCGCGGCGCGGCGCGCGCGACTGGGACGTGGCGGGAGCGGCGTGCATTCTCCGCGAGGCCGGAGTGCCGTTCGAGGACGTGTGCATAGGAACGCTGCGCTTCAACCGCCCGGAAATCCGGCATGGGGCGCTTGCCGCGGTCGGCGAGGCTTCGCTAAAAGCGCCGTTGCACGCGGCGCTGGTCAAGGTCTATGGCTGCCCACAGCCGCAGGAAGTCGATCTGGAGCGATCAAAACCGTGAGCAAAGCCCCCAAGTCCGTGCAGAAGCAGCTCCTCCACCTGGTGCTAGGCGGTGAGGTGGA
>JBQCFF010000171.1:0-5979 GCA_051959485.1 Devosia sp. | reverse complement strand
ACCGCGAACTCGCTGGCGCCCTTGAGGCGGGCGGTGAGCACGTACTCGCGGCTCAACTGGTCGAGCATGACCGAGCGGGTCATGCGCGAGATGTAGGCGAGGCTGTAATAGCCGAGCAGCAGGGCCGGCAGGGTCATGTGGCTGACGGCGTTCCAGAACACGTCCCAGTGGCCCTGGGTGGCGGAGTCGATGAGGATGGAGCCGGTCACGTGGGTGACGATGCCGGTGAAGAACACGTCGACCTGGCCGGGCCCGGAGACCCAGCCGAGCTGGCGGTAGAAGACGAACAGGCCGACCAGCGCCAGCCAGAAGATCGGCACCGAGTAGCCGATGAGGCCGATGATGCGGACCAGGTGGTCGGGCCATTTCTCGTGCCAGTAGGCCGAGATGACGCCCATCGGCACGCCGAGGGCGACGCCGATCAGCAGGCCCAGGGTGGAGAGTTCGAGGGTGGCCGGGAAGTAGTCGAGCAGGTCCTGCAGCACGGGGCGCGAGGTGGAGAACGAAGTGCCGAAATCGCCACGCAGCAGCTTCGCCAGGTACTCCCAGAACTGCACCCAGAGCGGCTTGTCGAGGCCGAGCTCGAGATAGACGCGGTCATAGACCGACTGCGACGCCTTCTCGCCGACGATGGCGAGCACGGGGTCGATGGGGACGACGCGACCGATGAAGAAGGTCAGCGCCGCCAGCCCGAGCAGGGTGATGGCGACGGTGATGAGCCAGGTGCCGATATCGGCCAGGAGGCGGAGGGGACGGGTCATGGCTGCCTCAGCGTATGCCGACCCCCACCCTTGTTCCCTCCCCACAAGGGGGAGGGAGACGTGCTGTCGACGCGTTGCCCCAGGGCCTCCCTCCCCCTTGTGGGGAGGGTAGCGCAGCTTGGTCGCGGCAGCGACCTAGCAGAGCTAGGGTGGGGGGTGGATGCCCGCACGACGGTCACACGCAACGCAATCTCCTGACCGCACCGGCGGTCGAGTGGGTCGCCTCCTCCCCGAGGGGAGAAGGCGGGGTTCGGAAGGGCGCGGCCTTACTCCTTGCTGACGCCGCCGTAGCGGTCGTCGGAGTAGGTGTAGCCGAGGACGAGGCCCTTGACGTTGGAGCGGGTGGCGACCTTGCGGGCGCCCTGGAACATGTAGACGAAGGGCGAGGCGTCGGCCTGGGCCTTGGCCGCGTCGAAGTACATCTGCTCGCGCGTCTTGGTGTCCTGCTCGCGCACGGCGGCCAGCACCTGGTCGGAGAGCGGGCCCGAGTTCCAGCCGAAGCGGTCGGCCAGGGTCGAGGACTTCTCCGGGTCGCCCGGCTTGTTCACGGTGAAGGTCTCGGCATTGGAGTGCGGATCGGGGTAATCCGGACCCCACAGGCCCATCCAGATGTCGAGGTTGTGGCTGCGGTAGCGGTCGAGCCACTGCTGGCCGTCCACCACCTGCAGGTCGAGGTTGATGCCGGCCTGGGCCAGCGTCGCCTGGATCGCCTGCGAGTACTCGGTATAGGGCGGCACGTTCCAGACCACGGTCTCGAGCGTGAAGGGCAGGGTGACGCCCGACTCGGCGAGCAGCGCCTTGGCCTTCTCGAGGTCGAACTTGTAGGGCTCGTAGCCCGAGTTGCCGCCGAGGAAGCCCTCGGGGATCATCGTTTGGTGCACCTTGAGGGTGCCGCGGCCGATGGTTTCGGCGATGCCCTGGTAGTCGACCAGGTACTTGATGGCCTCGACGACCTTGGGGTTCTTGAGGTTCTCGTTCCTGAGGTTCAGGCCGAAATAGTAGATGGTGGTGTCGGTGCCCTGCTGGACGTTGATGTCGGCATTGCCGGCAATGGCGTCGTAGTCATCGGGGCTGAGCTTGTTGGCGACGTCGATGTCGCCCTTCTCGAGCGCCAGGCGCTCGGTGGCCGATTCCGGCATGTGCTGGAAGAACACGCGCTCGACGCCCGGGGCGGCCTGCCAGAAGTTCGGGTTCTTCGACAGCAGGATCGACTGCTTGGGCTCCCACTTGGTGAGCACGAACGGACCCGAGCCGGCCGAGTTGGCGGTCTTCAGCCAGGCGTTGCCGAGGTCCCCATCGACCTCATGCTCCTTGACCAGCTTCGAGTCGACGATGCCGGCGGTGTAGGAGGAGAGCACGTAGAGCACGAAGCTCGGCGCGTAGGTGTCGTTGACGGTGAAGACCAGCGTGTCGTCATCCGTCGCCTTGATCATGTCCTTCACGTTCTCCTTGGTGAAGCCGAACTGCTTCAGGATGAACGAGATGCGGGTATCGAGCAGGATCGGGCGCTGCAGCGAGTACTCGGCGTCATGGGCCGTCACCGGATTGCCGGACGAGAACTTGGCGTCGCGGTTCATCTTGAAGGTGAAGGTCTTGCCGTCCTCGGACACCTCCCAGCTCTTGGCGAGCACGGGGATGATCTCGGCGGGGTTGGCGATGTCGAAGGTGACGAGCGGCTGGTAGAGCTGCTGGCTCACCAGCACGCCCGCGACTTCCGACACCTCACCCGGATCGAGGGTGATGACGTCGTCGATCGCGTCGGCGACGACGAGGGTATTCTTGGGTGTTTCCGCGATGGCAACGGACGCGGTCATCACCGCGCCGAGCGCCACTGCGACAAGCGCCTTGTACAAACGCATGGCAGTCTCCCTGGTTAACTCGTGTGCCGGCCGACCCGGCCGGCGGTTGTGGTCGTCATCTCTCGCTGATCCCGTGAAAGGTGAAGATCAGCGCAGCGATGGGCAGAAGCGTGTCGATCGCCGCCAGCGCGGCCGGCGTGAAGACCCCGGCGTCGCCGAGCAGGGCGACGACGCCGCGGGTCTCGCCCGCGATCACGATGGGGAAGCACGAGCAGGCGGTGTAGCCCATGGCGACGAGGCCGTCGGTCTCGGGCAGGAACGTCGCCATGCCCGCGACGCTGTCGCCGATCACCGGCCGCCGGTCGCGCAGGATGGCGTTGTTCCACGGATCGTCGCCCACCGGGTCGACATTGCCGATGGGGAAGTCCACCAGGTTCGAGGTGCCGATCCGGTGCGTCACCGTCTTGTCGGGGGCGGTGGCGATGAAGGTGGCGGTGCGGATGCCGGGGATGGCGGTAAACAGCCCGGAAAGCACGGCGAACAGCGCCTCGGGGCCGGACGCGAGGGCGTCGCGCAGCTGCTGGCTGACGGCGGGATCGATGGGGTTGGTCATTCGGGGAACAATCTCATGGTGCCGACCCAGAGCTCGATGGCGGTGTCGGTGCCGACATTGGTGCCGCGATGCGGCTTGCGGCTGTCGAAGTGGAGCGTGTCGCCGGCCCTGAGGTCGTACTGCACGCCGTCGACCTCGTAGAGCATGTGGCCGGCGACGAGGTAGACGAAATCCTCGCCCTCGTGGCTCATCATCTCCGAGGCGTGGCCGGGCGGCACGTGCGACAGGCAGGCGTTGAGCCGCGCATCGGGGAAGCCGCGCTCGAGGAACTCGTAGTAGCGCGAGGTGCCGTCGACCTTGAACGTCGGGCGCCGCCCGGCATGCGTCGCCACCGGGTGCGAGCGGGACGGCGCCTGCGACACGAACATGTCGACCGAGGCATCGAGCGCCTTGGCCACGTTGTAGAGCGAGGCCAGCGACGGGGTAGAGATGCCGCGTTCGATCTGCGAGATGAAGCCGCTGGTCAGGCTCGCCTCGTCGGCCACCTGCTGCATGGTCTTGCCGATCGCCTTGCGACGCGCCCGCAGGCGCGCGCCAAGGCTTTCGCCGGACGCGGGAACGGTTCTGGACATCTCGCGGATGTCGTCGGCGTGCATGAGACGGGCGTCCCGGACAAAGTTTAGCCACACTAAATTAGCCGGCGATGGAGTCAATCGGGGTTGTGAGGGGGCTCGGTGCGTCCCCCCCTCCTAGCTTCGCTAGGCGCTGAAGCGCCAAGCTGCGCTACCTCCCCCACAAGGGGGGCGGTGGGCGCGCGTTGCATGGGCAGTGGTCATGCAGCCAGGGTAGGCTGAGTGTGCCGCGACGCCGCACCCTCCCCTTTATGGGGAGGGCTGGGGAGGGGGCGTCCGGCCTCCCAGGGATCGGGGTCAGGCTGACTCGTACGCGATCGTCGCCAGCAGCGCGTCGCGCTCCGGGACCACCTCCGAAAACCCCAGGTCCTCGCGGATGCGGGTGGTGTCGAGGGTGAGGGGGTAGCGGAGGTCGCTGGCTTCGGCGCGCTCGTGCAGGAGGGCCTGCTCGGCGGCGGGGACGGTCTCGACCTCGATGCGGCGGTTCATCACCACGCCGAAGGTCAGCAGCCACTCGATCGGGGTGCGGACGAAGCTCTGCCCGACATTGTAGATGCGGCCGGCGGCGCGCGGGTCGAGGGCCGCGAGCACCATCGCTTCGGCGACGTCGGTGAGGTAGCCGTAGGAGTTGGGCCATTTCGCCGCCCGCTCGTCGAGCCTGACCAGGCCGCCCTGCCGCACGGCGTCGATCGCCCACCTGAAGCGGTGCTGCTTGTCGCCGGGGCCGAAGATCATCGGGGCGCGGACCACGGTGGTGGGGAAGCGGCTGTCGCCGAGCGCCGCCTCCTCGAGGATGATCTTGTCGTAGTCCTCGAACAGGTCGTTCTCGACGCCCTGGGGGCGGCGCGAGTTGCCGCGATAGGGGTAGCGGAAGCCGCGCAGCGGATCGTCTTCCCGGGCCGGCGCGGCCTGGATGGGCGGGCTCTCCTTGCGGAGCAGGCCGCCGTAGTTGGAGTAGACGTCGACGGAGCTCAGCAGCAGGTAGCGGGCGCCGATCGCCGCCACGGCTTCCAGCACGGCGCGGGTGTTCAAGAGGCCGAGGGCGAAGATGTCGATGACGGTGTCGACGCCGTGGGTGCGGAAGATCTCGCCGAGCCGGGCGCCGTCCATGCGGTCGCCGCGCTCGAAGATCGCACCCGCGGGCAGCGCGATCGGGTGCTCGCCGCGGGCCACCGCCACCGGCCGCAGGCCTCGCAGCAGCAGCCGCTCGGCCACCGCCGTGCCGATGAATCCCGTTCCGCCGATGATCGCGACCGTCATTGTCCAGTTCCTCGAAACAATCGGTTCACCCGATAGCTGCTCGCTACTACGATGTCACATCCCTACATCCGGTTCTGCCACCGCCACCAACTCCGGGATCGAAAATGAAGAAGATCGGCTTCCTGTCCTTCGGCCACTGGACGAACTCCCCGCATTCGCAGACGCGCTCGGCCGCCGACACGCTGCTGCAGTCGATCGAACTGGCCGAGGCGGCCGAGGAAGTGGGGGCGGACGGCGCCTATTTCCGCGTCCACCACTTCGCGCGCCAGCTCGGCTCGCCGTTCCCGCTGCTGGCGGCGATCGGGGCGCGGACGAAGAAGATCGAGATCGGCACCGCGGTGATCGACATGCGCTACGAGAACCCGCTCTACATGGCGGAGGATGCGGGGGCGGCCGACCTGATCGCCGGCGGGCGGCTGCAACTGGGCATCTCGCGCGGCTCGCCCGAGCAGGTGATCGATGGCTGGCGGCATTTCGGCTACCGGCCGGCGGAGGGCGAGACCGACGCCGACATGGCTCGCCGGCACGCCGAGGTGTTCCTCGACGTGATCCGGGGCGAAGGCTTCGCACAGCCCAACCCGCGGCCGATGTTCCCGAACCCGCCGGGCCTGTTGCGGCTCGAGCCCTATTCGGCGGGCCTGCGCGAGCGCATCTGGTGGGGCGCCGGGACCACGCCGACGGCGCAGTGGGCCGGCAGGCTGGGCATGAACCTGCAGAGCTCGACGCTGGTGATGGCGGAAAGCGACAAGCCCTTCCACGTGCAGCAGGCGGAGCAGATCGCCGCCTATCGCAAGGCGTTCGAGGAAGCCGGGCACGGCCGCACGCCGCGCGTATCGGTCAGCCGCTCGATCTTCGCGCTCGTCAACGACATGGACCGCGAGTATTTCGGCGGCGACCAGAGCCAGGACCATTTCGGCTATATCGAGCCGGGCAAGCAGGCGGTGTTCGGCCGCTCCTACGCCGGCGAGCCCGAC
>JBQCFF010000170.1:0-4168 GCA_051959485.1 Devosia sp. | reverse complement strand
GTGGACGACCCATGAGACTCCCCCAATGAGCCGCCGCCTCCTCAACCCGATGCCCGCCGCCATCGGCGAAGCGCAGCGCGCCGCGTCCGACCCGGCGCAGTCGGCCTGGGTGCGGGCCAATGCGGGCTCCGGCAAGACCTACGTGCTCACCGCCCGCGTGCTGCGGCTGCTGCTCAGTGGCGTGAAGCCCGAGGAAATCCTCTGCCTCACCTACACCAAGGCGGCGGCGGCCGAGATGCGCGGCCGCGTCGGCGAGCGGCTGGGGAAGTGGGCGCTTGCCGACGAGCCCGAGCTGGTGCGCGACCTCACGGCGCTCGCGGGCGCGCCGCCCACCCCGGCGATGCAGCAGCGGGCCCGCGCGCTCTTCGCCCACGCGCTCGAAACGCCCGGCGGGCTGCGCATCCAGACCATCCACGCCTTCTGCGAGGCGATCCTGCACCGCTTCCCGCGCGAGGCGGCGGTACCGTTCGACTTCAAGGTGCTCGAGGAGCACGAGCGCGACGGCATGCTGCTGATGGCGCGCGAGGCGGTGCTCGCGGCCGGCCTGCGCGGCTCCGGCGAGGCACAGGCGGTGGAAACGCTGTTCGGCCTCCTCTCCGACTTCTCAATCGAGCAGGCGATCATCGAGGCGCTGAACCAGCAGCGCACGCTGCGCCGCGTGCTCGCCGACGTGCCCGCGGCGAAGCGCGAGCTGCGCCGCCTGCTGCCGCGCGTCGGCAGTATCGACACGATCCTCGACGAGATGAGTGCGGGCTACGGCCTCAGCCGCGACGACCATGCGCAGGTGTTCGCCATTGGTGGAGGTGGTGATTTCGTTGCGGCACTGCGAGATGTGCAGCTTCCACATCCGGACCCCGAAACGCTGGTCGACACCTTTCTTACGGAGAAGCGGACACCGCGAAAGCGGCTTCTGCTGAAGGCCGGCACGCTGGCATTGCCCGACATCGCGCAGCGCCTGGCCGACGAGGCCGACCGGCTGGCCGCGCTCTACCGCGATCTCGTGGCGGCCGAGCTGATCGCCCGCTCCGAAGCGATGCTCGACATCGTCGCCGCCATCTCCACCCACTACGAAAGCCAGAAGCGGGCCCGCTCGCTGCTCGATTTCGACGACCTGATCGAGAAGCTGGCGGCGCTGCTGCGCGACGACGAACAGGGCGCGTGGGTGCGCTACAAGCTCGATGCCGGCATCAGCCACATCCTCGTCGACGAGGGGCAGGACACCAACTTCCAGCAATGGCAGGTGATCGAGGCGCTGGTCGAGGATTTCTTCGTCGGCGACAGCGCCGCCGACCGGCCGCGCACCATCTTCGCGGTGGGCGACCAGAAGCAGTCGATCTTCTCCTTCCAGGGCGCCAACCCGGAGGAGTTCGTCAACGCCGGGCGCAAGTACACGCTCAGCGCCCGCGCCGTGCATGCCGACGTCAGCAACGTGCCGCTGCGGCACAGCTTCCGCACCCTGCCCGCCATCCTGAACGCCGTCGACACCGTCTTCAACAACCGCCCCGACCTCAGGCAGGGCGCGCTCGAGGACGAGGGCCTGCTGCACGAGACGGCGCGCGCCGAGGGCGGTGGCACCGTCACCCTGTGGCCGCCGATCCAGGATGTCGCCGAAGCCACGGACCCCAACAACTGGCCGACCGAGCCGCCGCCGCAGATGACGCAGAGCGCGCAGCGCCAGGTGGCCGAGCGCATCGCCCGCGAGATTCGGGGCTGGATCGACTCCAGCCGGCCGCTGGGGCCGCGCGGCAGGCCGGTCAAGGCGGACGACGTGCTGATCCTGGTGCAGGTGCGCAGCGTGCTGTTCCACGAGGTCATCCGCGCCCTGATCCGCGCCGGCATCCCCACGCCCGGCGCCGACCGGCTCGCCGTCACCACCCATATCGGGGTGCTCGACATGATGGCGCTGGGCGACGTGCTGTCGAACCCGGCCGACGACCTGCAGCTCGCCGCGCTGCTCCGCTCGCCGCTGTTCGACGTCAGCGAGGACGACCTGCTCGCCGTCGCCCACGGGCGCGGCGAGACGCAGTTGTGGCGGGCGATGGAGGAATCCACCTCCCTGTCGGTGCGCGCCGCCTATGACGAGCTCCGCGGCTGGCGCCGCCGGCTCGATTTCGAGCGGCCGTTCAACTTCTTCGCCGACGTGCTCTACGCCCATGGCGGGCTCAAGCGCATGCGCCGCCGCTTCGGCAGCGAGATCGATGACGTGATGGCGGAGTTCCTCGACCTGGCGCTGGCGCACGAGCAGGCGCAGCAGCCCTCGCTGCTCGGCTTCCTCGCCGAACTGCGCTCGCGCGAGGTGACCATCAAGCGCGAGCTCGCCGAAGGCGGCGCCGGCGTGCGGGTGATGACCGTGCATGGCGCCAAGGGCCTCGAGGCGCCGATCGTCATTATGGCCGATGCCGCCACCACCGAGCGCGGCCGCGACCGGCGCAGCATCTACATGCGCTCGGTGCCGCCGCTCTTCGTCCACGCCTCGTCGGAAGCGACGCATGTCGATGAAACGCGCGAGTTCAAGGCGGATGCCGATGCCGAGCAGCAGGCGGAGTACTGGCGCAAGCTCTACGTCGCCATGACCCGCGCCGAGGACGAGCTCTACGTCACCGGCTACCTGACCAAGCAAGGCAAGACCGATGGCAGCTGGTACGAGGCGATCGCGCAGGGGCTCGCGCCGCTGAGCGAGACGGTCACGGATGCCGAGGGCGGCGTCTCGGCGCTGGTCTACCCGGCCGAGCGGCCGGTGCCGGCGGCGATCGCGCCGGACGCCGCCGTGGTGGCTCCGGCCACCCAGGCGCTCGTGCTCGAGCCGCTGCCGAAGCACCGGGCCATCCCCATTGTCCGCCCCTCTTCCGTCGAGGCAGCGCCGGTTACCGCCGAGCGGGTGCTCGCGACGCGGCTCGAGGAGAGCCTCGACCCGGAGACCGCCCGCCTTTCCGGCACGGCGCTGCATGCCCTGCTGCAGCACCTGGGGCGGGTCGACCCGGCCGAGCGCCCGACCGTCGCGGCCCGCGCGCTCGAAACGCTGCTGCCCACCGCACCCGAGCAGCACCAGCCGCTCGCGAACAAGGCACTATCGATCCTCGCGCGCCCCGAACTGGCGCACCTGTTCGGCCCGAACAGCCGCGCCGAGGTGCCGTTCTTCGCCGAGGCCCGCCGGGGCGCCGAGCGAGTCCGGATCATCGGGCGGATTGACCGGATCGTTGTTAACCCCACCTCCGTCCTGCTGGTGGATTTCAAGTCGGATGCCGATCCGGCGCGGGAACCCGGGCAGGTCAAAGCCGCTTATCTTCAACAGCTTGCGCTCTATGCGCTCGTTGCAAGGGAGCTGTTCCCGGGACAGGAGGTCGAAGCCGCCATCCTCTGGACTAGCCTGGAATCGCTGGTAAAATTGCCACCGGTCGCTTTGGCGGAAGCGGCCAGGGGCTTCACCATCCAGTGACGTTCATTGAACCGGCGCTGGACTCTACCTAGCTTTTGGAACACACAGACCGCCGCTTTCTAACCCAAAAGGCAAACTCAATGACAACCCACGTTTCCGACGCCAATTTTGGCGAGGAAGTCCTGTCCTCGAAAGAGCCCGTGCTGGTCGACTTCTGGGCCGAATGGTGTGGCCCGTGCCGGGCGATCGCGCCGGTGCTGGAAGAGCTTGCGGGTGAGCTGCAGGGCAAGGTGAAGATCGTCAAGCTGAACGTCGACGAGAACCCGAACACCACCGTCAAGTACGGCGTCCGGTCGATCCCGACCATGATCCTGTTCAAGGGCGGCGAAGCCGCCGACATGAAGATCGGCGCCGGCACGCCCAAGGCCGGCCTCGCCAAGTGGCTCGAGTCCCACGCCGCCTGAGTCAGGCGCGGCATTCGCCATCGAAGAATTACGCCGCTGGGTCCGCCCGGCGGCGTTTTTCTTTGCCCAGCCAGTTCACCCCACCCCAGCTACACTAGCCAACTTCGTTGACAGCTTCGCTACCCTCCCCATCAAGGGGAGGGAGACGATGTCGCTTGGTATGTGCCACTGCTCTCCCTCCCCCTTGTGGGGGACTGTTTACACGGATCACTTTTGGGATTCTTCTGGGTTGGTGATTTGGGCTGGGAGGATGGGATGCGGTGTCCGCAGTGTGAGGGGACGGATCTGATCAAGCGGGGTCGGAAGGCGGGGCATCAACGCTATGTCT
>JBQCFF010000169.1:0-2369 GCA_051959485.1 Devosia sp. | reverse complement strand
CGCGGCGACGCTCGGCATGCTGGTGGCGCTGCGCGGCATCACCTGGGTGCTGCTGGGCTCGCAGGGCGCCATCTTCGCCTTCAACATCGACCTGTTCAACCTGGTCAGCACCTCGGTCTTCGGCCTGCCGCTGTTCTTCCTGCTCGCCATCGCGCTCACGCTGCTGGCGACCGTCATCGTCGCCAAGACCCGCCTCGGCCGCCACGTGCGGGCCGTCGGCGGCGACGACAAGGCCGCCGCCCGCGCCGGCATCTCTGTCAAGAAGGTGCGCGTCGCCGCCCTGCTGCTCTCCGCCTTCGGCGCCGGCATCGGCGGCATCATCTATGCCGGCCAGCTCGGCTCCGCCGCCCGCGCCACCGGCGTCGGCCTCGAGTTCCAGATCTACGCCGCGCTGATGATCGGCGGCTACTCGATCCTCCGCGGCGGCGTCGGCAACCCGGTCGGCGGTGCGCTCGGCCTGCTGGCCGTGGCCGGCGTCTCCAACATTCTCGATCTGCAGGCGATCAGCCCGTATTTCGTCAACATCATCGTCGGCCTGCTGCTGCTTGCCGCCGTGCTGCTCGACCGCCTGCGTGGCGGCGACGCCTACGAATAAGCCTCACTTTTCCAAGGGACCCCGTGCCGTGAAAATCTCGGACATCACCATCAAGACGTTCAAGACCTATGCCGACCGCTTCGACGTAGGTCACGCCCGGCCCATGCCGGACACCCCGCTGATGCAGACCGTGCTCACCATCCACACCGACGAGGGTGTCGAGGGGCACTATTTCGGCGGCGGCTCGCATGGTGACGCGGAGGGCCTGAACGTCGTCGACCAGCAGCAGATCCTCTGGCGCCTCAAGGACCTGCTGGTCGGCCAGGACCCGATGGACCGCGAGATGATCTGGAAGTGGCTCTGGGTTGCCAACGTCCAGGAGAATGTTGCCTCCGTCATCGACAACGCGCTGTGGGACCTTGCCGGCAACTACGCCAAGCTGCCGGTCTACAAGCTGATGGGCGGCGCCCGCGACAAGGTGAAGGCCTACGCCTCGACCTACCCGAACATCGGCAAGCCGCATGTCTATGCCGAGCACGCGCTGCAGTGCAAAAACGAGGGCTACATCGCCTACAAGATCCACCCGCACTATTTCTGGAACCCCGAGACCGGCACCCCCACCCCCGGCCGCCCCTCCAACATCAAGGCCGACATCGAGACCATCCACCTCGTGCGTGAGGCGGTCGGCCCCGATTACGTGCTGATGTACGACCCCTGGGGCACCTACATGAGCCTCGAGGAGGCCATCCAGGTCGGCCGCGAGCTCGAGAAGCTCAACTACTACTGGTACGAACACCCGATGCCGGAATACCGCGTCGAGTCCTATGTCCGGCTGTCGCGTGAGCTCTCGATCCCGATTCTCTCTCCCGAGATCGTCGCCGGCGGCGTCTTCTCGCGCGCCGAGTGGATCCTCCGCGGCGCCGGCGACATGAGCCGCATCGACGTGGTCCGCGGCGGTATCACCGGCGCCCGCAAGACCGCCATCGTCGCCGAGGCCTATGGCCTCCGCTGCGAGATGCACATGGCCGGCTGGGGCAACCTGCAGGTCTGCGGCGCCACCCCCGAGGACACCTCCGAATACTACGAGAAGGGCCTCCTCGCCCCGGGCGTCGACTACGACAAACCCCACCCGTACCTGAAGAACATCGTCGATAAGATCGACGCCGCGGGCTACGTCCACCTGCCCAAGGGCCCGGGCATGGGCTACGAGATCGAGTGGGACTACATCAACGACAACCTGATCGAGCCCAACGCCACCACCAAGAAGACCCACTGGTAAGCCGATTGATTACCCCCACACCCAAGCGCGCGCCCTTTCACCCTCCCCCTTGCGGGGAGGGTAGCGCCGCCTGGCGGCTCCGCCGCCCGGCAGAGCTGGGGTGGGGGTACGCAACGCGCACAACCGTAGCAGACGGCCCCCTCCCAGCCTCCCCCATGAAGGGGGAGGTGCAGGTCGTGGAACGCTCCGCAACAACGCGCACCCGCTTCACCCTCCCCTTCATGGGGAGGGCCGGGGAGGGGCCGTCCGGACTCAACCTGCCATCCCCCAACCCGCACACTTCGAGGCCCTGAACCGCATGTCCGCCATCACCCGATCGGTTCAGGCGATGGACCTGCTGGCCCGCAAGGGACCGCTGGGGGTGCGTGCCGTCGCCCAGCAGCTGAGCCTGCCGCTCGGCTCGGTGCACCGCCTGTTGCTCGACCTCAGCGAGGAAGGCATCGTCGACCGCACCCCGACGGGCGAATGGGAGCTCAGCTACCGCCTGCTCGAGATCACCGGCCTGCAGCTCGAGCGCATCGAGCTGCCGCGGCTGTTCCGCCCCTTCGCCGAAAC
>JBQCFF010000168.1:0-7701 GCA_051959485.1 Devosia sp. | reverse complement strand
GCCCGCATGGCGTTCGCGCCGAGCGCGCAGTTGAGCCCGATGGTGAAGGGTTTTGCGTGCCGCACCGAGTACCAGAACGCGGTCGGCGTCTGGCCCGAGAGGGTGCGGCCGGACAGGTCGGTGATCGTCCCCGAGATCATTACCGGCAGCTCGTAGCCGCGCTCCTCGAAGATCCGCCGGGCGGCGAAGATGCCGGCCTTGGTGTTCAGCGTGTCGGTGATCGTCTCGAACAGCAGCACGTCGGCGCCGCCGTCGATCAGCCCGTTGATCTGCTCGGAATAGCCCGTCACGATCTCGTCGAAGGTCACCGAGCGGTGTCCCGGCGAGTTCACGTCGGTCGACATCGAGGCCGTCTTGTTGAGCGGTCCCAGCGCGCCCGCCACGAAGCGCCGCTTGCCGTCCTTCTCGAACGCCAGCGCCGCCGCCTCGCGCGCCAGCCGCGCGCCGGCGACGTTGAGCTCGTAGGCGAGCTCCTGCATGCCGTAATCGGCCATCACGATGTCGGTGGACGAGAAGGTGTTCGTCTCCACCATGTCGGCGCCGGCGAGGTAGTACTCGAGGTGGATGGCCCGGATCGCGTCGGGCTGCGTCAGGTTGAGCAGGTCGTTGTTGCCCCGCACGTCCTTGTGCCAGTCCTTGAACCGCTCGCCGCGATAGGCCTCCTCGTCCAGCTTCAGCTGCTGGATCATTGTGCCCATGGCGCCGTCGAGGATCAGGATGCGCTCGTTCGCGGCAGCCGTCAGTGCAGCGCGCACCTCCTCGCCGTCCGGCAGGGAATTTCGATCGATCTCAAGGTGTTGGGCAGCAGGCATGGCTCGACTTTCTCGGTCCCGTGACGCCAAATGCGTCAACCGCCGGAGCCGTTCGCCCAGCGGGATATAAAGATATCTTTATATGATGGGTGCGGCCCCGGCAAGCAACCTCATTCTAAGCGCCTTTCTCGAACCGGAATCGTCTCGCCCATGTCCACGCCTGTCGTCCTCGTCCCCGGCCTCAACTGCACGGCCGAGGTGTATGCCGCCGCGGTGCCGACCCTGTGGCAGTTCGGCTCGGTGCTGATCCCGGACCACAAGCGCGGCAGCAGCATGGCGGAGATCGCCGCGGCGATCCTGGCCGAAGCGCCGCCGCGCTTCGCGCTCGCCGGCTTCTCGATGGGCGGCTACGTCGCCTTCGAGCTGCTGCGCCAGGCGCCCGGGCGCATCACCCGCCTCGCGCTCATCGACACCATGGCGCGCCTCGATACGCCCGAGGGGCTGCAGAAGCGGCACGACGCCATCCGCCTCGTGCAGGCGGGCAAGCTCCGCCAGCTGGTCGGCGCCAATTTCCCGCTAAGCGTGCATCCCGAGAGCGTCGGCAATCCCGCGATCCGCGACTTCAGCCTCCGCATGGCGCTCGCCAATGGCCCCGAGGTCTATGTCCGCCAGCAGCAGGCCATCATCACCCGCCCGGACTCCACCGCCGAACTCGCCGCCATCCGCGTCCCCACCACCGTCATCGTCGGCGAAGCGGACACCATCACCCCGGTCGCCGACGCCAGGGCCATGGCCGCCGCCATTCCCGACGCGAACCTCGTCGTCATCGAGCGGGCAGGGCACATGAGCCCCACCGAGCAGCCCGAGGCGATCACGCAGGCCCTGGTGGGGTGGCTGCAGCGATAACGGCGAGGCTGCATACCCCCACCCCAGTTCCGCTAAGTCGCTCCGCTCCCAAGCTCCACTACCCTCCCCACAAGGGGGAGGGAGCCCAGTGGCCCATTCCCAAGCCACAGCTCTCCCTCCCCTCGATGGGGAGGGTAGCGCAGCTTGGCCGCGTCAGCGGCCGTAGCGAAGCTAGGGTGGGGTGAAGGTCGGGGCAGGGCAGGTGAGGGCAGGGCGCCAACCCCCCGCATTTTCATCAAATTAACCCCGCATCAACCACAAATCGCTTCCGCGGAGGCAGGCGAGGCGCCTCTCCGGCTAGATGCGCGCCTGCTTGTTTTCGTCCTCAGGTGCGTATCTTGCCAGTCTTCCCCCGCGACCTCGGTTCGGCCGCCCGGCTTCTGGCCATCGTTCTCGTCACCGGCGCGCTTGCCGCCTGCGGCGCCAGCTCCAGCGTCCCGCACGTGAAGCGCGGCGCCTTCACCGAGGCGCAGTTCGGCGTCAAGGCGAGCCCGCGCCTGTCTACCGCCAAGAACCCGCCCAAGGGCGGCGGCCGCTACCTCGTCGGCAAGCCCTATACCGTCGCCGGCGACGTCTACGAGCCGATCGAGAACCCGATCGGCTATGTCGCGAGCGGCTCCGCCTCCTGGTACGGCAACGACTTCCACGGCCGGCAGACCGCCAACGGCGAGATCTTCTCCGCCAACGCCATTTCCTGCGCCAGCCCGGTGCTGCCGCTGCCCAGCTACGTCCGGGTCACCAACCTCGACAACGGCCGCTCCATCGTCTGCCGCGTCAACGACCGCGGGCCCTACCTGCATGGCCGGGTGATGGACATGAGCTACCGCACCGCCGCCATCCTCGGCTACGCCGACAAGGGCATCGGCAATATCGAGGTCGCCTATGTCGGCCCGGCGCCGCTCAACGGCGACGACACCCGCATGCTGCTCGCCAGCCTCGAGGCGCCGGCCCGGCTCGACGAGCGCGCCACCCGCCTGGCGCAGGCCGAGCCGAGCAACATCTTCGAAGGCTTCGGCAGCCTGTTCGGCTACGCCGACTCCAATGCCTCGATCGACGGCGCCATCGCCGCCGCCACCGCCATGGCGAACGGCGAACCGGAGCTGCGGGCCTGGGCCGCGACCGTCGACGACGACCAGCGCCGGCTGAGACTTCAACTCGGCGTGTTCAAGGACGCCGCAGCCGCCGAGCAGATGGTGCTGGCGTTCGCGCTGCTCGGTGCCGTGGACGAGGAACAGGTCCGGATTCCGGGCGCCGACGCCACCCGCCTCACCCTCACCAAGCTCAAGCCCGGCGTTGCCCGCAGCGACGTGATGGCGCTTGCCCGTGAACTTGGCCTCAACGACCTGAGCCTATTATAGTCGTCGGGCGGCCCCGGTTCGGGCCGCGAGGCGAGGTAAGATGCACAAGTTCGGCCTTATCGTTGCGGCATGGCTGGCTGCGCTCCTGCTGCTCCCGGTGGCGCAGGCCCAGGAGTTCGACACCAAGGCGCCGTTCGCGCTGCTGATGGACTATGAGTCGGGCACCATCCTGTTCAACAAGAGCGGCGACGAGAAGCTCGAGCCGGCCAGCATGGCCAAGCTGATGACCCTCGCCGTGGTCTTCGACCTGCTGCAGCAGAAGAAGCTCCAGCCCACCGACGAATTCTTCATCTCCGAGCACGCCTGGCGCGACGGCGGTGCCTCCTCCGGCGGCTCCACGATGTTCGCCGAGCTAAACTCCAAGATCCCGGTGATGGACCTGGTCCGCTCCGTCATAATCCTGTCGGGCAACGACGCCGCTATCGCCCTCGCCGAAGGCGTCGCCGGCACCGAGGTCGGGTTCGCGCAGATGATGAACCGGCTCGGTCAGGAGATCGGCCTCACCGGCTCGAACTTCGTCAACGCCACCGGCCTGCCGGACCCGGACCAGTATTCCACCGCGCGCGACCTCGCCACCATCGCCCGCTTCATCATCGCGCAGTTCCCCGAGTACTACCCGATCTTCGCCGAGAAGGAGTTCACCTGGAACAAGATCCGTCAGATGAACCGCAACTCGCTGCTCGAGGTCGGCATCGGCGTGGATGGGCTGAAGACCGGCCACACCGAACAGTCGGGCTACGGCGAAGTCGTCTCCACCGCGGCCGGCGGCCGCCGCCTGATCGGCGTGCTGCACGGCATGAAGTCGATGTCGGAGCGGGCCGAGGAGGCCCGGAAGCTCATCACCTGGGGCACGCGCGGCTTCGAGCTGGTGCCGGTCTATGCCGCCGGGCAGGAGGTGGTGCGCGCCCAGGTCTATGGCGGCAAGGAGCCCGAGGTCGGTCTCGTGGGCAAGAACGCCATCGCCCTGTTCCTGCCCAAGGGGGCGCAGAACTGCCCGCAGGCCGACGTCACCTACAACGCCCCGATCCGCCCGCCGGTGGCCAAGGGCCAGCAGCTCGGCCTGCTCAATGTCCGCTGCGACGGCAAGCTGGTGCAGCAGACTCCCCTCTATGCCGGCGCCGACGTGGAAGACGGCGACCTCGTCCGCAAGGCCACCGACGCCCTGAAGGAACTGACGCTCGGCTGGATGTAGCTGCGGCTACACCCTCACTGAGGTGTCATCCCGGCGCAGGCCGGGATCCAGCCTGAGGGGCAGCCGCACGGTCACCGAGGTGGTGAAAGGTCAGGATGGGCCCCGACCTTCGTCGGGATGACAGGTCAGTGGAACTGTCCACGTGGGCCATCGGTGCAGCGTCTCCCACTTTTCCTCCCCCCGCTTTGCAGCTAGAAGGGCGCAATGCTTGATAATTCAGCGGTCGCGTCCCGCTTCATCACGTTCGAAGGTGGCGAAGGCGTCGGCAAGTCCACGCAGGTCAAGCGCCTGCTCGTCCGGCTCAACCGCCTCGGCATCGAGGCGGTGCGCACCCGCGAGCCCGGCGGCACGCCGAAGGCCGAGGCGGTACGCGCCTTCATCCTGCAGGGCCGGTCCGAGGCCTGGGGCCCCGGCGCCGAGGCGGTGCTATTCGCGGCAGCCCGGCTCGACCACGTCAACCAGCTCATCGCGCCGAGCCTCGAAAGCGGCCGCTGGGTGATCTCCGACCGCTTCCACGATTCCACCCGCGCCTATCAGGGCCTCACCGGCGGCGTCGACGACAAGCTGATCCGCGGCCTCGAAGCGCTGGCGCTCAACGGCCACGCGCCCGACCTCACCTTCGTGCTCGACATGGACCCGGCGCTCGCCTTCAACCGCGTCAACGCCCGCGAGCTCGAGCCGGCACTGGCCCAGAGCGGCGACCGCTTCGAGAAGGAAGACCTGCAGTGGCACCGCCGCCTGCGCCAGGCCTTCCTCGACATTGCCGGCGCCAACCAGGACCGCTGCGTCATCCTCCCCGCCAACCAGAGCGAGGACGCGCTCGAGCAGGAGGTGTGGGACACGCTCATCCGCCGCTACCCTGAGCTCGGCACCAAGGCTGCCTCGTGACCGATTATCCCGAGCGCGAGCCCGACCAGCTCGCCGGCGTGCCGCCGCCCGAGTTCCAGAAGCAGGTGCTCGGCCATGCCGCCGCCACCGAGGCGCTGCTGGCGCGGCTCGAGGCGGGCCGGCTGCCCAACGGCATCATGATCCACGGCCCGCGCGGCATCGGCAAGGCGACGCTCGCCTTCGACATCGCGCGGCAGATCTTCGAGCGCACCGGCGACGAACGCCCCGAGCATATCGCGGCGCAGGTTGCGGCCGGCGCCTATCCCAACCTCTTCGTCATGCGGAAATCGGCCCGCGACACCGGCAAGGGCTACTACACCCAGATCCGGGTCGAGGAGGTCCGCGGCTTCATCGAGGAGTTGCGGATGACGCGCGGCCGGGCAGGGCACCGCATCGCGCTGATCGACCCGATCGACGACTGCAACCCGTCCTCGGCCAATGCGCTCCTGAAGATCCTCGAGGAGCCGCCGGCCGACACGACGTTCCTGCTGGTCTCGCATCGCCCGGGCTCGCTGCTTCCCACCATCAAGTCGCGCTGCTTCCAGGTCGCCCTCCGCCCGATTCCGGACGCTGACGTCCGGGCCGTGCTTGCTGGCACGACGGACGCCGACGCGGCCAGCCTCGATCGCGCCGTCGGCTTTGCCGCCGGCCGGCCGCGCCGCGGCTTCGAGGCGCTGCTGCTCAGCGATGACGGGGTCCTCGGCGCGCTCGCCGGCTATCTCCGCGATCCGGCCGCCGCCCCATCGGCGGCGCGGGTGGGCCTGGCCGATCAGCTGGGCGCCAACCGCGACTCGGCCGAACTCCGTTTCGCGCGCGACATGCTCAACGACTGGATCGCCGCCGCGGCGACCGACGCCGCCACCTCCGGCGATCGCGCGCGGCTTGCCTCGGCCAATGAGCTGTGGGACAAGGCCCAGCTTTCGCTTGCCGATGCCGACGAATACAACCTCGACATGCGGCAGACCCTGGTTGCCCTTCTCGAGGCGATCCGGAAACACCAGCTCCTGAGCGTCGCGCCCGCACCATGACCGACACGTTCTACGTCACCACCGCCATTGCGTATCCCAACGGCGAGCCGCATATCGGCCACGCCTACGAGATGATCGCGACCGATGCCATCGCCCGCTGGGCGCGGCTGGAGGGGAAGGACACCTACTTCCTCACCGGCACCGACGAGCACGGCATCAAGATGGTGCAGACCGCCACGGCGCAGGGCGTCACCGTCCGCGAGCTCGCCGACCGCAACTCGGCCCGCTTCAAGCAGCTGGCGCAGCGGCTCGACGTCTCCAACGACGACTTCATCCGCACCACCGAGCAGCGCCATCACGAGGCCAGCCAGGAAATCTGGCGGCAGATGACCGCCAACAACAATGGCGACATCTACCAGTCCACCTACCAGGGCTGGTATTCGGTGCGCGACGAGGCCTATTTCGACGAAGCCGAGCTGACCGACGGCGACGACGGCAAGAAGCTCGCCCCGACCGGCGCCGAAGTGCAGTGGGTCGAGGAGCCGAGCTACTTCTTCCGCCTCTCGGCCTACCAGGATCGGCTGCTGCAGCTCTACGAGCAGCATCCCGAGTTCATCGCCCCCGAGGAGCGCCGCAACGAGATCGTCTCGTTCGTGAAATCGGGGCTGCGCGACCTGTCGATCTCCCGCACCACCTTCGACTGGGGCATCGCCGTGCCGGATGCGCCGGGCCACGTCATGTACGTGTGGATCGACGCGCTCACCAACTATCTCACCGGCGTCGGTTATCCGGACGCCGGTTCCGAGCAGTTCAGCAAGTTCTGGCCGGCGAACCTCCACGTCATCGGCAAGGACATCATCCGCTTCCACACCGTGTACTGGCCGGCCTTCCTGATGAGCGCCGGCCTGCCGGTGCCGCACCGCGTCTTCGCCCACGGCTTCCTCACTTCGGAAGGCAAGAAGATGTCGAAGTCGGTCGGCAACATCGTCGACCCGCACGAGCAGCTCGACCTCTACGGCACCGATCCGGTCCGCTGGTACTGCCTGCGCGAGATCAGCTTCGGGCAGGATGGCGACTGGGGCCGCGAGAAGTTCGTCAACCGCAACAACTCCGACCTGGCCAACAATTTCGGCAACCTGGCGCAGCGCTCGCTGTCGATGATCCAGAAGAACTTCTCCGGCGTGCTCCCCATGGCGGCGCAGAACGAGGCCGACAAGGCCATCGTCGCCGAGGCCATCGCCGCCGTCGGCCGCATGAACGAGGCGATGCAGACCCAGCAGATCCACGAGGCTGCCGGCGAGCTCACGGCGCTGCTCAACGCGGCGAACGTCTACTTCGCCGAGCAGGCGCCGTGGGGCCTGAAGGCCGATCTGGCGCGCATGGGCACCATCCTCGCCACCACCGCCGACGTGGTGCGCCGCGCTGCCATCGCCGCCCAGCCCTTCGTGCCGGGCTCGGCCGCGAAGCTGCTCGACGCCCTCGCGGTTCCGGCCGACCAGCGGCTGCTCAGCCACGCGCTCGCGCCCGAAATCATGCCCGGCGGCACCGCCCTGCCGGCTCCCGAACCGGTGTTCAGGAAGTTCGAGCACCCCAAGACGGCCTAGGCCCATGCTGATCGACAGCCATTGCCACCTCGA
>JBQCFF010000167.1:0-4636 GCA_051959485.1 Devosia sp. | reverse complement strand
AAGAACCCGCTGCTGCCGCCGGTCGATGTCGAGACCGTCTACATCCCCGAGGAGGATCGCGGCACGCTCTGCGTCTCCTCGCAGGTGGGCTGCACCCTCACCTGCTCGTTCTGCCACACCGGCACGCAGAAGCTGGTGCGCAACCTCACGGCCGGCGAGATCCTTGGCCAGGTGCTGATGGCGCGCGAGCGCCTCGGCGATTTCCCCGGCGGCCAGCGGCCGGATGACGGCGGCCTCGTGCCCTCGGGCGACACCCGCGCCATCACCAACATCGTGATGATGGGCATGGGCGAGCCGCTCTACAATTACGACAACGTCAAGCAGGCGCTGCTGATCGCCTCGGAAGAGGCGGGCATCTCGCTCTCGAAGCGCCGCATCACGCTCTCCACCTCCGGCGTCGTGCCGTTCATCGAGCCGACCGGGCGCGAGATCGGCGTCATGCTGGCGATTTCGCTGCATGCGGTGCGCGACGACCTGCGCGACATCCTGGTGCCGATCAACAAGAAGTGGCCGCTGAAGGAGCTGCTGGCGGCCTGCCGCGCCTACCCGCAGCTGTCGAACGCCCGGCGCATCACCTTCGAATACGTGATGCTGCGCGACATCAACGATTCCGACGCCGATGCGCGCGAGCTGGTGCGGCTATTGGCCGGCATCCCGGCCAAGATCAACCTGATCCCGTTCAACCCGTGGCCCGGCTCGAACTACGAGTGCTCGACCTCGTCGCGCATCGAGCAGTTCGCCGATATCGTCAACCGCGCCGGCTACGCCTCGCCGGTCCGCACGCCGCGCGGCCGCGACATTTACGCCGCCTGCGGCCAGCTGAAGAGCGCCACCGAGCGGCTCAGCAAGAAAGAGCGCGACGCGCTGGGCGCCTGAACACCCGTTCAGACGGCGTTCAGCATCACGGCTTTTGCGCGGACAGAATGTGGCTGTGCCGCTGTTTCACGTGGAACATCAGGCGCTTACCTTTTGCGCCGTCGGCCAGAACAGCACTGCGCCACCGCCCAGGCAGAGCACTCCGCACACCCCGAACAGCGTCCAGTAGTCGAAGGCCTCGGCCACCAGCCCGGTGCCGAGCCCGGAGAGCAGGAAGCCGGCGCTCATGGTGTTGCCGAACAGCGCCGCGGCGATGCCGGCCCGCCCCGGCAGCAGCTCCTGGATATAGGCCATGCCGACGACGCTGATGATGCCGATGCCAGCGGCCCGTGGAATCTGCCCGAGATAGAGCGAGAGCAGCGTCGGCCAGGCCAGCGCCATGCCGAAATAGGCGGCAAAGAACAGGAAGCCGAGCGCCAGCAGCCCGATGCTCCGGCCCGCCACCGGCCGCACCACGAACAGCCCCATCACCACCACCTCGAGCGCGGCGCAGAGGCTGAACAGCAGCCCGACGTCGGTCTCGGAGCCGAGCCCGCGCACCACCACGATCGACATGGCGTTCGAGCCCATGAACATGGCGGTGTGGAACGCCGTCAGCGCCAGCACCGCGGGGGCGGCGGCCTGCACCACGCCGAGCGTGATCTGCTGCCGCTCCGCCGCGGCGGCCGGCACCATCTCGATGCGGCTCAGCAGCACCACCGCGAGCGCCAGGGCCGCGAGCAGCGCGGCGCCAAGGTAGACGCCGGCAAAGCTCCAGGCCGCGACGAGGCCGGCGCCGAGCGCCGGGCCGATGGCCCAGCTCAGCGACGAGGTCATGCGCAGGCTGGCCATGCCGCGCAGCACCGTGTCGCCGCCGACGCGGTCGAGATAGCCCTTGGCCATGGCGAAGAGCAGCGCATAGGAGGCCGAGCTCAGCCCGCCCAGCAGGAAGGCGCCGGCCAGCAGCATCCAGGTCTCGGTGGCCACCGCATAGAGCCCGAAGCCCAGCGCCTTCGCGACCAGCGACAACAGCAGCGGCCACATGATCGGCCGCCGGTCATGCAGGTGCCCGAACAGCGTGGTGACGGCGATGCCCGAGATCGCCGACAGGGTGAGGAAGGCGCTGAGCTCGAGCGGGCTCATGCCGAGCTTCTCGACCGCGAGCAGCGCCATGTAGCTGCCCGCCACCGCCTCGGCCAGCACCGCGAACAGGATCGCCAGCAGCGCCGGGGTGAAGGACTGCACCTTGAACAGGTCGAGGCTCGAGCGGAACGACACGACGGGAATCCTTCCGCCCGCAGGGGTCGGTTGAAGGGCGAAACGGCGGGGTGCTACACCTACCTGCCGCCGCCCGGCGCGGCAACAGCGGCGCGGTGCCCTGCCGATGAGCATTGAGTTGAAGCGCATGCAGCCCGGCGACGAGCCGGATCTGGAGCGTGTCGCGCCCGAGGTGTTCGACGCGCCGATCCACCCCGGGCGGCTCGCCGCCTACCTGCGCGAGCCCGGCCACCTGCTGCTCCTCGCCTTCGACGACGGCGTGGTGGTCGGCCAGTGTGCCGCCGTGCTGCACCGGCACCCCGACAAGGTCACCGAACTCTACATCGACGAGGTCGGCACCGCCTCGACGCATCGCCGCCGCGGCATCGCCACCCGCCTCGTCGAGGCGATGTTCGCCTGGGGCCGGGAACGCGGCGCCGAAGAAGCCTGGCTCGGCACCGAGCTCGACAACCTCGAGGCGAACGGCCTCTACCGCAAGCTCGGCGGCCGGGCCGAGCCGATGCAGTACTACGAGTTTGCGCTCTGAGCCTCAGGGCGCGGTGGCGGCCGCGGGCTTGTCGTGGGTGGCGAACCGCTCGACCATGGTGGCGCTCGCCGCGTTGAGGCCGATCACCGCCACCGTCATGCCGTTGCGGCGGGCCTTCAGCACCATCTTGTCGAGCGCGGCGACGGCCGAGATGTCCCAGAAATGCGCGGCATGAACGTCGATGACGAGGCGCTCCAGCTTCTCGCCGAGGTCGATCGCCTCGGTAAACGCCCCGGCCGAGGCGAAGAAGACCTGCCCTTCGATGCGGTAGGTGCGCGTCGTCCCGTCGGCGCTCAGCTCCGACGACACCCGGCTCAGGCGCGACACCTTGCCGGCAAAGAACACGCCCGAGAGCAGCACGCCGGCCAGCACGCCGAGCGACAGGTCGCGCGTCAGCACCACGGTCACCACGGTCACCAGCATCACCACCGAGGAGGGCAGGGGGTTGCGGCGGAGCGTGGCGAGCGACTTCCAGGAGAAGGTGTTGATCGACACCATGATCATCACCGCCGTCAGCGCCGCCACCGGCACGATGGCGAGCAGGTCCTGCAGCAGCACCAGCAGCACGAGCAGGAACAGGCCGGCGACCAGCGTCGACAGCCGGCCGCGGGCGCCGGAACTGACATTGATCACCGACTGCCCGATCATGGCGCAGCCGCCCATGCCGCCGAACAGGCCCGAGGCAATGTTGGCGATGCCCTGGCCGGCGGATTCGCGGTGCTTGTTCGAGGTCGTGTCGGTCATGTCGTCGACGATCTGCGCCGTCAGCAGCGATTCCAGCAGCCCGACCGCCGCCAGCGTCAGCGCGATCGGCGCGATGATGCTCAGGGTGTCTAGGTTGAGCGGCACCTGCGGCAGGGCGAACATCGGCAGCGTGCTCGGCAGCTCGCCGAGGTCGGCGACCGTCCGCACGTCGAGGCCCAGCAGCACCGACAGGATCGTCACCGCCACGATCGCCACCAGCGGCGCCGGCACGGCCCGCGTCAGGCGCGGGAACAGGTAGATGATCGCGAGCCCGAGCGCGATCAGCGCGTAGGTGGCCGGCGGCACGTCGATCAGCTGCGGCAGCTGCGCCAGGAAGATCAGGATCGCCAGCGCGTTGACGAACCCGGTCATCACCGACTGCGACACGAAGCGCATCAGCCGCGCCAGCTTCAGCCAGCTGGCGAGGAGCTGGAACACGCCCATCAGGACCGTGGCGGCGAACAGGTACTGGATGCCATGGTCGCGGACGAGCGTCGTCATCAGCACGGCCGTCGCGGCGGTTGCGGCCGAGATCATGGCCGGCCGGCCGCCGACAAAGGCGATTACGGTGGCGATCACCACCGAGGCGTAGAGGCCGACCTTCGGGTCGACGCCGGCGATCACCGAGAAGCCGATGGCCTCGGGGATGAGGGCGAGGGCCACCACCAGGCCCGAGAGAATGTCGGCACGAGGGTTGCCGAACCAGGTCCGGCGGAGCGAGGCGAGAAACGACATCGATGAAATTGAGCTACGTGGGGCGGGGCGCCGAATGGCCCGGCCTGACGTTGTCCGGCGGATCGGCGGCCGGAAGAGCCACCCGGAATTGCACCGGGTCCAGGATGAGTGGGCGGCCTTGTGCCGGGAATGGCGCGCCGGCGCAAGTGCGCCGATCGTCCTAATCCTCGCCGCGCAGCCATTCGAGCTTGTGGCGGCCCTGGCCGGGGTCGCCGAGCAGCTGCGCCAGCGCCGGCAGCAGGATGCGCAGTTCGGCCTCGAGCGTGAAGGGCGGGTTGACGAGGATCATCCCCGAGCCGTGCAGGCGGGGCGGATTGCTGGCCGGCCGGATGCTGAGCTCGGCCCGCAGCATCTTCGGGATGCCGCAGTCGCGCAGCGCCGAGATGAAATCATGCACCGCGCGGGTGTCCTTCAGCGGATACCAGAGGGCGTAGATGCCGGTCGCGAACTTCCGGTGCGCCTTCAGCAGGCCGTCGACCAGCCGCTCGAACTCGCCCC
>JBQCFF010000166.1:0-8581 GCA_051959485.1 Devosia sp. | reverse complement strand
CGATGCCACGCGCCGTCCTCTCCCGCTTGCGGGGGAGGGGGACCAGCGAAGCTGGTGGAAGGGGGAGCAACAAGCTCGAGGACTGGGTAAAGCCCTCCGATCCGCCGACCGCGCCTTGCCGCCACCGCCCTGCCCGCCTAGCCTCGCGGCCATGGAGGAGGCCGCATGGAAACGATCTGCGCCGCGCTGCTTGCGCTGGGCTTCGCCTGCGGGGCGGACAACGCGACGGCGTACTTCGTCGATATCGGCGACCTGCTGCCGGAAAAACCCGCCGACGCTGCTAACTCGATGGCCGCGAGCGCCGCTGACCTCGATGGGGACGGCGACCTCGACCTGGTCATCGCCGTCGAGTACGGCCGTAACCGGGTGCTGCTGAACGACGGCACCGGCCGCTTCACCGAGGCCCGGCTCGACGGCCCCAGCGGCGACCACGAGGACGTGGCTATCGCCGATTTCGACGGCGACGGCGACCCCGACCTGGTGTTCGTCGGCGAGGACGACCAGGTGACCGGCTACCACCTGAACGACGGCCAGGCGAATTTTGCCGACGCAACCGGGCGGCTGCCCGGGCGCGCCACCTCCAATACCGTGATCGCGGCCGACCTGGACGGCGACGGCGATGCCGACCTGGTGGTGGCCAATGCCGGCCCGGACTTCATCTGGCTCAACGATGGCACGGGCGGTCTCGCCGATGCGAGCGCCGCGCGGCTGCCGGGCTTCGACGACGTCAGCCAGGACATCGCCGCCGGCGACGTCGACGGGGACGGCGACCTCGACCTGGTGTTCGGCAACGAGGAGCGCAACCGGCTCTACCTGAATGACGGTTCGGGTGTGTTCGCCGACGCGCCGCTGCCGCTGCGCCGGACGCCGGAGGAGACGCGGGACGTGCACCTGGTGGACGTCGACGGCGACGGCGACCTCGACATCTATTTCGCCAACGTGCGCATCTTCGAGCCCGATCGGGACCAGCAGGATCGGCTGCTGCGCAACGACGGCCGGGGCAATTTCACCGACGTGACCGGTGAGAAGCTGCCGCCCGACGACGAGCTGACCACCTCGGTGGCGTTCATCGATTTCGACGGGGACGGTGACCTGGACCTGATCCGCGGCCGGATGGGCGACCTCGGCGGGCGCGACTCGCGCTTCCCGCTGCTGGCCTTCGTGGGCGACGGGACCGGCAGGTTCGTGCCGGCGGAAGGCGTGCTGCCCCCGAGCGCCGTGGCCAATGCCTTCGACCTCGAGGCCGGCGACTTCAACGGCGACGGCAGGCTCGACCTGTTCGTCGCCAGCCTCAGCGGTCCGGACCGCTTGCTGCTTGGGGTCCGGGCTCCGGCCCATGGAAAAGGGGGCTGACGCCCCCTTCCCACAGAACTTCGCCGTGCCTGGACGCCAGGCTCAGCCGTTGGGCGAGCATGAAGCCACGTAGCGGCGGCCGTAGCGATCTTCCCACACGCACTGGGTCGGATCCTTGTCGTAGCGGCCGAGCAGTTCGCCCGCCACGGCACCAGTCACGCCGCCGACCGTGGCGCCGACCGCAGCGCCGGTGAAGGTGCCGGTGGTGGCGCCGCCGATCACCGCACCCGCTACGGCGCCGGCGCCGGCCGACTTCTGGGTGGTGGTGCAGGCACTCATCGTCGTGGCCATCATCAGCGCCGCGCCGAGGGAAAGAATGGGTTTGATCAAGGATTGACCCTCCTGAACTGCTTGCTTGTTACCCGAGCCCTGCAGCGCTGAATGCGCAAGCCCCGCTTCGGTTCCCACGCGCTTGTGATCACGTAGTCATTGGGGTAAAGCCTCCGCTCCCCATTGCGAGCGGGACGACCGACATGAGCGACCAACTGGCGGTGCCGGCTTCCGGCAGCGACGCCTCCGATGCTGCTAGCTGGGGCGCTGAACTCCGCGCCAGCTTCGCACTCGCCTGGCCGCTGATCGTCGCACAGCTGGCGCAGAACCTGCTGTTCACCACCGACGTGGTGCTGATGGGCTGGCTCGGCCCGAAATACCTCGCGGCCGGCACGCTCGCCGGCGCCTTCCTGATGCCGTTCCAGCTGACCGGCATCGGCATCGTCGGCGCGGTGGCGCCGCTGGTGGCGCAGGCGCGCGGCCGGCGCGACATCAAGGCGGTGCGCCGCTACGTGCGGCAGGGTTTCTGGGTCGCCATCCTCGTCGCTACCCTCCTCGTGCCGATCGTGCTGTCGATCAAGCCGGTCTACCTGCTGCTCGGGCAGGACCCCGAGGTGGTGGAGCTGGCGCAGAGCTACATGCTCTACGGCTTCTGGATGCTCTATCCGGCGCTCGGCATCATGGTGCTGCGCTCGTTCCTCTCGGCCTTCGCGGTGACGCGGGTGATCCTCGTGATCACGGTGCTCGGGGTGACGGTGAACGCGCTGCTCGCCTACACGCTGATCTTCGGGCACTTCGGCTTCCCGCGGCTGGAGCTGCGCGGCGCGGCCATCGCCACCGGCATCGTCAACCTGGTGATGTTCGGAGCGCTGCTCGCCTATGCGCTCACCCACAAGCGGCTGAAGCGCTTCTACATCCTGATGCGGTTCTGGCGCCCGGACTGGCCGCGCTTCGTCGAGATACTCAAGGTCGGGCTGCCGATCGGCCTGACGGTGGCGGCGGAGACCGGGCTGTTCTCGGTCGCGGCGATCATGATGGGCCGCCTCGGCACCGACGAGACGGCCGCGCATGCGGTGGCGCTGCAGCTCGCGTCGACGGCCTTCATGGTGCCGCTGGGGCTCGGCATGGCCGCCACGGTGCGCGTCGGGCTCGCCTTCGGCCGCGGCGACGTCGAGGGCGTGCGCAAGGCCGGCTGGACCTCGGTCGGGCTCGGCGTCGGCTTCATGGCGCTGACCGCCTCGCTGTTCCTCGCCATGCCGCACGCGCTGGTGACCATCTTCCTCGACAGCCACGATCCGGCCAATGCCGAGGCGCTGATGCTGGCGGCGAGCTACCTCGGCATTGCCGGGCTGTTCCAGCTCGCCGACGGGGCGCAGGTGGTGGCGGCACACTCGCTGCGCGGGCTCTCCGACACGCGGACCCCCAGCCTCCTCGCCATCCTCGGCTACTGGTTCGTCGGGCTGCCGACCGCCTATGTGCTGGGCTTCGTCTTCGACCTGCGGGGCATCGGCGTGTGGCTGGGGCTTGCCACGGGCCTCGCCTTCGTGGCGGTGTTGCTGCTGGTCCGCTTCGCCATGCGCGAGCGGCTGGGGCTGCTGAAGGGAGTGACCGCGTGACCGAACTGAAAGCCGCCGAGCAGCGCGTCGCCGCCGTTCTGGCGAAGCACGGGCTGCCGGGCGAGGTAATCGTGCTCGAACAGCTGGCGACGACGGCGCAGATGGCCGCCGACGCGATCGGCGTCGAGGTCGGCCGCATCGTCAAGTCGCTGCTGTTCAAGGGCAAGGACAGCGGCCGGCCGTACCTGCTGCTGGTCTCGGGCGCCAACCGGGTGCACGAGAAGCGGGCCGGCCGGCAGGTCGGCGAGGTGCTGGAGCGCTCCGACGCCGACTTCGTCAAGGAGTGGACCGGTTTCTCGATCGGCGGCGTATCGCCGTTCGGCCACCCTGCCCCGCTGGCCACCTACCTCGACCAGGACCTGTTTCGCTACGACACGGTATGGGCAGCCGCCGGCGATCCGCGCTCGGTGTTCGAAGTCACCGCCGCCGACCTCGAGCGGACCACCGGCGCCATCCGGATCGACGTGACCTGAGCGGCAGCCGGCGCTACGGCGTCACCCACTCCCAGTCGGCCATCCGCCCGCGGAACCAGGTGCGCTGGCGCTTGGCGTACTGGCGGGTCGCGATGATGGCCCGCTCGATCGCCTCGGTCTCGGTGAGCTCGCCGCGCAGCATGGCGGCGATCTCCGGCACGCCGATGGCCTTCATGGCGGGGAGCCCGGGGTCGAGCTGCAGGGCCAGCAGCGCGCGCACCTCCTCGACGGCCCCCTCGGCGAACATCGCCTCGAACCGGCGGGCGATCCGCTGGCGCAGCACCTCGCGCTCGGGGTTGAGCACCAGCTTTTCCAGCGCATAGCCCTCGAGTAGCCCATGCTGGGCGTCGTCCTGGAAGCTGGCGAGCGAGCGGCCGGTGGCGTTCAGCACGGCGAGCGCGCGGGTGACCCGTTGCGGGTCGGGCGCCTTGAGGCGGGCCGCAACGGCTGGATCGCGCGCCGCGATCAGGCGGCCACGCGCCTCGCGGTCGAGGCCGGCGATCTCCGCCTCGGCCGCCGCCACCGCTTCAGGCGGCACGTGAGGGATCTCCGCGAAACCGCTGATGAGACTCTCGAAATAGAGGCCGGTACCGCCGGCGAATATTAGCGTGCGGTCGGGGTGCTCGGCGATGATGGCGCGCGCCGCCCGCGCCCAGTCGCCCGTCGAGAAGCGCACCGACGGCGGCACGGTGCCGTAGAGCAGGTGCGGCGCCTCGGCGAGGTCGGCGTCGGAGGGCCGCGCGGTGATCAGGCGCAGCCCGCCATAGACCTGCAGCGCGTCGCTGTTGACGATGATGCCGCCGCGTTCGCGGGCGAGTCGAAGCGCCAGCGCCGACTTGCCGCTGGCAGTCGGACCCGCTATCAACACCGCTCTTCTCCCCGCTTCCGCCATTCGTTTCAGGCCCTTCCCCTCATGTCGTCGGTACTCGTTCTGGTCGCCAACCCGCTCGATGCGGCGCTCGACAGCAAGCTGGTCGAGGCGATCCAGCATGAGACGGGGGGCGAGATCAACTGGCTGCACCAGCGCATCGCCTGCGAGATCCACGACCCGAGGTCCGCGGATCCGGTGCTGACCGCGCGCGGGGTGATCGACGGCAAGCCGGTCGACGCCGGGCTGGTCCCTGCTGCCAACCGGCGCAAGCAGCTGCTGGTCGCCGACATGGATTCGACCATGATCGAGCAGGAATGCATCGACGAGCTGGCCGACGCGGTGGGCATCAAGGACCAGGTAGCGGAGATCACCGATCGCGCCATGAACGGCGAGCTCGATTTCGAGGCAGCGCTGCGGACCCGCGTCGGGCTGATCAGGGGGCTCGAGCGCAAGGTGATCGAGGAGATTCGCCGCGAGCGCATCACGCTGGCGCCGGGCGGCCGCGCGCTGGTCCACACGATGAAGGCGTTCGGCGCCTACACCTCGCTCGTTTCGGGCGGCTTCACCCTGTTCGCCGACTATTTCGCCAAGCGGATCGGCTTCGACGAAGCGGTCGCCAACGTGCTGGAGTTCGACGGCGAGCAGCTGACCGGCACGGTCGCCGACCCGATCGTCGACAAGACGACCAAGCTCACCCGCCTGCAGACGCTGGCGACAGAGCGCGGTATTGCCATGGAGCAGACGCTGGCGGTCGGCGATGGGGCCAACGACCTCGACATGATCAAGGCCTCGGGGCTGGGGGTCGCGGTCCATGCCAAGCCCCACGTCGCGGCCGAGGCGGATGTGCGTATCGACTTTGCCGATCTGACCGCCCTGCTCTACCTGCAGGGCTTTGAGGAAGAGGACATCGTGCGGTGAGGCTCGAGACCGAGCGGCTGATCCTGCGGGAGTGGCGGGAGGCGGACAAGAAGCTCTACGCCAGGATCATCGGCGACCCCGAGGTGCGCCGGTTCTTCCCCGGTGTCGGCAGCTATGACGACGCCGATGCGGGGATCGAACGGGCCAGGCAGCGGCTCAAGGATTTCGGCTTCAGCTTCCTCGCCGTCGAGCGAAAGCAAGACGGCGCCTTCATGGGCATGCTCGGCATGGCGCCGTTCCGCGATGAGCTGCGGGACGTGATCCCGACCAACCCGGCGGTGGAGATCGGCTGGCAGCTGGGCAAGGAGTTCTGGGGCCAGGGCTACGCGCCCGAGGGCGCCCGCGCCTTCCTCGACTATGCCTGGATGCCGCTGGGCCTGCCCGAGGTGGTGGCGATCACCTACGCGGGCAACTGGCCCAGCCGCCGAGTCATGGAAAAGATCGGCATGACCTACGATCCACGCGGCGACTTCGAGCACCCGGACGTGCCGGTGGGGCACAAGGTGCGTCCACACGTGCTCTACCGCATCGCCAACCCGGCGCTGGGTGCCTGATCGGCTGTAATTCCGCCCGGCCACATAGCCCGGTGAATCGAAAGGCCGACCGCGATGGCGGCCGGCCTTTCGGTTTGTAACGGGCGCGCCGCCTATTCGTCGAGCGCGCGCAGTTCCTGCCAGACGTCTTCGACCTTGGCGATGTAGCCGTCGGCGGAGTGGACTTCGACCCCGAGCCGCAGATCCTCGGCGGAGAGCCGGCCGGAGGCCGACAGCAGCGCAAAGGCGGCGATCATCTTCGCGGCCCGCGCCTGGATCAGGCCTTCCTGCGCCTGGGTGAGCTCGGCCTGGGCGTTGAGCACGTCGAGCGTGGTCTTCTGGCCGACGTCGCGCTCCTGGATAGTCCCTTCGACGACGAGCTGGCCGGAGGCCACGGCGGACTGCGCCGATTCGATCTGCGAGGAGGAGTTCTGCAGGCTGGACCAGGCGGAGATCACTGCCTCGCGAATCTGGTCGCGCGCCGAGAGTGCATCCACCTCGGACTTGATCTGGTCGATATTGGCCTTGCGGATCGAGGCGCCGAGCGCGCCGCCGGCGTAGATCGGAACCGTCAGCGACAGCGTCGCCGAACCGCCGATGCCGCTGTTGCTGCCACCGGTCGGACCTGGGGCATCGCTCCAGCTGTTCTTGGCCTCTATGCCCGCCACCAGCTTCAGGGTCGGACCGAATGCGGCGGCAGCGGCGTCGGCACCGGCCTGCGCGATCCGGATCGCGGCGCGCGCCGACAGCAGCGCCGGGTGCCGCTCGTCGGCCGAGGCGATGGCGGCATCGATCGAGCTCGGCAGGCTGTTGCCAAAATTGTAGTCGCTCGACAGGTTCTTGGGCTTGTGGCCAACGTAGCGCTGATAGCTCGCCTGGCTGGTCTGCAGCGAAGCGATCGCAGCCTGGTACGAGGCCACCGCCGCAGCCTGGCGGGTCTGCGCCTGCGAGACGTCGATCTTGGTCCCTTCGCCCAGCCGCAGCCGATCCTGGGCGGAGCTGACCTGGGCGGTGAAGAAGGTCATGTTGGTGGAGCGCAGCTGCACCAGTTGCGTGTCGCGGATGACGCCGTAATAGGCCTGCACGACGGACAGCAGCACGTTCTGCTCGGCATTCCGCAGCGCGTATTTCGCCAGTTCGGTACCGGCCCGCGCAATCTCGATCTGGGCCTCGGTCTTGAAGTTGTCGAACAGCGTCTGGTTGTAGCTGAGGCCGAGCGACGAACTGGCGCCGGTGCTGAACTCGCCGCCCTGCGGCAGCGACCACGACGCCGTGACGCCGGCGGAGGCGCCGATAGTCGGCAGCTTGCCGGACTTCGCCTGCGCGATTCCCTCGGCCGTCGATTTCACCTCGAGCAGCGCCGACATGATCGTCGGATTGTTGGTGTAGGCGCTCGCCAGTGCCTGCCGGAGCGTCTCGGCATGGGCCATCGCCGGCACGCAGCACAACACGACCGCAAGGGCGCCCGCCCGCACTGCCCCCAGATAACTCATAGAACTCATCTCCGACACGTGCCCGATACTACGCCCCGCCACATGGGCCACACAACTCTTGCTCACAAGAGTTGCTTTTTCACCATGTTTTTTGGCCGCGCTCGTGATTCGAGCGCAACAGTGCTGGCGGAGCAGTCAGTTAGCTTCCGCTGCGCGATTCCGGCAACTCAGAAGACGAAACTCTCTGTGCGCGGTGCCGGATTGAGCAGCGGCAGCGCGGCGTTGAACTCGCCGCGGCTCGCCACGTCCCGCCCCGACCTGACATAGAGGTGGGCGACGCCCGGCCCCTCGCCCTGCAGCAGGCCGACAAGACGGCCGCCATCCTTGAGCAGCGGAAACAGGCCGGTCGGCTCCTCGGCCACGGCGCCCTCGAGCACGATCACATCGTACGATCCGGGACGCTGGCCCGCGCCGTCCAGCGAGCCTTCGACGATGCCGGCATTGCCGACGCCGAGTTCCCCCAGCAGCTCGCGCGCCTTCGCGGCGAGCTCGGGGCTGCTTTCCAGCCCCGTGACCTCTGCCGCCAGCCGCGCGAGCACCGCGGTGGAGTAGCCGGTACCGGTGCCGATATCGAGCACGGCGTCGGTGCTCTTGATCTCCGCGAGCTGGATCAGCCGGGCAAACGGCGCCGGCGGCGCGAGGCTGCGGCCATGGCCCAGGTCGTGCACGGTATCCCCATAGACGAGCCCCTCGCGCGCTCCCGGGATGAAGCGCTCGCGAGGCACCTCGTCCATGGCGGAGAGGATGCGGCGGTCGGTGACGTTGCTGGTGCGCAGCTGGTTGTCGACCATGCGGCGGCGAGCGGTTGCGAAATCGGCCATAGGCGTGTCCCCCGGGGCATGCTGGTGCGACCGGTGATAGCCCCGGTCCGGCCGGGGAGCAACCGGTGACGAATCCATGCAAAGAGAAGAACTTGGAGGCCACGACCGGAATCGAACCGGTATTCACGGATTTGCAATCCGCTGCGTAACCACTCCGCCACGTGGCCTCACCGAGCGGGGTTCATATGGCAGCGACCAACTTTACGCAAGGTGAACGAAGCATGGGCCCACAG